>CAIRBF010000224.1 GCA_903876715.1 uncultured beta proteobacterium
ATCAGCAAGTTCGGCCTGCTCGAACTGAGCCGCCAGCGCCTGCGCCCGGCGCTGAGCGAAGGCAACCACATCACCTGCCCGCGCTGCAACGGCACCGGCCACATCCGCGACACCGAGAGCTCGGCGCTGCAGATCCTGCGCATCATCCAGGAAGAAGCGCTGAAGGACAACACCGCCGCCGTGCACGTGCAGGTGCCCGTGGAGGTGACCTCCTTCCTCCTGAACGAGAAGCGCAACGAGATCACCAAGATCGAGCTGAAGCAGCGCGTGACCGTGCTGCTGGTGCCGAACAAGCACCTGGAAACGCCGAACTACCGCCTCGAGCGCCTGCGCCACGACGACCCGCGGCTGGAGGCCTACCGAGCCAGCTACACGATGATCGAGGAGACCGAGGACGAGGTCGGCATCACGCGACGCGAGAAGGCCAAGGCGCGCCAGGAGCCGATGATCAAGGGCGTGCTGCCGGACCAGCCGGCCCCGCCCCCGACGACCAGGCCGGCACCCGAACCGGTGGCGCATGTGCCCGCCGCGACCCCCGTTGCCGCGACAATCCCGCCAACGGCGGTCGCGCCCGCGGCACCGGCAGCACCGCTCGAAGCCGGCGGCGGTTTCTTCGGCTGGGTGCGCAAGCTGTTTGCAGGCGCGCCTGCGCCGGCCCCGGTCGCCCCGGCCCCAGCGCCCGTGGCGGCTGCTGTCCCCGCGCCGGCGCAACCGACCACGGAACGTCAGCCCAGGGAAGCGCGCGAAAGCCGGGAAGGGCGTGACGGCCGCCGCGGCGGCCGCGGCGGCCGTGGCGGCGATCGTGGGGAGCGAGGCGACCGTGGACCCCGTGAGGGCCGCGAAAGCCGCGAAAGCCGCGAGGGTCGTCGCCCCGCAGACGCTGCAGGTACGGGACCGGTCGAGGAAGGCCGCGAGTCGCGCGCGCCTCGTGAAGGTCGTGAAGGTCGTGAAGGTCGTGAAGGTCGTGAGGGTCGTGAAGGTCGCGAGGGCCGCGAACGCCGCCCGGCCCGTGAGGACTTGCCACGCGCCCAGAGCCAGGCGCCCGAGCAGGCCGAGGCAGCCCCAGAAACCACGGTGACGACGACGGTCGTGCCCGGCCCCGAACTGAACGCGTTGCCCGAAGGTGAAGGCCGGCGCCGCCGCCGCCGCGGTGGCCGAGGCGGCCGGCGCGACGAGTCCGGAGCCGAGGTCGAATCCGGCGACGCCATGGTCGAAAGCGAAGGCGCCGCGCTGGCGACCCGCGATGCTGGTGGCGCCGTCGCGCCACTGCCTGAGGCTGTCGCAGCCGGCACCGAGCCGCCCGCAGGCGAGGACCGCGGCGAGCGCGAAGGTGGTCGCCGTCGAGGCCGGGACCGGTTGCGGCGCGAGCGGCGTGGCGAGGGCGAGACCGCAGAAGCCGCCAGCCTGATGGACGCCGAGAGCAGCGCTGAGGCTCCCGGCGAGCCGCCCAAGCAGGCCGACGCCGGAGAGGCGTTGACGCCGGCGGCCCCGGAACCCGCGGCGGTCGCGCCCGAGGCTACGGTCTCCGCGGCGCGGGCGCCGGGGTCCGCGCCGACGCCGGCCTTGCCGGCGGTCGTCGAGCCCTACGTGCTGCCGCTGAGCGAACTGCAGCGCATCGCCCAGGACTGCGGCCTGGAATGGGTCAACTCCGACGCTGCGAAGGTGGCCGCGGTACAGGCCGCCATCGCCGCCGAGCCCAAGCCGGCGCATGTGCCGCGGGAGCGCAAGCCCGTGGTCGTGGTCGACGAAGGCCCGCTGGTGCTGGTGGAGACACGCAAGGACCTGTCGCAGCTGAAGCTCCCATTCGAGCGGGAGTCCTCGGGACGCGACGCTACCACCGCCTGAACGGACGCCGGCGCCCGCCACAGACGGGCGCCGAGCGCTTGGGCGCCGCTGCCAGGCGGCTTTCTCAGGGCAGGCGCGCCAGCGCGTGCTGGTACGCTGATTGGTGCATCAGTTCGTCCCAGGTCAGCGGCGGGGTCTGGGGCAGCAACGCCAGGCGCCGAGATTCGCTTGGCGCGCTCGGCTGCCAGCCACCCTGCGCCTGCAGGTCGGCCAGGCCGTCGAGCATCTCGTCCACGGCGCGGCCGCCATCGCTCGCGGACTGGTTGCACAGCAGCACGAGGTCACACCCGGCTGCGAGCGCGAGTGCCGCGGCCGCGGCGTAGCCGAGCTCGCGTCCCTCGACCTGGCGAGCACCGGCCATGCTCAGATCGTCACTGAAGACGGCGCCCTGAAACCCAAGCCGGCCGCGCAGGACGTCCTGCAGCCAGCGCGCGGAAAAACCGGCGGGTCGACGGTCCACGCGCGGGTAGACCACATGCGCCGGCATCACGCTGGCCAGGCTGGTCGACAGCCAGCCGTAGGGCGCAGCGTCGTCGGCCAGGATGGCCTTCAAACCGCGCCGGTCCACCGGCACCTCGTGGTGGCTGTCGGCAGCGACGAAACCGTGGCCAGGGAAGTGCTTTCCGCAGTTGGCCATGCCTGACAGCAGCAGCCCGTGCATCAGGCTCTTGGCCAGCATGGCCACGACACGCGGATCGCGGTGGAAGGCGCGGTCGCCGATGACACCGCTCGGCCCGTGGTCGAGGTCGAGCACGGGCATGAAGCTCAGGTCCAGCCCGCAGGCGCGAAGCTCCGCTCCCAGCACGTAGCCGGCCGCCGTGGCCGCATCGGTGGCCGCCAGCGCGTCGCGCATCCACAACTCGCCCAGGCGGCGCATCGGCGGCAGGTGGGTGAAGCCATCGGTGCGGAAACGCTGCACGCGTCCGCCCTCGTGGTCGACGCAGACGAGCAAGTCGGGACGCAGTTCCTTGGCCTCGGCCACGAGCGCGGTCAGGCGGCTGCGGTCGGTCCAGTGGCGGCCAAACAGGATCAGCCCGCCAGTCAAGGGGTGTTGCAGACGGCGGCGGTCATCGACGCTCAGCTCGGGGCCGGCGGTGTCAAGAACGACGGGAGCGTGGGTCATCGCAGGGACTTGGCCTTTCGGTTGAACGGGAAGGTCACCGGGGAAGGAGGGCCGCACCGGACCCCCCCGAAGGCGGTTCGTCGACGGTCTCGACGACGACGAAGGCCGCTGCGTAGTCGGACTCGTCAGTGAGGCTCAGATGGACTCGCAGGCGGCGATGCGCGAACCACTGTGCAAGCTCGCCGTGCAGTACGATCTCGGGCTTGCCGCTGCGCGCCTTGACGACCTCGCAGGCGCGCCATGTCATCGGCATGCGCAGGCCCAGGCCGACGGCCTTGGAGAAGGCTTCCTTGGCCGAGAAGCGGGTGGCCAGGTAACGCACACCGCGCGCCGGCACTGCCGCCAGGCGAGCGCGGAAGACCTCGAGTTCGTGCGGCCCGAGCACCTTGGTGGCGAAGCGCTCGCCGCGCCGCTGTAGCGCGGCCTCTATGCGGCGCACGTCGCACAGATCGGTGCCGACACCGTAGATCACTGCCGGGGCGCCTGTGCGACGCGGATGCAGCGCTGGTAGGCGCGCACGGTCTCGGCCATGCCGAGTTCGAGCGCGTCGGCCGCGATCGCGTGGCCGATCGAGACCTCGGCCACGCCGGGCACGGCGCGCAGGAAGTCGCCCAGGTTGTCGCGGTTCAGGTCGTGGCCGGCGTTGACGCCCAGGCCGGCGGCGTGCGCCGCCTGCGCTGCCGCCGCATAGCGCTCCAGCAGCGCGGCCTGCTGCGGCGTGCCGTGCCCGCGCGCGTAGGCCTCGGTGTAGAGCTCGACGCGATCGGCGCCCACCGCCCGCGCCAACGCCATCGCCCCAGGGTCGGGGTCCATGAACAGGCTCACGCGCACGCCCAGCACATGGAGTTCGTCGATCAGCGGCCGCAGGCGTGTGCCGTCGCGCGTGAGGTCCCAGCCGTGGTCGGAGGTCGCCTGCTCGACGCTGTCGGGCACGAAGGTGGCCTGGTGCGGGCGCACTGCGCGCAGCAGCGGCATCAGGTTGTGGAAGGGATTGCCCTCGATGTTGTACTCGGCCTGCGGCCAGCCTGCGAGCAGGGCCGCCAGCTCGTGCACGTCCTGCGTGGTGATGTGGCGCGCATCGGGCCGTGGATGGACGGTGATACCGTCGGCTCCCGCCTCCAGCGCGATCGTGGCCAGGTGCACGACCTTGGGCAGGCCCACCGGACGCGAGTTGCGCAGCAGCGCGACCCGGTTGACGTTGACGGACAGCGCGGTCCGACCGTCGCCATGGGCGATGGATGCGGAGGATTCAGGGGCGACAAGCGGATTCATCGTACGGCAGTGTGGGGGTTTGAAGGCGGCGTGGCCGCCTCGAGCAGCCGGCGCACGCTCTGCATGACTTCACGCGTGCGCAGCCTCGACGAGCCCAGATGATAGTGAAGCAGTGGGCGCAGCAGCAGGCGCAGCGCCGGCCCCGCCGCGGCGCAGGCCGCGCGCAGCGCCTGCGCGCCGTCGGCCTCGCCTGCCCGCGCCAAGGCCTCCTCCAGCGCGCGCAGTGGCGCGCCGCCCAGCACCGACTCCCCACCCGGACTCTCGCCCAGCGTCGGGGCTGCGCCGACGACACCCGCCTCGGCATCGAGTCGGTAGAGCGACTCGTCGCGCACCGGACGCTGTGTGGCCGTGACCGTGGCCAGCTCCGGCAGCACACCGGTCTCGCGCAGCAGGCGCAGCTCGAAGGCGCGCAGTGCCGCCTGGCGCTGCAACTCCTCGGGCGCGGACAGCGCAGCCAGAGCGTCGGCGTAGGCATCGAACAGCGCTGGGTGGGCATCCTGACGCGGCAGCAGACGGATCAGGAGTTCGTTCAGGTAGAACCCCGCGAACAAGGCCTGCCCGCGCAGCAGCGCCAGCGCGCCAGCCCACTCGGCCTGGCGCAGCCCGAGCACCTCGGCGGCCTCGTCGGCGCTCGCGCGCGCCAGCGTGACCGAGATGCGCTGGAAGGGCAGCAGGACCGGGCGCAGTTGCGAGTACGGTCGCTTCGCTCCCTTGGCCGCGACCACCAGCCGGCCACGCTCGCGCGTGAACAGGTCCAGCACGAGACTGCTTTCGCTCCAGTCGTGACGATGCAGCACGTAGGCCTGCAGCGCCGTGGCGGCGCGTGGACGGGCCGCGCCGACCGGGCTCATTCGTAGCCGTAGCTGCGCAGGTGCTGGTCGTCGTCAGCCCAGCCGCTGCGAACCTTGACCCAGAGCTCGAGGTGCACGCGTGCGTCGAGCAGGGTCTGCAACTCCTGGCGCGCCTCGCTGCCGATGCGCTTCAGGCGCTCGCCCTGGGCGCCAATGACCATTCCCTTGTGCGCGTCGCGCTCGACGACGATGGTGGCGGCGATGCGCCGCAGGCTGCCCTCCTCCTCGAACCGGTCGATGACCACGGTCGAGCTGTAGGGGAGTTCGTCCCCGGTCAGACGGAACAATTTCTCGCGGATGAGCTCGCTGGCGAGGAAGCGCTCGCTGCGGTCGGTGAGCGCGTCCTCCTCGTGGAACCACGGCTGCTCGGGCAGGTAGGGCTCGACGATGGCCAGCAGGCGCTCGATATCGCCGGCGCGCCGTGCCGCCATGGGCACGTACTCGGCAAAGGCGTGTCGCTCCTGCATGCTCTTCAGCCAGGGCAGCACGTCCTGGCGCCGAGTCAGCGCGTCGAGCTTGTTGGCCACCAGCAGCACCGGCTTGCCCCCGGGCATCAGGGCCAGCACCTTCTCGTCGTCTGGCCCGAAACGACCGGCTTCGACGACGAACAGCACAACGTCGACATCGGACAGCGAGCCGAGGACAGTGCGATTGAGCGTGCGGTTCAGTGCCGTGCCATGGCGGGTCTGGAAGCCGGGGGTGTCGACGAAGACGAACTGCGCCGCACCGACCGTGCGAATGCCAGTGATGCGGTGGCGCGTGGTCTGCGCCTTGCGCGAGGTGATGCTGATCTTCTGGCCGACGAGCGCGTTCAGCAGCGTGCTCTTGCCGACATTGGGTCGGCCGACGATGGCCACGAGGCCGCAGCGCCGCGGCGGGCCGCCTTCGGGAGGATGGGTTTCAGCGTTCATGGCCTGCGCTCTGGCCGGCGCGCGCCGGCGATGATCCGTGGGGGGCCTTCAGGCGCGCCAGCATGCGCTGCGCCGCCTCCTGCTCAGCCGCGCGACGCGAGCGGCCCTCGGCAACTTCCACGAGGCCAAGCGAGGACACCTCGCACTCCACCTCGAAGACCTGTGCATGCGCCTGCCCGCGCGTGCCTCGGATGCGGTAGGCCGGCACCGGCAGGCGGCGCGCCTGCAAGATCTCCTGCAGTTCGGTCTTCGCGTCCTTGCTCCATTGCGCGGCTTCGCTGGCGTCGATCTGCGCGCCGAACAGGCGCTGCGCCAACGCCTGGGCCGCGCCGAAGCCAGCGTCCAGGTGCACGGCGCCGATCAGTGCCTCGACCGCGTCGGCCAGGATGGACGGACGATGCGCGCCGCCGCCGCGGGCCTCGCCATCGGAAAGGCGCAGCACCTGCGACAGATGGAGGCTGAGCGCCACCCGGTGCAGGCTGTCCTCGCGCACCAGGTGCGCGCGCACGCGCGTCAGATCACCCTCGGCGGAGTCGGCGTAGCGCCCGTACAACAGCGTCGAGACGGCCAGATTCAGCACCGCGTCGCCGAGGAATTCCAGGCGCTCGTTGTGGGCCGCGCCGAAGCTGCGGTGTGTGAGCGCGCGCTGCAGCAACTGCGGCTGCGCGAAGCGGTGCCCAAGGCGCTCCTGCAGGGCGTCCAGGGGCGAGACTGGTGCGTTGGGGCGCGGCGCGTTCACCACCTCAACGGAAGCTCCCGATCCGACCGAAGCTGCCGAAGTTCATCCAGATGAAGAAGGCGCGGCCGACCAGGTTCTCGTCGGGCACAAAGCCCCAGTAGCGCGAGTCCTGCGAGTTGTCGCGGTTGTCGCCCATGACGAAGTAATGGCCTGCCGGCACCTTGCACGTCAAGCCCTCGACCGCGTAGCGGCAGTTCTCCGCACCCGGGAACCGGGGCGTCTGGCCGCCGAAATAGGAAGGTCGCTTCGGGTCGACCAGGATGCGGTGCTCGACGGCGCCGAGCTTCTCGGAGAACTGCGGCGAGTAGCGCAGACTGTCCTCGTCGTAGAACTCACCCAGGGCCTGCAACGGAACCGCCTGACCGTTGACGGTCAGCTTCTGCGCGGCGTAAACGATCTCATCGCCGGGCACGCCGACCACGCGCTTGATGTAATCCAGACGCGGGTCGGGCGGATAGCGGAAGACGACGACGTCGCCGCGCTGCGGGTCGCCATTGGCCATGACCTTGGTATGGACCACGGGCAGGCGCACGCCGTACTCGAACTTGTTCACGAGGATCAGGTCGCCCACGAGCAGGGTGGGCACCATCGAGCCCGAGGGAATCTTGAAGGGCTCGAACAGGAAGGAACGCAGCAGGAAGACAGCCGCGATGACCGGAAACAAGCCCGCCGTCCAATCCAGCCACCATGGCTGGGCGAGCACAGCCGCCCGCGCCTGCACCAGGTCGCCATCCACCTGCGTGATCCCGAGCTTGTTCAGCTCAGCCCGCCGCGCCACGTGCTGGCTCTCGAGTGCCGCTGCCGCGCGCAGCCGCGCCGGTTGGAAGTGAAAGCGCTCAGCGAGCCAGAACAGGCCCGTCACGAAGGACAACAGGAAAAGCACGAGCGCGAAGTTGCCCACCCACAGGCCGAAGAACCAGCCCCCCAGGTAGACGGCCAGCGCGCCATACAGCGCCGCAGTCAGTGCACTCATCGGGGACCCCCGTCAATCATCGACCTGGAGGATGGCCAGGAAGGCTTCCTGCGGCACCTCGACGGAGCCGATCTGCTTCATCCGCTTCTTGCCAGCCTTCTGCTTTTCGAGCAGCTTGCGCTTGCGGGTAATGTCGCCACCGTAGCATTTTGCCAGCACGTTCTTGCGCAGCGCCTTGATGTTCTCGCGCGCGATGATGTTGGCGCCGATGGCGGCCTGGATCGCGACGTCGTACATCTGGCGCGGGATGATCTCACGCATCTTGGCCGCGACCTCGCGCCCGCGGTACTGGCTCTGGGTGCGGTGCACGATCAGGCTGAGGGCGTCGATGCGGTCGCCGTTGATCAGCATGTCGACCTTGACGACGTCGGCGGCGCGGTACTCCTTGAACTCGTAGTCCATCGACGCGTAGCCCCGCGAGACGGATTTCAGCTTGTCGAAGAAGTCAAGCACGATCTCGGCCAGGGGCAGCTCGTAGGTCAGCATGACCTGACGCCCGTGGTAAGCCATGTTGATCTGCACGCCGCGCTTGGTGTTGGCCAGCGTCATCACCGGACCGACGCAGTCCTGCGGCATGTACAGGTGGACCGTGACGATGGGCTCTCGGATCTCGCTGATGCGGCCCTGGTCGGGCATCTTGCTCGGGTTCTCGACCTCGATCACCTCGCCGTCGCCGAGCTCGACCTGGTAGACGACGCTCGGCGCGGTCGTGATCAGGTCCTGGTCGAACTCACGCTCCAGGCGCTCCTGCACGATCTCCATGTGCAGCAGGCCGAGGAAGCCGCAGCGGAAACCGAAGCCCAGAGCCTGGCTGACCTCGGGCTCGAAGCGCAGCGAGCTGTCGTTGAGCTGCAGCTTTTCCAGCGCGTCACGCAACGAGTCGTACTCGCTCGCCTCGGTGGGATAGAGCCCGGCGAAGACCTGGGGCTTGATCTCCTTGAAGCCCGGCAGCGGCTCGGTGGCGGGGCCGGCGTTGTTGGGCAGCTTCTTCTCGAGCGTGATCGTGTCGCCGACCTTGGCCGCCTTCAGCTCCTTGATGCCGGCGATGACGAAGCCGACCTCGCCCGCCTTCAGGTCGTCGCGCGGCAGGGACTTCGGCGTGAACATCCCCATCTGCTCGATGCCGTAGATCGCGTTCGTCGCCATCATCCTGACGCGGTCACCGCGCCGCAGCAGACCGTCGACCACACGCACCAGCATCACGACGCCGACATAGTTGTCGAACCAGCTGTCGATGATCATCGCCCGCGGCGCGCCGACGGGGTTGCCGCGCGGCGCGGGCATGCGGGCGATCACGGCCTCGAGGATGTCGTCGACGCCCTCGCCGGTCTTGGCCGAACAGGGGATGGCTTCGGTGGCGTCGATGCCGATCACGTCCTCGATTTCCTGCTTGGCCCGCTCGGGGTCGGCCTGGGGCAGGTCCATCTTGTTGAGCACCGGCACGACCTCGACCCCGAGGTCGAGCGCGGTGTAGCAGTTGGCCACTGTCTGCGCCTCGACGCCCTGGCTGGCGTCGACGACGAGCAGCGCGCCCTCGCACGCCGACAGCGAGCGGCTGACTTCGTAGCTGAAGTCCACGTGCCCCGGCGTATCGATCAGGTTCAGGTTGTAGGTGCGGCCGTCGCGGGCGACGTAGCGCAACGCCGCGGTCTGGGCCTTGATCGTGATGCCACGCTCGCGCTCGATGTCCATCGAGTCGAGCACCTGGGCCTCCATCTCGCGATCGGACAGCCCGCCGCAGCGCTGGATGATGCGGTCGGCCAACGTACTCTTGCCGTGGTCGATGTGGGCAATGATCGAGAAGTTGCGGATATGGTCCATGGGGGACATCGCGTGGTCCGCACAGGCACAGATCAGAGGCTGTGCGGCACGAAAAGGGGCGCGTCACATGATCGACGCGCCCCGGCCTCAGGCTTGAACAGCCAACCCGACATTCTAGCGCCGACGCCCTGCGCGAGCGGGCCGCGCGGGTGTGCCCCGGCCCGCGTCACGCCGGTTCAGCGGCCTCAGCGGCCCGGACGGATCACCAGATAGTTGACCCACTCGCCCCGCCGTACGAGCACGCTGACGGCGCGCGCGCCCTCGACCTTGGCCACGGCCGCGGCAAACTGCTTCATGTCAGCGACCTCGGTGTTGCCCACCGACAGGATCACGTCCCCCTCTCGCAGCCCGGCCCGGGCTGCGGCGCCCTCGACCGACTCGACGCGCACCCCGCCCTTGAGATTGAGCTCGCGCTTCTGCGCTTCGCTCAGATCCGACGCCGCAATGCCCAGCGCATTCTTGAGCGCCGGCGCGTTCCCGGGTTCTGCCTGGGCGCGCCGGGTCGGGCGGTCGGCCTCGAACTCCGCCACCGTGACGGTCAAGTCGCGCGTCGCGCCACGGCGGAAGACCTGGAGCGTCGCCTTCGACCCAGGCTTGGTCGCACCGATCAGGCGTGGCAGGTCACCCGACTTCTCGACCACCTTGCCATCGAC
>CAIRBF010000225.1 GCA_903876715.1 uncultured beta proteobacterium
ATCACCGCACAGGAGCTGATGTGCCGCAGTCTGGCGTGGCAGGCCATGCAGCCCGCACTCGCCCTTTGCATGCGCCAGCCCTCGACCATGGCCATGGCGGGGCGCGGACCCCGCAGGCCTGCTCCCGCTCCTGGACTCAGCCCTGCGCCCGCAACCAGGCGAAGCACGCCAGGCCAGCGAAGACGAGCGCCATCACGATGAGGATCGCCTGCGCGCTCATCAGGCCGGCCATGGCGAGGGCGGCGGCCGAGGCGGCCAGCAGGACCGGGCCGGTCAGCGAGCGGCTCAGGCCCATCCCGCGCAGCGACCAAAAGCCCAGACCAGCCAGGACCAGCGCCACCAGGAAGATTGGTGCACGCCCGCTAGCCAGGCCCGCCACGGCAATGACGGCAGCCGACGCCATCATCAGCACGGGACCCGTAAGGAGGCGACCCAGGTCCAGGCCGCGCAGCGACCAGAAACCCAGGCCGAGGAGCACGGCGGCGAAGATGATCATCGGCAGCCGCATACCGACGAGCCCTGCAGCCAGCAAGATCGCACCGGACGCCATCAGCAGGGTCGGACCGGTGGTGGGCTTGATCGTCATGGTGTCTCCTGCCTGGGTGAATCTTGGGAGGCGGGGTCGTTCCGACCCTTCTGGACGGGATAACGCATGATTGTGAATCCTGGCGCGCGCGAATGCTCGAACACAGGAGATTCACGCTCCCACCACATCAACAGGCGCTCCAGATCGCGCGCGAAACCATCGGGATTGAACAGGCTGCTCGGACCGAGACGCTCCTTGAGCCGAGCCTTGAGCGTCGCGATGCGGCCCGCATCGTTCGCCAGATCGACAGCCAGGTCGACCATGCGGCGCCTGTCCGGCGCCACGAGTTCGGGCAAGCCCAGGTGGTGCATCAGGCTGGCGGCCATTCGGCCCACCATGGTGTTCCCGACGTGGCAAAGGATGGGAAAACCCCCACGCTGGGCGTCGCTGCCGGTGGCGCCTGAGTTGTCCGGGTGGGTGTCGAGCATCAAATCCGCAAGCTGGGTGTGCACCACATGCGGCTCCAGCGCCAGCCAGGGGGCGAAGACGATGCGGTTTTTGGCAATGCCGCGCGTGGCTGCCTCGCGGCACAGGTTGGCCTGCGTCGCCGGATGCGTGGTTTGAGCCAGCAGGGGCAAGTGCTCGTGGGGTTCGCCTGCGGGTTCCGTGTCGGCCAGACGCGCCAGCGGTTCGGTGCTGCCGTCGTCGTCCCAGCGCGCCGGCTGTCGGGCGATGTCGAAACGTCATCCGAGCAGCCTGACGTCGGTGGGGGCCGTCGACAAACCCTTGCCGTACAGAGCCAGAGACTCTTCGGGCCGCTTGCTCTGGATCAGCTCGCCCAGGTCGATGAGGGCTCGCAGCTGGACCGGCTCTCTGCCGGCCGCGGCATGGCCGCTCTTTTCAGCCGGCGTGCGACCGAGGGACGGGAACGTCACGGGTACCCGCCTCGGGATGACAGGACAAGGCTGTCGATGATCGGGAAACGCCGCCATGCGGCGCCGATCCGGAACGACCTTGACCCGGGAAAGCGGGCGACCGTCACAACAGAACTCTGGTTGCAAGGCCCTGCTTCTCCGCGTGCGTTGCGGGAAGCAACGGAAACTCAACTGCCCGCCGTACGCCAAGAGATCCCGGGCAAACCCTAGGCGACAGGCCAGCGCTAGCGCTGATGCCCGCGCTCGACACCAAGGCCGTGGACCACCTGACATGCAGAATACTTACTGGAACAAAGCGGTACTGTTCGCAGCCTGGGCACTGCTTTGGATCTCGATGCCGTGCCGCTGGCGATGAACAGGCCCAGGCCAGGCGGCTGGTGTCGGTCGCCAGGGTCATCGCCAGGGCTGCCGTGTGTGGCCTGACGTTGCAAGGGCGGGCTCACTGGGCGTGCGCTCCGCCGGCGCCCGGGAGCCCTCCTTGCCAAGCGGCCCGCTCGCCTGCCCTTCAACCGACATGAAACCCATCTTCAGCCACCTCCTGACGGCCGGCCTGGCTGCCTTCACGACCCTGGCACCCGCGCAGTCGACCCCTGCGGCGTCGGATGCCACGGCCACAGTGCAAAACACGATGGCGCAACGCATGCAGGCGTGCGTCATCTGCCACGGCAAGGAGGGGCGCGC
>CAIRBF010000226.1 GCA_903876715.1 uncultured beta proteobacterium
CCCGCGTCGCTGTCGATGCTGACATTCGTTGCCGTGACGTTGCCCAGCGTGATGTCGCCCTGGGCGCGCAGCCTGGCGCTGCTGCCCGTGGCCGTCACGTTGCTCGTGCCCGCCATCGTCAGCGCGCCCGCCACCGCGTTCAGGCTCACCGTGCCGGTGCTCGCCGTGGCCACGTCCACGTTCGCGCCCAGGGCCAGGTTCTGACCCGCACGCAGCGTGATGTCGCCGCTGCCGCTGCGGATGTCCGCCGCGGCGCCCGCCGTCACGCTGCCCGCCAGCGCCTCGATGCGCACCGAGCCCGTGCCGTGGGCGCTCACCGCCTGGCCTGCGCCCGTGGCCGTGCCGTCGTTCAGCACGACATCGCCCAGGGTCGCCACCAGCACGATGTGCCCGTTGGCCTGCGTCGTCAGGTCGCTTTGCGCCGCGTCCACCACGTTCGCAGTCGTTGCGTTCGCGTTGAGCTCGCGCACCGTCACCGCCACGTCGCCCACCGTCACGCCGTTGGCCTCGCTCACGTAGACCGAGCCCGTGGCCGCCAGCGCCGTGAGCGTGTCCACGCTCGTGCTCAGCGGGTTCGTGTTCGCGCCGATGCCGCCCTGCGCCTGCAGCCGCAGCTTCGTCGCCGTCACGTTCACCGTGCTGCCGACCGCGTTGACCAGACCGCCCGCATCGCTGTCGATGCTGACGTTGGCTGCCGAGACGTTGCCCAGCGTGATGTCGCCCAGCGCACGCAGCCGCGCGCTGCTGTTCGTGGCCGTCACCTTGCTCGTGCCGTCCATCGTCAGCCCGCCCGCCACCGCGTTCAGGCTCACCGTGCCCGTGCTCGCCGTGACCACGTCCACGTCCGCACCCAGGACCAGGTTCTGGCCCGCGCGCAGCGTGATGTCGCCGCTGCCGCTGCGGATGTCCGCCGCGGAGCCCGCCGCCACGCTGCCGGCCACCGCCTCGATGCGCACCGAGCCCGTGCCGTGGGCGCTGACCGCCTGGCCCGCGCCCGTGGCCGCACCTTCGTTCAGCACGACGTCGCCGAGGGTGGCCACGAGCACGATGTGCCCATTGGCCTGCGTCGTCAGGTCGCTCTGCGCCGCGTCCACCAGGTTCGTGGTCGTCGCGTCGGCATGGAACTCGCGCACCGTCACCGCCACATCGCCCACCGCCACGCCGCTGGCCTCGGTCACGTAGACCGCGCCCGTGGCCACCAGCGCCGTCAGCGTGTCCACGCTCGTGCTCAGGGCGCCTGCGCTGGTGCCCATCCCGCCCTGCGCCTGCAGCCTCAGGTTCGTCGCCGTCACGTTCACCGTGCTGCCGGACGCGTTGACCACGCCGCCCGCATCGCTGTCGATGCTGACGTCGGTTGCCGTCACGTGGCCCAGCGTGATGTCGCCCTGCGCGCGCAGCCTGGCGCTGCTGCCCGTGGCCGTCACGTTGCTCGTGCCCGTCATCGTGAGTGCGCCCGCCACCGCGTTCAGGCTCACCGTGCCGGTGCCCGCCGTGGCCACGTCCACACTCGCGGCCAGGGCCAGGTTCTGGCCCGCGCGCAGCGTGATGTCGCCGCTGCCGCTGCGGAGGTCCGCCGCGGTGCCCGCCGTCACGCTGCCCGCGCCCGCCTCGATGCGCACCGAGCCCGTGCCGTGGGCGCTCACCGCCTGGCCCGCGCCCGTGGCCGCGCCGTCGTTCAGAACGACGTCGCCCAGGGTGGCCACCAGCACGATGTGGCCGTTGGCCTGCGTCGTCAGGTCGCTCTGCGCCGCATCCACCACGTTCGTGGTCGTTGCGTCCGCGTTGAACTCGCGCACCGTCACCGCCACATCGCCGACCGTCACGCCGTTGGACTCGCTCACATAGAACGAGCCCGTGGCCGCCAGAGCGGTCAGCGTGTCGACGCTCGTGCTCAGCGGGTTCGTGTTCGCGCCGATGCCGCCCTGCGCCTGCAGCCGCAGATTCGTCGCCGTCACGTTCACCGTGCTGCCGATCGCGCTGACCAGGCTGCCGGCATCGCTGTCGATGCTGACGTCGGTCGCCGTCACGTGGCCCAGCGTGATGTCGCCCTGCGCGCGCAACCTGGCGCTGCTGCCGGTGGCCGTCACCTTGCTCGTGCCGTCCATCGTCAGCGCGCCCGCCGCCGCGTTCAGGCTCACCGTGCCGGTGCCCGCCGTGGCCACGTCCACGCTCGCGCCCAGGACCAGGTTCTGGCCCGCGCGCAGCGTGATGTCGCCCGCACCGCTGCGGATGTCCGCCGCCGCGCCCGCCGTCACGCTGCCGGCCACCGCCTCGACGCGCACCGATCCCGTGCCGTGGGCGCTCACCGCCTGGCCCGCGCCCGTGGCCGTGCCGTCGTCCAGCACGACGTCACCCAGGGTCGCCACCAGCACGACGTGGCCGTTGGCCTGCGTCGTCAGGTCGCTCTGCGCCGCATCCACCACGTTCGTGGTCGTTGCGTTCGCGTTGTACTCGCGCACGGTCACAGAAACGTCGCCCACCGTCACACCGTTGGCCTCGTTCACGTAAACCGCGCCCGTGGCCGCCAGCGCCGTCAGTGTGTCCACGCTCGTGCTGAGCGGGTTCGTGTTCGCGCCGATGCCGCCCTGCGCCTGCAGCCTCAGCGTCGTCGCCGTGACGTTCACCGTGCTGCCGACCGCGTTGACCAGACTGCCCGCATCGCTGTCGATGCTGACCTCGGCAGCCGTCACATGGCCCAGCGTGATGTCACCCTGCGAACGCAGCCT
Organism: uncultured beta proteobacterium; assembly: GCA_903876715.1. Taxonomy (GTDB): domain Bacteria; phylum Pseudomonadota; class Gammaproteobacteria; order Burkholderiales; family Burkholderiaceae_C; genus Rubrivivax. The sequence continues at coordinate 2,727 of CAIRBF010000226.1, forward strand.
GGCGCTGCCACCCGTGGCCGTGACCTCGGCATCCCCGGCCATCGTCAGCGCGCCGCCTTGGGCGTCGATGCTGATCGTGCCGCCTGCGGCCGTGCTCACATCCACGTCGGCCGCCGTCACGCTGCCCATCAGCACATTGGCCGCAGCCTTCAGTGTGATGTGACCGCTTGCGCTGGACACGCCGCCGTTCAGCACGAGGTCGCTGCCGGCACCCTTGGCGCTCAGACGCACGTTGTCGCGCGCGACCACGCCGCCGCCCACCGCCTCCACCGTGACCGTTCCGGCGGCATCGAGCACGATGTCTCCGGCACTGTCCAGGCCCTTGGCGTTCGCGCCGCCCAGGGTCTGGACGCCGCCGCCGCCATCGGGGCGGTAGACCTGGATGCCCACGCCGCCACCGACGGTCACAGGGCCCGAGGAGGCCAGGAAGATGCCGGCACCGGCCGTGCGGGTGCTCATGTTCACCCGCTCCACGCCCAGCACGAAGGGCTGCGCGGCGCTGCCGATGGGCCCGCCGACTTCCATGCGCAGCCGCTTGGCCGTGACACTGAGGCCGCCGGCCCCGAACACGGGCGTCGGCCCGTCGGTGTCGAGCCAGATGCCGTCGGCCACCAGCGTGCCGGCCGTGAGCCCGGCCGCCGACCGCGCTCGCAGGTCGCTGCCCGGCGCCGAGATCAGGTTGCGCGAGGTCATGACCAGGCGGCCCGACTGGGACGCGAGGTTGATCGTGCCGGCGGGCAGCGCGCCCACCGGCGAGGTCTGCACCGTGATCCGGTCGGTCAGCACCAGGTCGCCCTCGGCCTCGAGGCTGATCGCGCCGGCCTGCGACTGCACGTTGCGCAGCACGCTGAGTTGACCGCCCGCACCGGCACTGACCAGGTGCAGGCCCCGCTCACCGGTGGCCACGACCCGGTCGGTCACGGTCATCACTCCCACACCTTGGCCGATCACGCTGATGCCGCCGAGGTCGATGGGCGCGTTGGCATCGAAGGCCCGCACCGAGAGTCCTGCCGGCCCGGAGATGGTCAGGCGCAGCACCTCGAGTGCCACGCTGCCCGCCGGCCTGGCCACGCCCTCGACCAGGCCGCCGCCGATGATCAGCAGGTTGCCGCCGGCAGCACCGCCCGCGGCGGTCGCCGAGGCGACCGGCCCGGTGAAGGCGATGCGCTCGACGCTCTCGAAGCGCAGGCCGGAGGCGGCGCTCAGGTCCATGCCCTTGACAAAGCGAAGTTCGTCGACACCGGTGACCCGCAGCGAGCCGCCGGCACTCACGCGCACGGACTCGTCGAAGCGCACGTCGCCCCAGGCCGAGACCTGGAGATCCCCCGCCACCGCCACCGCCTGCAGGAAGCGGATGTCCGCGGCGCTCGCGGACGGCGTCGTCAAGCGCAGCCCCCCCGCCACGGTGACGTCCGTCAAGGCGGCGTCCGTGGTCGTGGTTCGGCCTCCAAGGCCGTCCACCCGCAGCGTCGTCACCGTCACCGCGCCCAGCTCGAACGAGCGCGCGCTGTCGACGAAGACCGACGCCGCGTCGCCCGCGGACCGTGTGCCCAGGCTGAGACGGCTGGCGTCCATGGTCAGCGGCAGCGCCGCCGTCCCCACCGTCCCGCCGGCGTCGATGCGCAGCGCGGCGGCCTTGACCGTGCCCGCCGAGGCGGCAACGACGCTGATCGCCCCGGACTGGGTGCTCAGCGCCACCTCGGACTGGCTCATCACCGAGGCAACCTGCATCGCGCCGCCGGCCCTCAGGCGCAGGTCGCCCGTGGTCGCCGAGCCGACTACCGAGGCGGCCGTCATGCTCAGATCGCCCCCGGCCCGCAACTCCAAGGTCCCGCCGTCGGCCCGGACGTCAGCCCCGTCGAGCAGGGACAGCAGGCCCGAACTCTCGATCGCGACGTGCCCGGCGCCGCCGACCACGTCGCGCAGCAGGCGCAGCTCGCCACCCACGCCGGGGGTCGACTGCCGCAGGCCGATGTCGATGCTGCGTCCAGCCGGCGCGGTGACCGGGTCGAGCACCGACAGCCGCCCCACGTCCGTGGCCGACAGGCTGATGCCGCCCAGGTCGACAGACCGTTCGGCATCGACCGCGTTCAGCACCAGCATCGACGAGCCGCTGACCGCCAGCCGCAGCCATTCGCCGGCGGCCGTCGGCACCACGGAACCCTCGACATGCCCGCCGCCCGACAGCATCACGTTGCCGCCGGCGGTCACGCCGACCTTCGGCGCCCAGACGGCGTCGACGAAGCGCACCCGGTAGACCTCGTCCAGCAGCAGCCCGCTCACGCCGCCGGGCAGGCTGGCGTTCTGGGTCAGCTCGACGCCGCCGGTGAAGATCACCTCGTCGGCGCCCTCGACGATCAGTCGCCCGCCGATGACGTGGACCGTGGAGTCGAAGCGGACGACACCCGTGGCATGGATGTAGAGATCGCCATGGACAGTGACCGTCTTCTCGAAGACGACGTCGATCGCGTCGGTGATCCGCAGTTCCTCGAGCGCGTCCGATCCGCCGGTGACGCCGGCGATGCGGATGTTCCCGCCGACGGCCGACAGGTTCAGCTTGTCATCGCCCGCGAGCCCGTCGCCGTCGAGGTTGCCCGTGACGGTGATGTCGCCCTGCAGCGAGGTCAGCGTCGATCGGCCCCTCACATCGACGGAGTCATTGACCTGGACGTCGCCGGCCATCGACGTGTCGGTATTGTCGAGCGTGGTCGTGTGGCCGGGGCCGAAGATGGTCAGTTGCGTGCCGTCGATCTCGCCGCCGAGGCGGACCGTGCCGCCGTTCTGGGGCGCCTTGAGCGTCAGCGGCGAGGCAAACACCACCGGCGTGGTCGCGTTGGCGATCGTGATCGGGCCGGCGTTGTTGTCGCTGCCGATGACGATCTCCTCGACGACCAGGTTGGTCATCGCGGTGGACTGGACGAACAACTGCCCTGGCTGATGCGCGCCCTCCGCGCCGATGACGATTGCGCCGGTCGAGATGCCGCCCTGGTCGTCGAAGTGGCGGATCCGCAGCGGCTCGTCCTCGGCAGCGAGTTGCTGGATGGCGTCGGCGATGATCTCGCCGGCAGCTACGAAGTCCACTCCGGACGCGGGCCCGGCACCCGCCTCCTTGGAAGCGCGGATCACCTTCACGTCAGACTTGCTGTCGGCAAAGCGCATGCCGTCCTTGACGTACATCTGGTCGGGCAGCGTGATGGACTCGCCGACCTGGAACTCGATGTACTCGGCCCGCACCGGCGCCTTGAAGGTCACGTTGTCCGCGACCACGCGCAATCCGGTGCCCAGGCCCAGATCGACGATCGCCTGGCCCACCTGGCCCAGCGGTGCATCGACGACGATGTCGTCGCCGATCAGCGTGACCTGACCGATGCCGGGATCGAACTCGATGCGCTCGAAGCCGCTCACGGCCGTGCCATCGCCCAGGCGCAGCAGGTTGCCGGCGCTCGAGCGCTCGACCGGACGGAAGTTGAGCTCGAGTTCGTCCTGGCCCTGGCTGGCGCCCACACCACCGTTCAAGCGGACCACGCGCTCGGTGGTCGTCAGCGTGTTGTCGAGCGAGATCTCGTACAGGTCGGCCCCGAACGAGCGGTTGATCACGAGGGGTCTGTCGCCGAAGCGGTTGATCGTCATCGTGTCGTTCAACGGGCTCAGCGTGACCGGCCCGAGGTTCGCGACGGGGATGCGCAGATCGCTGCCGGCCGGATTGAAGACCTCGAAGGTCTGGCCGTTGAAGTAGGCCTGCAGACCCGGCGCCCGAGCGACCGCCCGCAGGCGCAGGCTGGTATCACCCTGAACCAGTTCCAGCTGGACCCGGTCGCTGACCGTCAGGCCCTTGACCTGGCTGAAGTTCCCGGTCGCGGACGCGAAGGTCATGATCACGAATTCGTCGCCGATCTCCGGCACGAAGTCGTGGTACATCACGACGTCGAGTACCCCGCCCAGGACGACGGATCCGGCGACCTGGACCTGGTCGTGGTTGTCCGGTGCGAAGCCTGGCTGGATGCCGCCAATTTCGATCTGCAGCGTGTCGGCCGGCCGGAGTGTGAGGCTGCCGTAGCTGTCGATGCCGGGCGAGTGGCCCGGCGCGACGAACACACCTCCGTTCTGCGACGGGAAGCGTGGCAGGGTCGGCAGCGTGCCGCTGAACTCGATCAGGTTCGCGCCCTGCGTATCGACGACCGTGTTGGCTCCCAGCCCATCCAGGAACACATAGTGATCGTCGCCCAGCGCGCCGACCAGGCGGTTCTGCTCGAGCCCCGCATAGAACCAGTCGATGCCCGAGCCACCAGCCAGCACGTTCTCACCGCCGCCGGCCACCAGCGCGTCGTCGCCACCGGCGCCGGTCAGTGTGTCGTCACCGTCACCGCCGATCAACACCGCCCGCGCGGCGCTGCCCATGAGGGCGGTGATCTTGTCGTTGCCGGCACTGCCGACCGCGAAGCCGCCGCCTTTGCCAAGGAGGATGGTGTCGTCGCCGTCGCCGCCATCGACATAGACCGGAACATCCGACAGCAGCCACTTGGCGTCCAGCGTGTCCTTGCCGGCGCCGAGTTCGACCACCACCTTGGTGACGCCCGTGTACTGCTGGTAGTAGATGCCGTTGAACTCCACATCGACCGTACCACCACGACCGCTGAGGATGAACTTCTCAGCGCCGTCCGCGGTGTCGATGAACTTGCGGTCGGCCGCACTGGGCCCGGCGTGGAGGTAGAGGACACCGCCCGTGACGTGCCCCAGCAGCGGTTGCGGATTCGGGGCCTGGTAATCCAGGTCGAACAGGGTCTTGCGGAAGATCTCTGCTTCGCCCTCGAACAGGGTCACGTAGAACGCCTTGATCTTGCCGTAGACCGCGGCGTAGACGTCGGCCTCCAAGTGCGCATTGACGAGTCCGCTGAGCGACTGGGCGAAATCGACCATGGTCTTGATCTCGGAGCCGCGGACCTTGCCGTCGCCCTTCAAGACGACCCCGGTGACCTGGCCGTCCTTGTCCCGCGCGACGGTCGCCGTTCGCAGGTCGTTGAGGTCAACCCCGGCCTTGCCGTCGATGCCGCCCTTGATGCCGCCGACCGCGCCGGTGCCGACGAACATCGCATCAACCTCGGCATACAGGCCGAGGTCGAAGGTCATGCTGAGTTCATCCTTGTCGACACCGCCGGTGCCGGGAACGAAGGCGCCGTTCTTGAAGTCCGGCAGCGACACGTCGCTGATGAAGAAACCGTCCAGGATGTTGCGGTAGTCCCCGGTGTCCATGGACTTCTGGATGCCATAGGTGTCGTAGCCGAAAGCCAGGTCGACCTTGGCGCTGACGCGGCCGTAGGCACCGATGTCGATCGAGGGTTTCAGCAGCGGAAGCCCCAACAGCACCGGCAGCGGCAGGGACAGCAACACCACATCAAAGCTGAAGTCGTAGCTCAGCAGCGGCATCTCGTAGGTAAAGAGCGTGGCATTGCCGCCGCTCAGCAGCTTCGACCAGTTGCCGATGTCGGTGACGTACTCCCAGATCTTGAAGCCCGAACGGTCACTGACCTGGCCGCCTTGCGCGCCCCGGCTCATGTCGTTCATCTTGTTGACCAGGAAAGCCGGCGCCGTCGACAGGGCTGCGCTGCCGCTGACCAGGGTGTCGATCTGCGAGGAGTTCTTCCAGGTCACCTGCGACGATCCGATCCCGAGCACGTGGCCGAGCATCAGCTCACCGCCCGTGTTCTCGAGACTCTTGACGAAAGTCGGCAGGTTCAGGACGAAGCGCGCGGCATCCAGGAAGGCCCAGTTCACCGGCTTGATCTTCGTGGCGCCCGGGGTCGAGTTGTTGACCGCGATGACCGCGTCGATCACCCCCTTGAGCGTCGGGTCGTCCAGCAGCAGGTCCAGCCCGTCGACGCGGGTATAGAAGGCCTCGACCACCGGCTTGATGGGATCCAACGAATCGGAGATCCGTTGGGCGATGGGCTTCAGGAAGTCCTGGACGAAGGAACCCAGGTCCAGCCGCAGGAACTCGATGTCGAAGCTGGGCGCGCTCATGGCCTGCCCGAGCGTCCAGTCCCAGTCGAAGACGATGTCGCCACGCATCTTGGGCATGAACGTGGCGTCGGGGACCGACAAGGTGACCCCGAGCCGGACGTCCGCGCTCAGCCCGAACTCCAGGTCGATCGCCTCGGCAGGGTTGCTGAGCAGGTCCGAAACGGTCAACCGGCCGGCCGCGTTGCCCGACAGGTCGATGTGCAATCCACCGCCGATGCCGCTGGGCTGGAAGCCCGGCTTGCCGAGGTTGTTGTCGCGGTCGATGACGTCCGCCTGCATGAACAGGAAGCGTCCCGACCCGGCGAACGGCGTGATCTGGGTGGGATCGAGCGGCGAGCCGTCCAGATACAGCGCCACGTCGAACTCGAACTCCGGATCCGCGGGATCGGCGTTGGTGCGCAGGTAGAAGCCGTCCTTGACCGACAGGCCAAAACCGAAATCGAAGGACCAGTCCACGCCCAACGTGAAGCCACCGTCGATGTTCAGCGCGATCCCGGGGATCGAGAAGTCGAGCGGGATGTCGATGCCATCGCCCAGGATGTGGCCGCCGAGCAGCGCCTTGACTTGAAGGGCATCCGCGTCATCGGGCAACTCCAGCCCGACGTGCCAGTCCTCGATCCGCTTGCCCTGCTCGTCGTAGAGCTCGATGACGACATCGTCGATGTCGACCACACCGTCGGCGTTGCTGTCCTGCAGGATGTCCAGACCGTCGAAGGTCGTGTACAGCGTGGACTGCAGCACGTCCAGCAAGGCGCCCTCTTCCTTCAGCGTGCTGCGCAGGTCGCTCAGCAGGCCACCGCGCAGGTCGCCGATCATGGTGCCGGCCTGCTGCAGCTTGGTGCCGATCATCGGGATGTCGGCAGCGACGCCACTCTCGAACATGTCCTGCACGACGCCCAGGCCGAGATCGACCCCATCCAGCAGCGGGGTGGGGTCGTTGATCAGCTGCAGCAGCAGGCTGCGGGAATTGGCGGCGTTGAAGTAGTTGCCGACCGCGCCGGCGATGTCCGGCATCTCGAACAGGATGGGCGGGCTCGAGCCGCGCGAGTCGTCGCCCGCCAGATAGAGCATCAGCTGGCGCAGCGCGTCATCGCCGTAGACCGGATTGGTCTTGAGCGTGATGTCGCCGATCTCGATGCGCTTGGCGCCGATCATCAGCGCAAGCGGCAGATCCATCCCGAAGCCGCCCTTCAGGCTGATGTCGTAACTCTTCTCCTTGTCGTAGCGAACGACCAGGGCCGCGGCCTGACCAGCTGCCGCAGGAAGGGCATCGGCGGCGCTGTCGACCAGACCGTCCTGGTCGAAGACAACGTGACCGTCGAGCACCGCGAGCCCGACACCGCCGATGTCGAAGCTCATGTCCAGGTCTTCGCCGACGAAGCGCGCGGAGAGCGTCAGGGCGGTGTCCTCACTCAGGGTGACGAGGTCAGCGTCCGGGTCCCTGTCGCGAATGGGCAGTGCAATGTCGAAGGCCACCACCAGGTCGGCGCTGACTTCCAGATCCAGCCTGGCCGCGGCGTTGCCGTTCACCAACTGGGCGAGGTTGCTGTCGGCCGACTGGCCGGCGAGTTCAAGCAGTTGGTCGAGATCGAGCCCGATGTTGAACTTCGACGCGTATTCGGCGCCGAGATTCAGGCGCACACCGAGCACGCCACGATCGGCATCGACCGTCATCACGAAGAGGTCGGGGTCGGTGAGCCCGAGCGCTTGCTCGATCTGCAGCTCGACCTCCTGGAAGAAGGCGGCCGGCGTGGCGCCGGCCTGCTCGACCTTGGCCAGGAAGTTGTCTGCGGCACCCAACAGGTCGCCGAGCGAGCGATCGACGATGGGCAGGGTCTGGCTGTAGAAGGGTTGGGCCTCGGCGAGCCCAGTGACCAGGCCGATGCCGCTGCGCAGCCCCGAGATGATGTCCTCGAAGCCGAGCTTGCTGACGTCGAAGGCCCGACCCAGGTCGGGCAGGACGACCTGGACGCTCGAGAGGTCGAGCAGGTCGGGAACCGTCACCGAAAGTTCGAGCTCGGGCGCGATGTCGACATCGAAGGAGCCGGCCCCGGTACTCAGGCCGCGCAGCCGCGCATAGGCGTCACCGTCGGCATCGAAGCGCAGTGAGCCGAAGAACTCGCTGCTCAGCAGCTCGTCGAAGCCGAAGCGAGCGCTGTCACGCGTCGCCGGATCGTCGTCCCGGTCGAAGCCCAGGCTCAGCCCTGCGTGCAGCCCGACGCCCGAGCCGGTGCCGGCGCCGCCCGCGGTGAGCCTCAGGAAGCCCAGCGCGGCGGTGACCTCGAGGTCAGCCACCTCGAGGTCGAGATCGCCCTCCAGGCGCAGCCGGTCGATCGCGAGCTTGATGCCATCGGGGCTCAGATTGAGAATGAAATCCACGCCCGCGCTCAGACCGAGGTCGAACTGGCCCCGGGCCTGGGTCGACAGCGACAGCGAGTCGCCCAGGTCGAAGCCCAGGTCGATCGGCGTGTCGACGTCGACAAGATCCGCGTTGAAGACGATAGGCACCCGCAGATCGCCGCTGGTCAGATCGAAGCTCGCCTTCAGGTCGTTGCCAGCCTGGTCCTTGCCCAGCACGCCGGAGCGGTTCAGCGCATCGACGAACTCCTGGATCGTGGAGATGCGCTCGGTAGGTGTCTGGATGCTGAAGGCCAGACCGGTGCTGGCCGTGGGGAAACGCCCTTCCACCGACAGCGAAAGCCCGTCCTCCGCAACCTGGGCGATCCGCAGCGGATCAGCCACGCCGTCGGCGACCAGCAGTTGACCCACCAGGCTCGGTGAGAACCGGCCGCCCGCGTAGCCGGTCGTCGCGATCTTCAGGACGCTGCTGCCCGCGGTGACTGCCCCGGTTCCAGTGCCCAGGGTCTGGACCGGACGGTCGAAGTCGATCCGGTCGATCACCTGGGTCTCGAACTGGCCCGCCAGGTCGAGCAGGCTGTCCAGAGACTGCGAGATGAAGGGCAACTGGCCCAGGCCCATCTCGTCGAGGTCGATCGAGCGCAGGTAGTCCAGCAACTCGGGCAGGGCCAGGATCAGGCGTTCCGCCGTGAAGCCGTTGAAGCCGAGGAAGCGGTCGAAGTTCTCGGTCTTCAGGCTGCTGAGCAGCGTGCCTTCGATGAGCGAGCCGTCGAGCGACACGCGCGCCTGCTGCGTGGGGTCGCTGAGCTCGATGCCGGCCACCGAGGCGTAGACCGGCAGGTCGGCCTTGAAGCTGTCGCTGATGTCGTAGTCGAATTGACCGTCGACGTAGGACATCTCGACGCCGAAGGCGCCCGAGATCGACGCGGTCTGCGCACCGGCGCCGGCCTTGCCGATCGCCACGGCCAGCGGACCGATCGATGCGCCCAGCACCAGATCGCTGGCCGAGAAGGCCGCATCAAGACTGAAATCGTTCAGCGCAAAGTCCGCCGTGACGCCATCGCTCCAGTCGACCGAGAACGCCAGGTCGACGTTGGCCGCGACCGCGACGCCGAGATCGAGAGCCGCGTCCAGGCTCAGCCCGATCGGCTCGAATCCGGCAGACAGGTCCAGAGGCACGTTGCGGCTGAAATTCAGTTGACCGTCGAAGCCGAGGCTGAACCCATCGCCGTCGAGGCTGAAGGTCAGGCCCTGGCCCTCCTGCCCCGCCAGCCAGTGCTCCTGCAGATAGGCCATGAGGCCGCGCAGCGTCGGCACGCCCCCGGCCATCGTCGGCGACGGGAGTTCTGGGAAGTCTTCAGGACTGAGGTAGGCCTGCACATAGTCGCCCAGGCGCACGACAGCCGTGAGCCCGGTCAGCTCGCCCAGGCGCAAGTTGAGCATCGGCAGCGGTTCGGCCTGCTCCAGCGCCTCGCGCTGGGCACTCAGCGGCTGGGCCAACTCGATCAGCGTGTCGCGCAGCACGCCGCCGATCGAGACGTCGATGGCTGCGAAGTCCACGTCGATCTCGGTCGAGTCGACGCCATCGGCGAACTCGATCGCGACGGTCTTGCCGCCGACGGTGACGCTTTCGTCCACGGGCGAGCCCGTGCGGTTCATCGCGATCGAGGCAGGGACGATCAGATTGATGTCGTCCAGCAACTCGGCTTGGGCCACACCCGAGGCCGCCACGGCCCAGCCGCCGTCCTCGAGGATCAGCAAGCCGATCTCGCCGTCGTAGATGCCGGCCGTACGGTCACCGACCGTGAGCTCGGCCTTCAGGCCGCTGCCGCCGATCAGCATCTTGGTGTCGTCGAGCGTGACTTCGAAGCTGCCCTGGACGTCCACCACCTCGGCGAGCCCGAACTCCACGGCGCCCCCGAGCTTCAGATAGTCCTTCGCCTCCACCGGCAGTTCGACGCCCTTGGGCAGACGCTGCTGCGAGAGATCGAAATCGATCACCCGGCCGCCGGCACCGGCATTGGTCTGCAGCGCCATGCTGCCGCTCAGCGTCAGCCCGTCGATACCCACCAGCTTGGCGGCACCGGAGGCGCTGAGGCCGTAATAGACATCGCCGTCCTCGGCGAGTGACTGGATCCGGAAGCCCTGGTTCGTCGAGGTCGCTGCGAACGCTCTGTCCAGCGTCAACGACAGACCATCGGAAGACACCTCCTGGATCAGGAAACGCCCCTCCACACCGTCGGCCACCAGGACCTTGCCGACGAGATCGGTGGTGAACTGACCGGGGTAGGCACCATTGTCGATGGAGAGGACCTGGCTGCCCTGGGTGGTCTTGCCGGTCCCCCGGCCCAGCACCTCGATCGCCCTGCCCAGCACGAGATCGAGGCTCGCGTCCTCCACCAGCACCGCGACATCGCCGAACCCGGCCCGCACGGTCACCCGGTCGGCCGTCAGCGTCGTCAGGTTCATGGGCACAACACTGCTGTCGTCGAGGACCATGTCCTGGTCCTGCGCGGTGTTGATCGCCACCTCGCCCGAGACCTGGACCAGATCACCGATCTTGATCTCGACGCCCGCGCTCACCGCCAGGAAAGCGCCCCTCGAGGCCGCGAAGTCCAGCGTCTGCGTGCTGCCGCCCGGCAAGTCCAATTCGACCGGCGCTTTGCTCCAGTCCAGCACCGGGACGTTCGTCGTGCCCCCTGCCGAGCGGTTGAACTGCAATCCGAGCGAATTCGCCGAGATCGTCAACCCGTCCAGCGCGGGGATGCCGAGATCGGAAATGTCGAGGCCCACCTCGTCGGCGCTGGCCTTCAGTGCCGTCCAGCTGCGCGCGGACTGCACGCTGGCGGGCGACGCTTCCTTGTAGAGCGCAAATGCCAGGTCCAGGCCCTCGAGCCCGACCGAAACGCCGGCCTGCGAGCCGAGGGAAAGATCCAGGCTCGCGTTCAGATCGCTCGCCGCTGCGACCAGCGTGTCGACTTCGACCCGCTCGCTGCCGACCTGGACCGTCTCACGTCCTTGCTCGAAGAGCACCGAGCCGTGGGCCGAGAAGACGTCGCCGATGCCCAACTCGAACGTGCCTGCAGCCTGCAGTCGCTGGCCCGAGAAGTTCAGCTCGGCCCAGCGACTCGAAGTCGGGCCGAAACGTTCGGGGGCCGATTTCCAGTCAAGCGTGGGCAGCGCGGTCGGGCTGGCCTGGGTCGCGAAAGCTCGGTTCAGCTCCAGCGTCACGTCGGTGGCGGAAGCCACCAGATCGAAGCGCTCCGTGCCGGCGAGCCCGACCTTGTCGGCCTGTCCGGCCGCGCTGAGCCAGGTGCGGCCATCGGCGGCGCTCGCCCACACCAGACCGAAGTCCAGGTCTTCCAGGTTCAGGCCCAGCGTATCGGCACTGCCACCACCGATGCCGACAAAGGCGTCGACGCCCGCGCCCGAGACGCGCAGCACCTCGGCCGTGACCGTCTGGCTGTCGTCGAGCCGAAGGGTGCGTTCACTTGCAAGCTCGACCGCGACCGTGCCGCTGACCTGCACCAGTCCGCCGATCCCCAGCTCCACGTCGGCCGCCACGGCCAGCCGCGCGCCGCGGTCAGCGGAGAGGTCGATCGTGACCGTGCCCGCCAGGCCTGCGGCCACCTCCATCGGATCGGCGGCGAAGTTCACCACCGAACCGTCGGCAGCGGCACGCAGGATTTCCACCTCGATCTCACGCGCCTCGAGCTCGAGCCCGTCGATGCCCACCAGGCCCAGCTCGCCGACCGTGGCCTGCGCGCCGACCCACTGGCGTGAGCCGTCCGTCAGGACTGCGAGCGCGAAGTCCATGTTGCCCAGGTTGAAGCCCATCGCATCGGGGTTGACCTGGTCGGCCAGGCCATCGCCGTCGAGATCGGGGCCGGAACGGTAGGGGCCGTTGATGCCGGCGAAGGCACTGAGCTCGATGCCGGACAGCGTCAATGCCTCGACCCGGATCGGCTGCTGCGCGCCGGCGAGCGTCACCTCGCGCGTGGATTTCTCCAGCCCGATGGTGCCCTGGACGTGCAGGTAGTCGGCCACGACGATCTCGAGTTCGCCGCCCACCCGCAGCAACTCGCCGCGCTGGCCGTCGGCAAGCAGCGACGTGCTGGAGCCCGACCCCGTGACCACGTCCATCGGCAGCGCGAGGAAGTCGACCACACGGCGTGAAGCGTCAGCGCTGGGCGCCAGGCCCGACACCAGGTTCACGTCGACCACGACGTCCCGCGCCGCCAGCGTCACGTCCTGGAAGCCTACCGCGCTGACTTCGGCCGCTTCGGCATGCAGTGCCGTCCAGCGGGCGTCGCCCAGCGTGGTCTGGATCGCGCCGTAGCCCGGCGCGTTGCGGTCGGGCGCCAGCAGCGCGAGTGCGAAGTCCACCCCGCCGAGCGACAGGCCGACGGCCTGGTCGTTGACATCGTCAGGCAGACCGTCGTCGTTTGCATCGGCCGCGCTAAGGTAGGGACCGTTGATCCCGGCGAAGGCCCGCAGATCGGAGCCGCCCACCGTCAGCGCATCGACCGTGACCTGGGTGCCGTCGGCGAGCACGACATCGCGCGTCGATTGCTCGAAGCCGAGCGAGCCCGCGACCTGGAAGAAACCGCCGACCGACAACTCGAAGTCGCCCGACACGCGGATGACCTCGCCGAGTTTGCCCGGCAGGTTCAGCGTGCGCAGGATGTCCTTCCCGGCCTGGTCGGTGCCGGCCAGGACTTCGACGCCACTCTTCTCGAGATCAACCACCAGACCACGCGTGTCGGCGCCCAGGGCCTCACCGCTGACCTGGTTGATGGCGACGCGCACGTCACTCGCCCGCACCGTCAGGGCGTCGACGCCGACGAAGGCGACCTCGCCTGCGCTGGCCTCGAGCGCCGTCCAGCGCAGCGGTTGCAGCGAATCGGCCGCGCTCGGGCGGGCGCTCATCAGCGCCAGGCCAAAGCTCACGTCGGACAGCGCGAAGCCCAGCGCATCCGGGTTCACGGTGTCGGGCAAGCCGTCCTGGTTGGAGTCAGCGCCCGAACGGTAGGGCCCGTTGACCCCGGCAAAGGCATCGAGCCCGCTGCCGCCGATGCCCAGGTAGTCGGTCTGCACCTTGCGCCCGTCGGCGAGGGTCACCTCCTGCGAGCGCTTCTCCAGGCCCAGCGAACCCTCGACGTGGAAGAAGTCGGCGACCGACAACTCGAAGTCGCCGGTGGCGCGCATCGACACGCCGAGATCGCCGTCGATCGACATCGTGCGGTGGCTGTCGCTGCCGGTGCTCACCTTCAGCGCTGTCGCACCGGTCGAGAAGTCGAGCACGAGCTTGTTCGGGTCGGCCGACTCCGCCACCCCCGCGACCATGTTCACCGCCACGTCGAGTCGGGTCGCGCTGGCCGTGATGCCGGGCACGCCGACCAGCGCGAGTTCGTCAGCGTGCGCCTCCAGCGCCGTCCACTGCAGACCTTGCGCCGCCCCTTCCGTGGCCCGCGACCAAGCCAGCGTCAAGGCAAACTCCGCACCGGTCAAGCTCACGCCGAGCGCGTCGGGGTTGGTGCCGTCGGGGACACCGTCGCCGTTGGCGTCGGTCCGGTAGGGGCCGCCGACGCCGACGAAGGCGTCGAGCCCGGTGCCGCCGAAGGTCAGCACGTCGGCCGCGGCCTGGCTGCCGTCCGCCAAGGTCAGGTCCTGGCTCGACTTCTCGATTGCGATGTCGCCTTCCAGGTAGACAAAGCCGCCCACCTGCACGGTGAAGCCGCCCGCGGCGCGCACCACCTCGCCCAGCTTGCCGTCGACGGCGAGCTTCAGGCTGCGCCCGGTCCCGGTGACGACATCGAAGGACTGCTTCGCGAAGTCGATCACCCGGGTCCTGTCGCTGCTGTCGTCGATCTGGTTGATCGTCACCGACAGGTCGCGCGGCGCCAGGACGATGTCCTCGGGCAGGCCGGCCATCAGGTCGACTCGGCCGACGCTGGCCTGCAGCGCGGTCCAAGTCTGGCCGTCGAGCGTCGCGCCCTTGGCATCGACCTCGCCGGGCTTGGCGGTGACAAGCGCCAGGCCGAACTCGACATCACTCACGCCGAAGCCCCGCGCCTGCGGATTGACCGTCTTGCCATCGGCGTTCAGATAGGGGCCGATGCCGACGAAACCGTCGATGCCCGTGCCACCGATGGTCAGCACCTCGGTGTCGACCTCGGAGCCATCGGCGAGCACCACCGTCGCCGCCGAGCGCTCAAAGGCCACCGAGCCTTCGAGCCGCACGAAGTCGGCCAGAGCCAGCGTGACGTCGGCGCTGGCCCGGGTCAGGCGGCCCTGGCTGCCGTCGATGTCGAGGGCGAGCTTGGTCCCGGTACCGGTGACGACCTTGAACTCCCCGGCGGAGAAATCGATGACCTGGCGGTCGGCGTCGAAGCCCTCGGGCACGCCCGACACGCGGTTGATCGCCACGGCGACGTCGCTCGCGGTCAGCGTCAAGCTCTCGATGCCCACCACGGCCACCGTACCGGCCGTGGCCTGCAAGGCGGTCCAGCGGTAGCCGGCCTTGTCTTCCTGGGCCGCATCGGCCGAGAACAGGGCCAGCCCGAACTCGACATCGGACAGGCTCAGGCCGATGGCACCCGGGTTGACCACCACGCCATTGCGCTCGTAAGGCCCGCCGACACCGGCGAAGGCGTCGAGCCCCGTGCCGCCGACGCTGAGCACGCGCGTGTCCACGGTGCTGCCGTCGGCCAGGGTCACCTGCGCGTCCGCGACCCGGAAGCCAAGCGAGCCGCTGACGCTGAAGTACTCGCCGACCTCGAGCTCGACATGCCCGGCGGCCACCACCTGGACGCCGTCCTTGCCGTCGAAGTCCAGCGCCTGCACGGCACTGCCGTCGGCGCTGAGGGCGACCGTGAACGGCTTGCCCTGAGCCTTCAAGCCCTTGAAGTCGATGACGCTGCCGTCGCTGCCGACATTGATGCCGACCGACAGGTCGTCGGCCGAGGCCTCGACGCCAAGCCCTGACATGCCGACCGGGCGCGCAGCGTCGGCCGTCGCCTCGAGGGCCAGCCAGGTGCGCGCCCCGTCGAGTTCCCGGAAGAAGCCCAGACCGACGTCGACGCCGCCCAGCGCGAAGCCGATCGCGTTCTTTGCCAGTTCGTCGGGCACGCCGTCGCCATCGGTGTCCGTGCCGATGATGTCGCGTTGATCGGTCAGCCCGGCGAAGGCGCCGAGCCCCTGCCCGCCCACGCGCCAGGCGATGGTGTCGACGAGGCTGCCATTGCCCAGGGTGACCTTCAGCGCTTCGTTCTCCAGCACCAGCGGGCCCGCGGCGTAGAAGAACTTCGCCGCCTGCAAGGAGACGTCGGCGACCCAGCGGCCGTAGCCGAAGTGCTGGGGATTGAGGAAGATGCCCAGCGTGTCGTTGCCCGAGGCCTGGGTGGCGATGATCCGCAGCTCGCTGACCGGCCGCTCGCGCACCTGCAGGGCCATGCGGTCCTGCTGCGCACTGTCGATGGTCTGCACATGGAGGTAGTCGTCGCCGCCGCCAAATCCGAAGAGGCCGCGGCCGCTGTCGAAGGCACCGCCGATCGACGCCGCGGCGATGAGCTCCATGGCCTGGCCACGCAGGGGCACGTAGCCGTCGGCGAGGTCGGCTACCAGCACGCCATCGAGCTTCAGTGTGCCCGTCACGACCAGCCGGTCGTGCGAGCCGGTCAGGCGCCCGGTGTCGGCATCCAGCTGCGCGGGCCGGTCACCGCCGACCTTGAAGCTGAACTCCTGACCTTCGGCCAGCGTCTGGTTGCCGACGATCGTCAGCAAGCCGAGCTCCGGCCCGAAGTCGAAGCCCTTGCGGGCGTCCAGACCCTCGGCCGCGACGATGCGGATCAGGCCGCTGCCGGCACGCAGCACGGCGTTGCCGTCGAGCACGACCTTGCCGGCCGCACCCAGTTCGATGCCGCCTGTGAGCGCGCTCGCTCCGGCCGAGTCGGCCGCGAAGGTCAGCGTGCTGCCGGTGGTCTGCAACTGGATCGGACCGCCGTTCGCGCGCAGGCCCGTGCCGACCACCTCCAGGTCACCCGTCGCCGACAGCAGCATCCCGCCGCCGGCACCCGCCTCGATACGGTCCGTGCGGATATCGACGGCCCGATCGGACGCACCGATGCCCGCTGCGATCTCGAGCCGCAGCTCGGCTGCGCCCAGATCCAGGTCGTCGGCCGACACCGCGTCGGCATCGAGCAGCGCGCCGAAGCCCGTGCGGGCCACCATGGCGCCTTGGGCGGTGACCTTGGCGATCACCAGATCGGCCGCGGCCTCGAGTTGTGCCGTACCGAGCGACTGGACCGTCGAGCCCACCGATTGCAGCACCGAGCCGGCGCGCGCGGTCAAGGCCAGTGTCGCCGCCTCGACCTGTGCGGCAGCGGTCAGCGTCAGATCGGACTGCGAGACCAGGGACAGGCTGCCGGCCGACTGCACCGGGCCGCTGACGGTCAGCGCACTGCTGCCGGTCACACTGACCTTGTCGGCGCCGGAAAGCGCGAGGACCGTGGTCGGGCCCGCCAGCGCGAGTGCGAGCTCGCCGCTGGCGGCCTGGGCGGACAGCGACGCGGCCTTGACCGTGAGGCTCTCGTCTGCCTTGCCGACACCGGCCCCGGCCGAGAGGTCGACCCGCGACCCTTCGACCTGCGGCAGGCCGTCCAGCGCCAGCGCACCGACGATGGCGCCCGTTGCGCCCAGGCTCACCGTGCCGCCAAGGCTGGCGATACGCGCCGCGAACAGGTCGCCCGACGCCGCCAGATGGATGTCGGATGCGCCTGCGTTGCCGGCTGGCAGGCCGGCGTTCGCCGTCACCGAGCCGCCCGCGGTCGTCGCCACCTTCAGCGCGGCGTTGGCGGCACCGACACCGGCACCGGCGTTGAGCACCAGTTGCGCTGCCGAGAGCAGACCACTGCCTACGAGGGAGCCTGAGGTCCGCAGTTCGATCAATCCGGACGCCGCGAGAGCGTTGCTGACCTGGACCCCGGCGCCGGTGAGCCGGACATCACCCAGGGCCCACGAGGCCGAGATCTCGCCGATCGTGATCGTGCCGGAAGCACGCAACCTGAGGTTACCGTCGAACGCGGCGATCCCTGACAGATAGGCATCGTCGATCGTGACGTTGCCACTGACCGACAGCACCGAGCGCCGCTCGGTCCTGGACGCGTTGGTCAGGCGCGCTCCGCCCACAAAGGCGGTCGCCACCAGCGCCAGGCTCACCTGGCTCAGGGGCTCGATGCTCTCCGCCGACAGGTCCATCTGGCCCTCGACGCTCTCGAGCGAGATCGACTGACCGGCCTTGGCGTTCACCTTGCGTACCACCAGGTCGCCGTCGTTGCGCAGCTTGACGCTGCCACCGGCGGCGGCAACGTCCATGACCGTGAGCGCCCGCAGGCGCCCGAACAGGTCGGCGGTCTGCGCCAGGTCGATGTCGCCGGCGCTGCTGCGGGCACTGACCTGGTCGGCCGAGATCGTCAGTGTGGTCGCCATCGAGGCGGCCACCAGGTCCAGCACTTGCGCGGTCAGCGCCGGGCCGGACGCCATCGGCGCCTGGAAGATCGCGTCGGCCGCCTGCAGCTTCAGCGTCCCGGCGGTGCCGGCGTCGAGCCGACCCCGCAACACGATATCGCCGCCCGTCCCGGCGACCAACGTGATGCCGCCACTGCCGCTGCGAACCGTCACGCCCCCGTCGAGTTCGGGCGCGCTCTGGACCGTGAGGTCTCCGGCCAAGGTGCGCACCGCAATGCCGCCGCTGCCGGAGGTCGTCAGACCGCTGATCGCACGGTCGGTCACGGTCGTGGCCACACCGCCGCCGAGTTGGCGCAGCAGCACGACGTCACCGACTGCGCCGATGGTCAGCGCGCCCTGGTTGAGCAGATGGACATGACCGCCGCTGCTGAAAGCCGCAACCCGGTCGACGTCGGTGACCAGGGGGCTCACAGCCGCGCCGATCGAGTCCCGGGCCTGCAGCCGCAATGACGCGGCCGACAGGTTGATCGTGGAGTCAGCGGTCGTGCCGCGCGCAATCGAACCGCCGTGCGCGACCAGGCTGATCACGCCCGCGGCGGCGTCGACCCGCGCAACGCTCAGGCCGGTGGAGGCGGCCAGACGCACTCCGCCGTCCTGACTCGCGATCGAGGTGCCGGACGCCATCGTCAGGCCACCGCCCAGTGCCTCGAGATCGACCGCTCCGCCCGCCGTGCCCAGGGCGGCGCTGGCCAGCAACTCCAGCGCGCCCGCCGATTGCAGCAGCAGGGTCCCGCTGACCCCGGAGGCCACCACGCCATCGACCGGCGCCGCAGCGTGACCCGCGGTCACGATGTCGGTCGAAACCCGCAGGTCACCCCCCGTCGTGACAACAGAAATTCCCCCTTCGGCGCTGCGCAAACCGCTGGCCGACAGGGTCAGGGTGTCGAAGGCCCCGGTGGCGCGCGCATCCGCACGCGCGACCGTGGCCGAGGCTGCGTCGACCAGGAGCGTGGCGGCCGAGCGCAAGGCGATGTCGCCCTGGGCCCGGGCCGCGACCCGGCCGACCTGGATGTCCAGCGGCGCACCATCGCGCCAGAGCGACCCGATCGAGCCGGTATCGGCCTCGAGCACCAGCGTCGCACCCTGGACCTCGATAGCCGCTGCGGACGCCGCGACGATGTCGCCCGATGCGCTGCGGAGCGCCACGTCACCCGAGCCGGCGACGATGCGCCCAAGCACCAGGTCTTGCGCGGACGCGAGCCGGATCGATCCGCCGGCGTTTTCACGCGTGGTGATCAGCGCGCCAGGCAGTTGCTCGATGCCGCCCGACAGCGCGGTCAGTTCGATGCTGCCTGCGGCGTTGTCGACCTTGCCTGACACGCGCTGCAGGATCCCTCCACCCGCCCGCACAGAGACCGTGGCCGCAGACGCGGTCACAGGTGCGGACAGCAGCAGACTGCCGGCGCTCGCAGCCGAGCCCGCGCCGATCGCGGCGCCGGCCTCCAGCAGCAGGGTGCGGGGCGCCGCCAGCGTGCCCTCGAGCACGACGGGCGCATCGACGCTCAGGTGCCCGCTCGTGCGGACCAGGATGGTGGCGTTGTCGCTCGCGCTCGACAGGCCCAGGCCGGCGATCGACAGGTCGCCCAGGTTGTCGATGGCGATGACGTTGCGCAGCGCGGCCGGCCCTTCGGTGCGGACCTGCAAGCTCGCGACGCGGCTGTCGAGCGCTGAATCGTTGAATCCTCCGACCGAGCCGGTCGCACGGAGCACCAACGAGCGGGCCTCGAAGTTGGGCGCCTTGCCGTCCAGCAGGTCGCGCTTGTCGACGATCGAGCCGGACAGGACATCACGGGTCCTGAGGGACAAGGTGTCGCCGGCCTGCAGCACGCCGACGCGCGCCTCGCCCTCGCGCAGGTCGAGCGACAGGTCATCGCCTGCCGCCGCCTCGATGCGTCCGCCCGCACCGGTCAGGGCCAGGCGCAGCGCAGCGGCTTCGGAAAGCCCTGCCGAATCGCCGGCACGCAGCACGATGTCCCGCGCCGACAGGTGCGTGGCCGAGGCGGCTTCGCCGAGGATGGAGCCGCTGGCCTGCAGCCGCAGGCGGTCTGCGGCCGAGACCGCGGTCACACGCACATCGCCCTCGGCTTCGACCACGAGGTCGCCCTGGCTGCGCAGGTCCACCAGGCCGGAGGCCCGGATGCGAACCTCGTCCCAGACCTGGATCTGCACCTGCTCGATCTCGAACTTGCTCGCCACCAGATCGCCCTGGTGCAGGTCGACGACCCCGTCTTCGGAGGCGGCAGCCAGATCCAGCACCCCAGTGGCGGGCTGGACCACCCGCTCCCACAGGAGCGTGTTGGCATAGGTGCTGGCACGGGCCAGGTCCACCGTCGCGTCGTTGCCCTTGTACTTGTAGACCGCATAGCGAACGTCTCGGACATCCGAAGGCCGGGCCTGCGACAGCAGGGCCCGGTCGCTCGCGCTGAGCTGGTCGAACTGGCCCGGGTTCCTGATCGTCACCGGCTCGCTGGCGCGGCCGATGTCACTGCCTGCTCCGGCGGCCACCACGGTCACGGCGGCGCCCTGGACGTTGAGCCCGGACCTCGGCGACACCGGCGCCTCGCCAGGTATCGGCGCATGCGGGTACAGGAAGGCCATCAGCGCCGGCGACAGCATGTGGCGGACCTGGTCGGCCGTGACCAGTCCCTGGTCCACCAGACGCTGCAGGCGCACATCCAGCTGGCCGCCGCTGTTGTCCAGGCGCAGCCCGGCGTAGTCGGCATTCACCACCGAGCCGTCGAGGGCGGTCAGGCTCACGTTGCCGTTCAGCGACACCACCGAGGCGGGGGATCCAGCCATCGCTTTGGGTGCGACGAGGCGCAAGTCGCCCTGGACCTCGAACGCCTCGATGTTGCCGGCCGCGCGCAGGGCCACGCCGACCGTGGAGTCGAAACTCACGTCGATGCTGCCCGCGCCGCCATCCATCTCGATGCGGCCGGCGTCGATCCAGGCCGTCCGGCCGAGGATGCCGTCGGGGGCGCTGACGATCAGCGACCCCGGGGTGACCACGTCGCCCAGCCTCAGGGTCCTGGGGCCCTCGCCTTTCAGCAAGGTGATGGTCACATCGCCCTTGCTGTAGACATTCACCGCGCCGGTGATGTCCTGCAGCTTGAGGTTCACCGCGCTGTCCGTGTCGATGGTCGGCGCGGCACCGGAGATCACCGCATCGGTGTTGATCTCCATCGCGGCCGAGCGCACCAGGACGGTCGAATCCGGGTCGCCGCCGAGCTTGACGCTGCCGGTCAGCACCAGCTTGCCCACGCTCTTGATGTCGACCTCGGGCGCGTCAGGCCCTTCGATGAAGCCCACCTTGATCGGGTAGTCGGCCTTCAGCGCGTGGGTGTAGTAGTCCTTCAAGCCGGTGACGGTCACCGTCTCGACGTGGATCGTCTTCTTGCTCAGGAAGCCGCCACCGGTCTTCCAGGTCTTCTCGGTGCGCGTGGAGTTGGCGTAATCGCCGGCATAGTGCTGCTTCTTGACGTCCACCCAGTCCGTGGCCGCCTTCTCGTTGGCGTGCGCGAACTCGTAGCGCCACTGGGTCGTGTCGCTGAAATCCGCCGTCTTGAACACCACCTGCGGCTGGCTGCCGATGTAGGTGTAGACCTTGAACGTCTTGGTGTCGTAGACCTGCGTGACGTTGGCCGTGACATCGATCGAGTCGTCGACCTTCTGCTCGTAGAGCACGAGGTAGACGAAGTCGTCGACCACGGGGCCTGCACCCGCCGAACCCAGGCGCACCAGACTCTCGGACTCCAGCAGCGGCGTCGCGTCGCGCAGTACGTCCTTCTGGTTGACCTTGTTGTCGTCCTTGATCAGGAAACCAAGATCGATGAAGCCGGGGATCACCTCGAAGCTGTTCTGCTCGAACTTCTCGATCCGGGTGCGGGTGAATTCCTGGCCCTCGACCCAGGCGTAGTACTGGCCCTCGACAGGGGCGTAGGCCAGCGCCTGCCCGGCCGACGGCGTGGAGGTGCTGCGCAGGTCATAGCGGACCGAAGCGACGTCATCCTCAGACGCCGCGGGCACGAGCACACCCTGGAAGGCCTGGACCTTCACCGCCCCGTCGGTCGAGGTGTAGACCGTGCGGGTGAGATCCGTGGTGTCGTTGATCGTGATCGTGCCGACCCGGTTGGTCGACACGTCGATCTGGTCGGCGGCGAGCTTCCACTTGCTGCGGTTGTCGATGCTGACGCCTGCGTAGCCGCTGGCCGCCCGCAACTCGCCGTTGCCGGTACTGACGACCTGGCCGGTCAGGGTGATGCGGCCGCCCTTGGCGACGATGGGGTCGAGCAGGACGGTGCCGCTGGCGGCGTCGAAGAAGCCGGTGACCGGCACGTTGTCGGCGCCATAGCTGATGCCGGCCAGCGTGTTGCCCAGCGCGTCGGTGAAGCCGGTGGAGCGGCCCGGGTCGAAGTTCTCGGCGATGGTGAGCGTGTACTGGTCCACACCGCTCTGCACCAGGCCGTTGATGTTCAGGTACTGGGCGCGGATGTTGATGTCGCCCAGCGACAACACACGCGAACCCGGGGCTCGGATGGCGTCTTTCAGCGCCGCGATCGAGGCATTCGCTTGGGGCGTCTGACCCGCCACCGGGTCGAAGCCCCTGAAGACCAGGCCGCGGGTCTGGCCCGCCGCGTTGTAGACCTGGCTTCTGAACTGCGCCGTGTAGTCGACGTACTGCCGCGGGTCGCGCGCCGAGTGGTACCAGGCGTCCGAGCTGAGGTCGAAGTTGCCCTTGGCCGCGACATCCACGCTGCCGGCGCGCAGTTCACCGGTCACGGTGATGCTGCCGTCGAGATTCTTCAGGACCAGCCTGCCGCCCTCGTTGACCACCTGGCCACGGACGTAGAGGTCCTGCGGCAGGGGCGGGATGGTCAGGTCGTAGGCGGCGCTCGGATAGCCGTCCTGCACGACCTGGATCAGGCTGCCGTTCGCGCCGTTCAGGTCGGCCGCGCCACCGGGCATCGGGTTCGAGTCGAAATACACCTTGCCCGGTGACATCGTGACGAGCTCACCGCCCACCACCTTGGTCTTGCCACCCGCAGCCACGCCGATGTCGTTGACCTGCAGCCCGAAGGGCGAGGTGTTGAGCACGTTGACGGTGGCGCCGCCGCGGGCCTTGAGCTGGCCTCCGAAAAGGTCCGCAGGCAAGGTCTGGCCGGGCGCGGCGACCTTGATGATCTGGGTATCGACGTAGATCGATCCTGGCGCCGCTTTCAGGTCCGGCAGGTCGAGCACGAACACGTCGAGCTTCTTCGGCGCCACCAACGCCCCGCCTTCGCTGCCGAGGGTCTCGGCAATCCCCAGGTCCTTCAGGGTCTGCTCGATCTGCTCGAGTTCGGCCTGGTAGCGCGCCACCGCGTCAGCATTGCCGCCATGGCTGACGATCCAGCCGCGCAGCGTCTCGCTGCGCTCGATCAGCTTGTTGCCGACGTTGGTGTAGAGCAGGCGCGGCGCCTCGAGTTCGCGCGGCTTGATGACGTAGAACTTGCCGTCGAGGTTGCGGCGGAAGGAACTGCCCACGTCGCTGCGGTAGACCAGCGCCGGGGCCCATTGGTCGCCGGCGTAGTTCTGCGTGGCCAGGTTCAGGGTCGCGGCGGCCCCGACGTAGCGATACACCTCACCCGCCGACTCGACGAAGGTGGCCCCCGGAACGCCCTGCACGGTCCCGGTAGGAGCTTGCACCGTCACCTGGGTCCAGCGTGTGGCGTCGGCGTAGTTCTGCTTCTCGAGCATCAGTGCGGTGTCGGCACCCGGCCCCGCATCGAACATGTAGTACTGGCCGACCACGCCGGCCGGGGTCCCCGGCCCGCCCGCGGGCTCGGCCACGAGCTTGACCAGCGTGCCGCTGAACACATCGACGGCGATGTCGTTGGCACGCAGCATCTCGTAGACGTAGTCCTGGTCGGCATCGAGCTGCAGCGCAGCCTTCTCGTCCGACGTGAGTGCCGTGCCCAGCCTCGCCGGGTCGAGCTGCGTCTCGCCGTTGACCTTCAGCGGCAGGATGTGCAGCAGCAACTGGTTCTGGATGCCGGCTTCGACGCGCGCGTCCGGCGCGAGCTTGAGCTCGTTGGTGCTGCGCGTCAGGCCGCCATCGGGCACGTCGACGGCATAGGGGATCAGCGAGATCGACAGCACCAGCCCCTCGGTCGAGGGCAGGGTCATCCCCTGTTCGGCGACCAGATTGACGTCGCGCAGGGCCCGTACCGAGGTCTTGCCCAGCAGTTCGACCGTGTTGGCCTCGTTGATCTCCATCGTCGACCTGGGCACGCCCACGCCGGCCAGGCTGACGATGGTCATGTTGGCCGAGGCATCGCCGCGCAGCAGGTTGGGCACGGCGAAGGCGTCCCGTCCAGCGAGCAGGTTGACGTTCTGGCCCCGCAGCGTGGCGCCGTCGGCGCTGACGGTGTTGGTGGCGTCGACCGTGCCTTTGGCGATCGCCCCGCCGCCGCTGACCAGCGCCGCCGAGAACAGCGTGCTGCCCGGGTTGAGCCGGGTGTCGGTCTTGGAGGCGATCGTGATGTCGCCGCTGGGGTTGATCAGTTCGGCACCGTCGAGCTCGACCCCGCTGCGGGTCTTGGTCGCGAGATTCGATGCGCCGACCGACAGGCTCGCGCCGGCAATGCCCTCGATGCGAACCGTGTCGGTGGCGTACACGTCGACCAGGGTCTCGATGCGCAGCTTGCCGGGCTGTTCGCCCGATCCGCTCACATCGATCCGGGTACCCTCGCCGATATAGACCTGGGCGGCGAGGGGATCGGCGTCGGTGCCGAAGTCGGTCGTGCTCGCGAGTGCGTCCAGGCTGATGCCACCGGCCGAGCCCGAGCGCAGGTTGTTGCTGAGCGAATAGCGGTCCTTCTCGACCCGGTTGCGCGCGAGCACGCTCACGTCGGCCGCATTGATCTGGTTGCCGGCGCCGACACGCACCTCGGTCGCGCCGCTCGTCTCGTTGCGCACCAGGGCGCCGCTGCCGGCGTAAATGCCGACCGCCACGTTCAGACTCTTCGAGTCGGCGTCCTGATCGTGCGTGGCCGTCAGCGCCAGCGTGTCGACCTGGATGTGGTTGTCATCGCCCATGACGACGACGGAATCGCTGTCGATGATCATCACCGAGTAGCTGCCGGCAATCCCGCCCAACATGACGCCTCCGGCAGCCGCGACGCTCTTGACGTCCACGGTATCGAGGCTGTCCGTGTTCAGGCGCAGCACCTGGGCCGTGATGCGAACGTCGTCGCCCAGACCCGCCTGGACCTTCGCCCGGTCTTCGACCGAGGCGATGGCCATGCCGACGGCCAGCCCGGTGGACGCGGCGATCGATTGCGTGTCCACTGTGGCCGTCTGACGCCCGAGGGCGCCGACGTCGATCTCGCGGGCGCTCACCTCACTGTCGTCGATCCGGGCCGTGACCACCGGCCGAAGGACGATATCGGTGACCGTGCCGCTGCCCGCAGCATCCCCCGCGCCCGCGCCGACCGCCACCGCAACCGCCTTCTCGACCGCGTTGGCGTCCATCAAGCCGGCCGCGTTGACCTTCAGGTCGCCCAGCAACGCAAGCTTGGCGTCAACAACCTTCGCATCGATGACCGAGTCGATGACAGCCGAAGCGCGGGCCCCACCGCCGGCCAGGCCTATGAGCCCCGCCGATACCGACACCACCTGCGCCATCGCATCGATCTCGGCCTCACCGCCAGCAGCGATCAGCAGATCGCCCTTCCCCAGGACCGATGCGCCATCCAGACCCGCGATGATGGTCTGGTCGATCAGGTTGTCGGCGAGCGAGACGCCGATCGAGGCTGCCCCGCCGATCCCGATGGCTGCCGAGATCGAGCTTGCTTTGGCGCTGGCATCGATCTTTGAGCGGTCGACTGCCAGCAGAACGATGTCGCCCTCCGCGACGATCTCAGTGATGCCCTTGTCGGACCGCTGCCCGAGCGCCAGGACCGTCACGTTGACGATGTTCTCGGTGCTGACCCCGACACCGCTGAGGCTGACTGCGAACTTACCTGCCGAGACCGCCGATGACGAAACCCTCATGTCAGCCATGACCAGCTGCTCAGATTGGGCGGCGATCGTGACATCGCCACCGGCATCGAGTGTCGAGCCGAGCACCAGCGCTTCGACCATCAGGGGCTTTTCGGACAGCACCTGCTCCCAGCGCGATCGATCCGCGTAGTCGGCCTTCAGCAGCAGGGAGTCTTCGTCCTTGCGATCGAGCGCCTCCTCGCCAACATAGCGATAGGTATCGCCGGCTCGTGCGCCACCGTTCCCGGCTGCGAGATAGACGGTCTGACCGTTGACGATCCGGTCGGGATCATCGCGGGACGAATCGAAGGTTGATGCAGCCGCCTCACTCGGGTCGGAACCGATGTAGTTGCGTGCGATGCCGACCCCGATGGAGGCCGCCACGCCGACGAGGCCGGCGGCCACCGCGACCGACAGGCCACGGATCTCCGAGACGATCACGGCGGTATTGCGGGTGTTGACCAGGATGTCGCCGAGGGACGCCGTGAGCTTGCTGTCGACGACCAGCGCGCTGGTTTCGCCCATGATCACATTGTTGGCCGACGCACCTGCGCCGGACACCGCCACACCGACCTTGCCGAACCCCGCGGCGATCGACGCAGCAATCGCCCAGACCGAAATCGACGCGGCTTCGAGCGCAATCACGGAAACGTCGGACGAGCGGGCGGTGACCCCGTGGGTGGCGTCGCCGATCAGGGCAACGACACGGTTATCGATCTGATTGCGCGCCAGGGCAGCGCCGATCGACACCCCGACGCCAGTCACGCCAGCGGCCGCAGCAATCGAGGCGGCACCCGCCAGCGCCGAGATCACCGAGCGATCAGTCGCAAGCACATCCACCCTTTCAGCGCTGATGCCGCCGACCCGGTCCCCGTCAATCTCCGCCGTGACATCCATCTGGATGCGGTTGTAGGTGCCGACACCAGAACCCGCGACACCCACGCCGACGCTGCCGCCCGCCAGCGCCACGGAGCCACTGAGCACCAGCGCACCGATGGTCTGCGCGGCAAGCGCATCGATACCCAGATCGCCGCCGGCCTGGATCTGTGCGTCGCTGATCGAGGCCCGAGTCTGCGCGCGCGCGGTGGCTTCGTCGTTGTCGTAACCGATCCAGTTGCGCGCGAGGGCGAAGCCGATCGACGCGCCGATGCCGTTCGAGCCTGCACCAACAGCCAGCGAGGCCGCAGCCACGGTGGAGAAGATCTGCGCGCTGTTCGCGGCGCTGATCATGACGTCGCCATCGACCTCGGCGCTGCTGTTGGCGAACTCGGCGACCGTGCTCGTGGCGATCCGGTTGAACGCAACAGCCCCGGCCCCGCTCACCGCAACGCCCGTGGATCCGGCGATGGCGAGACCCACCGCCGCGGCGGCGGCCACCGAGTTGATCGAACTGCGACTGACCTCGAGCTTGCTGGCATCCGAGTCGGAGACCCGCACCACGTAGCTCTTGCCGTTGACCAGCACGGCCTGCCAGGCCCGGCCCTTCTCGATCACCTGCAAGCGGATGTCCGGCACCACGACTTCGAAGTACGAGGTGTTGCCGTAATTGACCCTGCCGAGGTCCTGATCCTTCAGCTCGCTCGTGCCGATGTACTCGTAGACCAGCCCGCCGGTGCCGCCGCCCCCGTAACCTTGCAACACCTTGACGCGGTCACCGGTCTTGAGCGTCTGCTTCGTGTTGCCGCTGTCGTAGGTCCAGAGAATCTCGATGGTCGGAAGCGCGGGCAGTTCGATCTTGTTCTGCGCCAGCGCCGTACCCAGCGCGCGCAGGACCTGCTGGTCCTGTTCCTCGTCGGCGTCGTGTTCGTTGACGCTGGTGTCGTCCTTGTCCGAATCGCGCGATGACGCATCATCGAGCGCGGCCGCGGTCAGGTGGCCGGCCTGCGGAACACTGAAGAGCGGCACGGCGCGCGAAACCGCGTTGATCCACAGCGCACCGCTGCGGGCTTGCACCTGGTCCACACCCTCGATCCGGGCATCGGTGTCCCCGCCGATCTGGTTGAAGGCGAGCGACAGACCGATGGTCACCGCCACCGCGGTCGATCCTGCAAAGGAGGCACCGAGGGAGGCGGCACCGGCGACGGCGTCGATCGATGCAGCGTTGTCGGCATGCACCCGGATCGAATCCGCCGCGAGCCGCACGCCGTCCTGGACCAGGGCCTGGACGTCGAACAGGATCTTGTTGGAGGTGAACACGCCGCCGACCGCCACCGAGACCCCGGTCTGCGCCGATGCGGCCACACCGACCGTGGTCGCCCTCACGACCGCCTCGATGGTCGCCCGCGACGCGGCGTCGACTGTGATGTCCCCTTCTGCATCGACCGACGAGCCTTCGATCAGGCTGCGCAGGACGGCGCGGTTCTCCTGGGTGGCCATCTGGCGCCACAGGCTACGGTCATAGTAGTTCTGGGCCCCGAGGCTGATGCCCTCGTCCTTGCTCTGGTCGGCCCCGACATACTCGTAGGTCTGCCCAAGGAGCGGCCCGTCCTTGATCTGCACCGTGTCGCCGAAGCGCAGTGTCTTGACCGCCTGGGTGTTGTCCGACACCGGACGCCAGAGCAGCGGATCGCTGTAGACCTGGGTCGCCAGGTCGATGCCGTTCGCCTCGCTGAGGGCGGGTCCGACGTACCGGTACGTTCCCGCGAGCGGGCCGCCCTGGACCTGAACCATGTCGTCCGGGCGCAATTCGTCGACCTTCTGGGTGCTGGCGAGGGTCGCGCTGCGCTTCCAGCCGATCTCGTTCAGCGCGACCGACAAACCCAGAGCCACCGCCGGCGTGGACTGCCCGCCAGCCCCGACCGCGACCGAGAGGGAGCGCACCAAGGCGTTGATGAGGGTCTCGTCCGCACCCAGCACGGAGACATCGCCGGCGACGCTCAGGTCGCTGTCGCGGATCACGGCCTCGGAACCGCCCTGGATGTTGTTGACCGCGATCGAGCCGCCACCGGCGACCGCCAGCGCGTCCTTCAGTCCGGCAGAAACTGCAATTCCCGTGGCTGTGACGGTGGCATCGATGCGGCCCCGACGCTCGACGCTCACGAGGACATCGCCATCGACCGACACGGCGCGGCCACCCTGGGCCGTGCCGATCATGTCCGCGACGGCCTCGCTCTTCACGCTGTTGCGCGCCATCGCCAGGCCGACCGAGACGCTCTTGACGGATTTCGAGCCCACCGCCACGGCCAGAGAGGACGCCCGGACATCGGAGACGATGGCGGCTTCGTCGGTGGCCTTGATCCTCAGGTGGCCACCGGTGTCGACGCCGCGGTGTCCCAGCGAGGCGCGGGTGTCGCTGCTGACCCGGTTCAGCGTCAGCACCGCGCCGACCGAGATGCTGTCCGATTCACCGAAGGGCGTGATGCCGAGCACCTTGCTCGAGTTGACGATGCGCGCATCGATCTTCGCGGTCGACTTCGACGTCACGTCGATGTCGCGACCGGCCTGGATGTTCAGGTTCAGGGTCTGCGCGACCGTCTCGAGCGGCTGCTCGTCGCCGAAGACGCTGCCGGCCAGGGCATCGACGGTGTTGGCAAGGATGTTCTGCGGCGCCCAGCCGACGGTGTTGAAGGCCAGGGTGGCACCGATGGCGTAGCCTCCGGATTCGACCTTCGACTGAATGGTGCCGTCGATCTTCGCCGAGTCGGTGGCTTCGACCTTGAAATCCTGCCCCGCGTCGATGCTGCCGTCGCGGACCTCGGCCCGGGCGGCGGCGAGGACGGCATTGGTCGCGATCACGCCATTGAACGCGATGTCCTCCCCCTTGCCGAAGGAGCTGCCGCCGCTGGACATGACCTTGCTGTTGACCCTGGCGCTGATCGACGCCGCTTCCACGGCTTGCACGACGATGTCGCGGCCAGCCTCCACCCCTTGGCCGACGATCAGCGCGTGCGCGCCCGCGCGCACATCGTTGCGCACGACCACACCGCCGAAGGCGACCGAGTCGGAGGAATTGAGGGTGGTGAGACCGGGAAGGTACTCATCCGGGTCGATGTCACTGAGCGGAAGCCAACTGGACTTGTCGAGGAAGTTCGTCTTCGACAGATCGCTGACATCGCTCTGCGGCAACAAGGCGCGCGTGTAGGTGACGCCGGCCTTGCCCAGGACCTTGCGCCACCTTTGCGAGTCCGACCACTTCTCCAGGCCCAGGTCGACATCCTGCTCGTCCTGTCCGACGTATTCGAAGAGATCTCCTTCGACAGCGCCGTCGCCATCGACCTCGACCGTGACCCGCTCACCGGTGCTCAGGAGTTCGGCCTTCTCGTAGCTGGAATACTTGGCGCTGGCCACCCGGACCGAGTCGCCAGCCTTGATGCTCTGGGCGGGGGAGCGGTCGGTATAGGTCGGCCCGCCCAGCATGTCGGAGATGGCGCGGATCACCAGACTGAGGCCGGCGTCGCTGGTGGCCTGGGAAATCGCCTCCAGCTTCACAAAGGCGCGGATCGACGCCTCCTCGTTGGCTTTCACGATCACGTCACGGCCGGCCGTGACAGCGCCCGGTTGCGACGGGTCCAGCACGAGTTCGCGGATCGCCGCGTCCGTGCGGGCGCTGACGAGGTTGCTGGTCAGCACAGCGCCCACGGCCACGGCCGAGGCGCCCTTGATCGCGACCGACTTCGAGGTGGTCTCGTTGCCAACCACGGCACGCAGGGTGGCCTTGTTGTCCGCGGTGACGCTCACATCACCGCCGGCCTGCACGACCGAGTCGGTGATGTAGGCCTCGACGCGCGCGGGATCCTCGTCACCGATGTCGGTGCCGACGAGCGCGTCGATCGCCTGGAAAAGGATGTTCTGCGCCTTCCAGCCGACCGTGTTGAAGGACAACGTCGCGTTGATGCCCTTCTTGCTCGACACCACGTTGGACGAGTTGCTCGCGTCGATGACGGCCGTGTTCAGCGCGTTCACGTCCACCAGGCCCACGCTCGTCACCGTGCTGCCGACGATCTGCGCACTGGCGTGGGACAGCACGAGGTTGGTCGCGACGATCCCGCCGGCGGCGATCGCGTCGCCCTTGCCATTGATCTCGCTGCCGCCGGTGGCGGTCACCTCGCTGTCGTTGACGGCACGGATGGCCGCTGCCTCCACGGCCGAGACGGTGACCGTGCCGGCGTCGACGACGGCGTCCTTCAGCAGCGCCTGCGCGCCGGCGCGCACGTCGTTGCGCACGACCAACATGCCCAATGCCACGGCGTTGTCCGTGGACACGTTGACGTCCGGGATCATCGTGCCGGCGTTCACGCGGTCCCAGTAGCCGTCGTTGGCGTAGTCTTCCTTCGAAAGGTCGATCCTCGCGTCGCGCCCCATGTAGCGGTAGTTGGCGCCCGGTTCGCCACCGTCCGTGTGGGCCTGATTGACCCGCACCAGCTCGCCGAACTTGAGGTTCTGGAAACCGTCCGAACTCTCGTACTTGAAGTCCTTCGCCGCTTCGGCCACCTTGGCCAGGGCGGCCTTCGCCACGGCCACGGCGCCGCTGCCGGCGGTGCTCGCCGACGACACCATCTTCACATTGGCGAACACGCCGGTCCGGTCGGCGGCGTGGATGAGCAGATCGCCGCCGGACTGGACATGCCGATCCTGCCCCCCCTGGAGCGAGAACGCCGTGCTGTATTCGACCACCGCCTGCACGTTGGCCGAGACCATGTTGCTGGCCAGCACCGCCGAGGCCGAGTCCCCCGAGCCGCCGAACAGCACCGAGGCGACGTTCTCCGGGCTGTTGCTCACCGTCGAGTTGAGGCTCGTCGAGCTGACGGCATCGACCGTGAGGTTCCCACCAGAGACGAGCACGGTGTCGAAGGCGCGCGCGCGGGCCCCCGCGGACTGCTCTTCGCCGATGCCCGCGCCGAGCAGGGCCTCGAACGCCAGTTCGAGGACGTTGCGGGGCTGCCAGCCCAGCGCGTTGAAGGCGACCGCGGCGCCGGCCGCGTCGGCCGAGCTGGTCATGGTGTTCCTCAAGCGCGCGTCAATGCCGGAGTCGTTGGTGGCGCGCAGGACCACGTCGCCACCGGCCTGCAGACGGCTCCGCTGGGCCAGCACGGCAGCCTCGCCCAGCACCAGGTTGCTGACGAGTGTCCCGCTCGCCGCCACGCTGTTGCCGCCGCCGAAGCTCCCGCCGCCCATGGACGTGACCTTGCCTTCCGACACGGCACGCAGGTCGGTCCGCCCGGTGGCGAGGATGCTGATGTCCGCATCGGACGAGTCACCAGAAGTCAAGGTGCTGTCGAGCACGCTCGCGGTCGCACCGCCGCGCAGGTCGTTGACGACCACGAGGGCGCCGACGGCCATCGAATCCGATTTCGACAGGTTGACCTTCGGAATCGCCCCGGAGACGTTGTCCGAAGACACGCGTGACCAGCGGGCGGTGTCGAAGAAATTCGCCTCTGCAAGGTTGATCTGGCGGGGTTCACCCAGGTACTTGTAGACACCGCCCGGTACGCCACCGGCCGTGTGCTCGCTCGCCAGATAGACACGGTCGTCCTCGTTCACGCTCTGCAAGCCCGAGCGGGTGGTGAACTTGTAATCGTTGACCAGGTCGCTGATCAGCTTGCCGATGATGCTCGCGCCACCGTCGTTGGTCACGCTCGAGGTCGCCTTCATCAGGCTCTTGGCGTCGATCGTCGCCGACTCGAAAGACTCGACCGACACGCCGCGCCCGCTGTCGAGCGTGCTGCGCGTCACTTCGGCGCGCGTCTGGCTGGCCAGGCGGTTCATGGTCAGCACGGCGCTCGCCGCGCCGCCGCTGGCACCGGTCAGCGCCGAAGCGGCCGAGGTGGCTTCGTTGCTGAGCGTGGCGGTGAGCTTGGCACCTTGCGTGACCGCGACCTTGATGTCACCCGTGGCATCGACCTGCGAGTCCACGACCCGCG
Organism: uncultured beta proteobacterium; assembly: GCA_903876715.1. Classification (GTDB taxonomy): domain Bacteria; phylum Pseudomonadota; class Gammaproteobacteria; order Burkholderiales; family Burkholderiaceae_C; genus Rubrivivax. Next base: position 35,513 of record CAIRBF010000226.1, read on the forward strand.
CGACGTTGGCGCTGCCCTGATCGATGCTGCCGATCTCGGTGCCCAGCAGCGCGTCGATCGCGAGTGCAAAGACGTTGCTCGGCAACCAGCCGATCGTGTTGAAGGCCAGCATCCCGCCGGCGGCGTATTCGCCGGACTGGATGATGCTCTTGTTGTTGGCGGTCAGGGTCGAAGTGTTGTCCGCCTGGACGACCGCGTCACCCGTGCGGGTTTGTACGTTACTTTCCAGCAACTCAGCCGCCGCACCACCCAGCATCCGGTTGGTCGCGACCGTCGCGTTCACCGCCAGGCTCGTGCCCTTGCCGAAGGCGCTGCCGCCCGAGCTCTTGGTCAGGCTGTCCAGGTCCGCCGTCAGCGTCGCATTCGAGAGCGCCCGGATCGTCAGCGAGCCGACCTCCACCTCGGAGGCGTTGCTCAGGCGCGCGAGTGCACCCCCCCTCACGTCATTGAGCACGACCGTCCCGCCGATCGCGGCAGAGTCCGAGCCGCTCAGGTTCCCGAAATCGGGGATCGCCCGGGTGGTGGGCACCTCCAGCCAGGAGCCCTTGTCGCGGTAGTTCTCGGTCTCGGGCGTGAAGCTGCTGCTCTTGCCCATGAAGCTGTAGACCTTGCCGGCGTCCTCGCCCGCAACCACCTTCACGCGTTCGCCGAAGATGATGGGCTGCACCCCGGGGTCGCTGCTGAGGAACTTGGTCGAGTTCTTGGAGTCCTCGATCGCGCCCGATGCCTTGCGCAGCACGTCGACCCCGCCCAGATTGGTGGTCGTCGACGAGGCCACGATCTTGACGTTGGAGTGAATGCCGGTCGCATCGTCGGCCCGGATCGTGAGAGCACCGGCCGCATCGACCTGCGCGACGGCACCGGCGGGGAGCACGAAGGTCTCGCTGAACTCGACGATGGCTCGCGCGCCGCCCGACACCTTGTTGCTCGCGAGCACTGCGGACGCAGCCATGCCGCTGGCCCCATAGAGCGCCGAGGCCACGGAGGTCGCAGCGTTGCTGAGCGTCGCGTTCAGCTGCGCTGCGTTGGTCGCCAGCACGCTCAGGTCGCCGTCGGCCACGAGCACCGTGTCGATCACCTCGGCGACAGCCTGCGAGGGCCGTTCGGTGCCGGTGTCCACGCCCAGCAGCGCGTCGACGGTCTGAAGCAGAAAGTTCTGCGTGCCCCATCCCATAGAGTTGAACGCCAGGGCGATGCCGGCCGCGGCCTGCCCGGCCTTCAGCACCGCATTGAGCGTGGCGTCGACCGCGCTGTCGTTGCGCGCGGTGACCGACAGGTCATCGCCCGCGTCGAGCTGCGAACGCGTGACCCGCGCCGCGGCATCGGCGAGCACGATGTTGCTGGCCACCACCCCGCCGATCGCCAGGCTCGTGCCACCACCGGTGGCGCTGCCGCCCGAGGACGTGACGACACCGCTCGTGGTCGCTTCCAGCTGAGTGGTTTCCTGCGCGTCCACGACCAGGTCGTCGCCCGCGACCAGCACCGCGCCATCCACCCGGGCTGTCACCGAGGCGCTCAGGTCGTTGCGGACCACCAGCGCGCCGATGCCGACCGAGTCCGAGCGCGAGAGGTTCAGGCCCGGCAGCGCTTCCGAGACCGACTGGCTCGACACACGCTTCCAGAGGCTGCCGAAATAGTCGGTCGTCCCGAGGTTCAGCGACGTGTCGGCCGGGCCGGCATAGCGGTAGACGGCGCCGTTGACGCCGCCGCTCTTGTGGTCGCTGCCTACGTAGACCAGGTCCCCGGTCTGCAGCTTCTGCATGCCGGATCGGGTCGTGTAGTCGTACTTCGAGGTCAGTTGGTCGAGCAGGCCGCCGAGCAGGCTGACGCCGCCGTCGTTGGTCGTCGTCGACACCGACTTCATGCTGCTCTCGACCTTGAAGGTGGCCAGCTCCTGGGCCCGCACCGTCAGGTCACCCTGGGCTGCCAGCTCGCCGCCAAGCACCTCCGCGACCGCAAGGCTGGCGACCCGGTTCTGGGCCAGCACCAGACTCACCGCCATGCCCTCCGCGCCGAAGAGCGCCGATGCAGCCGAGGTGGCGTCGTTGCCGAGCGTGGCGGAGAAGGCGGCCTTCTGGCTCGCATTCACCACGATGTCGCCTGCGGCCGACACGTCGGCATCAGCGACGCGCGCGACCGCGCCGGACGGCTGCGCTTCACCGATCGACGTGCCCAGCAGCGCATCGATGCCGCGGCTGAGGAGGCCCTGCTTCTGCCAACCCAGCGAGTTGAAGGCCAGCATGGCGCCGACGGTGTCTCCCTTGGACTGGGTCACGCTCTTGTTGGTGGCGGTCAGCGTCGAGGTGTTCGTCGCCTGCACCTGGACGTCGCCCACCCCTGCCGTGACACGGCTGCGCAGCACCTCGGCCACCGCGCCGCCCAGCACGTCGTTGACCGCCAAGGTCCCGTTGGCCGCGAGGCTGGTCCCGGAGCCGTAGGCGCTGCCCCCGGCGCTGGCGACGTAGCTGTCGAGCAGGGCGTTGATGCTGGAAGCGGCGGTCGCCTTCACGGACAGGCTGCGCGCGCGCAGGTCGACCATGGCGCTCACCAGGGCCTGGGCACCGCCCGAGACCGCATTGAACACCGCCACGCCGCCCGCCGCCATCGCATCGGACGAGCCAACGTTGCCGATGGCCGGGATCGCCCGGGTGGTCTGGACTTCCTGCCAGAGGTCCTTGTTGGCGTAGTTCTCGGTCTTGGGCGTGAACGTCCCGCTCTTGCCCATGTAGCGGTAGATGCGGCCGGCGTCGGCCCCCGAGGCGATCCGGACCTGCTCATCGAAGAACACGGTGCGCACGCCGCTGTCGTTCGTGTTGAACCGGGTCGAACCGCCCAGATCTGGTGACGGCGGGTTACGGTCCAGGTAGGCCGGCTTCCTCAGGCCGAGATCGGCCACGTCGACACCGAAGGAGGTGGCCAGGCCCTGCGTGAACTCGGACCACGACTGGGCGTCAAAGACTCGGACGCCGTTGGCCGCCGGGTCCGTCCCACGCTTGAGCAGGCTGAGCCCGCCGTCGTTGGTGGTCGTCGCCTCGGCCACGAGCTTGGAGTTGGAGTGGATCTCCGCCTGGTCGCGGGCGTCCACCACCACATCGCCGGTCACCTGCGCGGGCACGGAAGCGTTCAGCAGCAGCGCGCGCGCGGAGCCCGTCACGCGGTTGCTGGCCAGCACCGCGCTGGCGCTCATCCCGGAGGCGCCGGCAACCGCTGAGGCCGTGATCTCGGAGACGTTGCTGACCGTGGCATTGACAGCCAGGGACTGGATCGCCTGGACGTTCAGGTCGCCCCCCACCGTCAGCGTGGTCCCGCTGATCTGGGCGAGCACGCCTGACCCCGCACTGTCGGACCAGTTGCCGCCGATCAGCGTCTCCACCGCGGCGATCAAGAGATCGGTCAGGCTGCCCAGCTTGACGCCGATCGCGTTGAACGCAACGGCCGCGCCGACCGAGCCGCCGCTGCCGACCTTGGTCGAGCCCGCCTGGGCGCGCGAGTCGATGACGGCGGTGTTCTCGGCCGTCACCGTGACCGAACCCGAGGCGTCGATGGCGCTGTCGACGATCTGCGCCACCAGGGCGCCGTTGATCTGGTTCAGGGCCAGCACCCCGGCGATGTCCAGTGTCTTGCTCGAGGTCTTGATCCCGGTGGCGGCGCTGCCGCTGTCGCGGATCGCCTGCGCGTCGGCACGGGCCGAGATGGCCTGCGAGTTGTTGGCGTCCACCAGCACGCTCGAGGCATCGACGTCGCTGCCGGTGACCTCGGCGACGATGGCCCGGTCGATGACGTTGACAGCGCGCGACAGGGCCAACGCCAGGCGCGACGACGATCCGGTCGCAGTCGGGGGCGGCACATCCTTCAGGTCGAGCTCGAAATCGGCCGCCCGTGCGCCGTAGCTGCCCTGATCGAGCGCCTCGACGCGCAAGGCACCGCCGGAGAAACGGCTGTCCTCGAGCGCCGCCTGCACCGCACCGGCCACCTCCTGGACCACCGCCCGAGCTCGGCCCAGGTACTGGCCGTCATGCACGGCCGTGATGCTCAGTCCCAGGGCATCGACCTGCGCGCCAGCGACATCGGCCTCGGTCCGGTCGGTCGCCTCCAGGGTGTGTTTGCCCGACCGGGCAGACACGATGAAGGACTCGACGACGCCGCCGCTCGTGGCCCGCACGGCGACCGGGCCGGCCGACTGACTGGCCGACGGGCCATTGATCGTGACGTCGGCGGCTTGTGCATCGGCAGAACCGATGCGGGCCGTCGTCGTCTTGTCGAGATTGATCAGGCTGTCGAGGTCAGCGACCCCCTGGAGAACGGGCCTGCTGTCATCCCCGAACAGTGCCACGCGGACGTCGGCCTGGTTGTCGGCCTCGACGACCAGGCTGTCGGACGAACCGGTGCGGGCCGCAGCGCGGCCGAGGACGAGGCTCGCGCCGGCGGAGACCAGCGCTTCGGCGCTCTGCTCGACGGTGATCACCGCCTGCCCCGTCGCGTCGAGCGTGGGCAGGACCACGGCCTCGTAGTCACCCCTCGCGGCCGCCCGCAGCAGCAGCGCGGCCGCCGAGATCTGCGCGGTGGACGCGACCTGCGCGCTGGCGTGGACCTTGGCCTCGAGGCTCAGATCGAGCGAGTCGCTGCTGCCGACCATGGCGTCGATCGCCGCGCTCGCCTCGATCAGCAGGCGCCCCGAGGTGACGATGCTGCCTGCGACCAGCACGCTGGCCGACACGTCCAATGCCGCGCTCGACAGCGGATCCCCCCCACCCGGCAGGCTGCTCTGGCCGCGCGCGGTCAGCACGATGTCTTTGGAGGACTGCAGCGACGCATCCTCGGGGACCTCGATGGTCTCGGCGCGGACGTCCAGCGCGGTGCCCCACAGGCCGAGGTCGCCGAAGGTGATCGAGTCGAGGCCCGCGCCGCCGTCCACGACGAGCTTGTCGGTGGGGCGCTGCAGCACGGTGCGCAGCGTCGGCCCGGACGTCGACTGCAGCGAGATGAAACCCGACCCCTGCCCGCCGAGGCTCTCCAGGCGGACCGACTGATCGCCGTCGCCCAGCGACAGGGTGCGCGTCGCCTCGACGCCCCGGACGACCAAGGTGATGCCGGTCGCGTCCTGGATGAAGTCGAGGTAGCGGTCGTTGCCGAGCTCCAGCCCGGTGATCGAGGAGAACGAGCCCTGGGCCGAGCCGTAGGTGAGGATGCGGAACTCGTCGCCCACCTTGGGCGTGAAAGCATTCAGCAGGACGATGTTCAGGGCGCCGTCGAGGGATGCGTCACCGGACACCAGGACCTGGTCGTACAGGACCGGGCTGGTGCCGGCAAGCTCGATCAAGAGATTGGCGTCGGCGAGCTGCGTGTAGCTGCCGTTGACCGTCTGCGCACCCGGGGAGTACCCGGGGCTCAGCGTGCCGCCGTTCGTCACCTCGCCGTCCCAGACGCCCGACCCGCCCAGGGTCGCGGAGTCCTCGATGCGCAGGTGCGGCGCCTGGCCGGGCGGCAGGTTGGTCAGAAGCGTCGCCAGATCAAAGCGCGTGGCCTCCAACAGCATGTCCGGGACCACGGGCGTGGCGGACTCCTGCCCCAGATCGGCCGGCGCCCCGTCACTGAAGGACAGCATGGACGGCGCCTGCGCCCAGCGACCAGCATCCAGGCCCGGCGCTGCGTCGGCGCCTTCTGCGGAGGCGGGTGACGAGAGCACCATGTCCATGAAGCGGTCGAATGCCGCGGTGTCCTCGGGCAGCACCGCGTCGAGGAAGGCCGCCCTCGTCTGCGACGCCGAGGCGTCGAACGCCGCGCTGTCCACCGGGAAGTCTGTGGCGACGGCGGAAGGGGCCGCCGCGACGGCCGGCGATCCGCCGGCAGCCTCGTCCCAGGAGACGATGGTCGCGCCCGCGTTCGCCCCGAACCCGGGGTCTGCGGCGCGGTCACCCCCGGACATCTGGAGGATGGCGGCGACGGGGTCGGCGGACAGCAGGATGCGCTGTTCGAGAGGCTCGGTCCTGTAGAGATCGCGCAGCAGCCGCTGCAGGGTCCGTGAAACCCGCTTGGCCGAAGGTGCTGTCCTGGCGATGCGCATATGTCCGTCCGATCTGTAAACCCGTCGTCCCGGAATCAGGAACTCGAAACCCTGTCATCCAGCCTGCCCGATGCAGCGGGGTCGAGGGGCGCCGCCCGCCGGCGCCCCATGGGTCACCGGCGAGGCGGGTCTACAAAGCGCCCGAGAACACCCATACCGGACGCCTCGACCCACTGCATCTGCTGGCAAGATAGCCGGTGGCCCCGATCAAAACTAACCAAAACCAACTAGTGATTTAAAGCCTGTATTTCAAATAGACTCGCCCGAACGATGAGGCCCGCAACACCGCGCTGTAGCCGCTCACCACCGCAGCGGGTGGCGCTGCACCCCGGCAGGAACCCCGCCAGGGCGCTGCAACGCGCCCGTTCGACTGCAGGCGGCGTGCGGGGGCGCCCGCTGTAGCTCGCCCCATGCCATCCGCCCGACCGAGCATTCCGGGGCTCCACGGCTGGTGCGTCGGGTTGCTCTTGCTGGCGCTGACCATCGGCGCCGCGCTCGGGCTCGGCGGGTGCACCGGCCGGACCGACAGCGCCCCCACGGTGCCTGGCATCGTTGTCGAGCAGGGTTGGTGGATAGACCGCAGCGGCCGGGCCGAGCTCCCCGACGTCCAGCAGGTCACCGACTGGACGCCGTTCTCGGGCTTGACGACCTTCGGCTTCGGCCCGGAGCCGGTCTGGTTCAGGCTCAGGCTCGAGGCTGCGAGCGAGCAGGCGCCCAGGCTGTGGATCCTGCGGGTGCTTCCCGCCTATCTGGACGAACTGACCTTCCATGACCCCGCGGCGGGACGCGTCTTGCGTGCCGGTCGGTCGGTACGCCCCGTGGGGGAGATGGTCTCGTCGATCAATCCCTCTTTTCCGCTGCCGGCGATGTCTCAGGGCCGCGACATCTACGTCCGGCTGAACTCCGCCACGACGCGGCTCGTGCTCATCGACGTCCTGCCATATGGGCAGGCCGCCTACCTCAACCGCTTGCAGGAGTGGCTGTTTGCCGCCCTGATCGCGCTGTCCGCCATCTCGGTGCTCTGGGCGCTGACCGAATGGGTGATCTACCGGGAGAGCGTCGTCGGCTTGTTTGCGATCAAGCAGTCCATCGCGACCGTCTGGGGGCTGCTGGCCGCGGGCTTCGCCCGCATCCTGGTCGGGCAGGAACTGCCGGCCGGCGCGCTGACCGCGGCGCAGTCGACGCTCCTGCCGCTGACGGTCGCCACCGGCATCGCCTTCGTCGCTGCGCTGATGAACAGCTACAGGCCGCCCCGGCTCTGGACCCGACTGCTCTTCGGCCTGGTCGCCGGCTTCACGCTGCTGCCCCTGCTGCAGTTCGCCGGCCTGACGCGAGAAGCCCGGGTGATCGCGAACGTCGGCCTGCCCCTGGTGTTCCTGTGCCTGTTCATGACCCTGGCCAGCGTGGCTCGCAGGCACAGCGACCAACCCGTGCCGCTGTCCCTGCTGTTCGTCTACCTCTGCATCTACAGCCTGCTGCTGTCGGTCCCGGCGCTGATCAATCTCGGCAGCCTGGACGGCCTCGTGGCAGCGACGAGGCCCGAACAGCCGCTGGGCGTGGGTCGGCCGGCCGCGGCCACTTCCCCCTGGGAGGTCCTCGCGGTGTACGCCTCCCTCGTCAGCCTGATGCTCGACGGCTTCGTGATGCGGATCCTGCTGATGCGTCGGGCGTACGTGCAGCGACAGGCCCAGCGGGCCACCGAGCTCGAACTGCAACGCAGCGAGGAGGAGTCGAAAGCCCGGCGCCAGCTCAGCGAGGAGCAGAGCCGGCTTTTCGCGATGCTCGCGCACGAGATGAAGACCCCGCTCGCCACGCTGCGCATGTGGGTCCATGCCGGCGCGGCCGGACGCCCGGCCATGGAGCGCGCGATCTCTGAGATGACCCTGATCATCGAGCGCTGCGTGCACACCGGACAACTCGCCGAAAAGGGCTTGCAGCCCATCGCCCAAGCGGGCGACGCGCTTTTGCAGGCCAGAGCCGGCATCGAGACCTCGCGCGACCCCGACCGCTTCGAACTGCGGGGGCCCGACGGCGCGGCGCCGATCCTGGCGGACATGCAGATGCTGTCGATCGTGCTCGTCAACCTGTTCGACAACGCCGCGAAGTACAGCGCGCCACAGAGCCCGATCCGGGTGCTCGTGCAGGCGCAGGCACGCGACGGGCACCCGGGCTGGTGCTGGCAGATCAGCAATGTCACGGGCCCGGCGGGCATGCCCGATCCCGCGAGGTTGTTCGAGAAGTACTACCGAAGCCCGGGTGCGCGACACCAGTCGGGGTCGGGACTGGGCCTGTTCCTGGTGCGCGGTCTTCTCGACCTGATGGGCGGGACGGTCCAGTTCCAAGCGCAGGACGGGTGGGCCGTCTTCGACGTCTGGCTCCCGGCGACGCCCGTAGAACGTTAGAACTTGTTGGCTATTGATCGACGTTCACCGCACACTCGTGTCTGTGTGCGAGGCTGTCGCGCCGCTGTTCCATGCAGAAGTTCGCACTCAAGATCCTGGTCGTCGAAGACAACGATGCGCTGCGCGAGGCCACCCTCGCGTTTCTGCAGCGTCATGGCCACTACGTGCGTGGCGCATCATCGGCTGAGGAGGTCCACGACGTCGAGGGCGGATTCGTCCCCGACCTCTACATCATCGACCTCATCCTGCCCGCCGAGGACGGCGTGAGCCTGACGAGACGGCTGCGCGCGGCGCATCCGAGCGTGGGCATCATCATCACGACCGCCCTGTCGCGGATCGGCGACAAGGTGCTCGGTTACCGCAGCGGCGCCGACCTGTACCTCACCAAGCCACTCGACCCGGAGGAACTGATCGCCAGCCTCGAATCGCTGGCCAGCCGGCTGCGCAACACGCCCAGCGCGTCGGACGCGCTGACGCTCAAGGTGTCGAGCATGAGGCTCAGCGGGCCGGGCGGCGAGGTCCCGGTCAGCGCCAGCGAGGCAACGGTGCTCAGCGCCTTCGCGCGGGCGCCTGGACGCTCGCTCGAGCGCTGGCAACTCGTCGAGGTCATCGGCGGCGAGGGCCAGAACCAGCCATCGGCGGCCACCCTGGAAATGCGCATCACGCGCTTGCGCAAGAAGCTCACCGCGATCGGCGCGGAGCCCCCCGGCATCAAGGCGGTCCACAAGGTCGGCTACACCTTGTGCACCCCGTTGCTGCTCACCTGAGGCAGCAACACACCTGCGCACGCCCGACGGCGCCGGCCCTCCTCGCGCCTGTGTTCACAGCGCGCAGCGCACCGGCCGCGCCCCGAGCGGCACCGACAGCACTGCCGGCTCGATGCCGACGAGAAAGCCGCGTCGCCCGCCATTGATGTGGACCTTGGGCAGGGCGAGCACGCTATCCTCGACGTAAACCGGCATCTGCTTTCTCAGCCCGAAGGGCGAGGTACCGCCGACGAGGTAGCCGCTGTGGCGCTGCGCGACCTCGGGCTTGCAGGGCTCGACCGACTTCGCGCCGATGGCGCGGGCGAGGTTCTTGGTGCTGACCTGGCGGTCGCCGTGCATCAGCACCACCAGGGGCTGTGCGCGCTCGTCCTGCATCACCAGGGTCTTGACGACGGCGTGCTCGTCCACGCCGAGCTGGCGCGCGGACTCGGCCGTGCCGCCGTGCTCAACGTAGTCATAGGGGTGCTCGGTGTAGGCGACCCCGTGCGTGCGCAGCCACTGCGTCGCCGGGGTCTCGCTGACGTGCTTGTCCTTCTTGCTCATGCGCAAATGTTGCCACGGCCGACGCGGCGCCCGGCCCGGCCGCCGGCGATGCGGCCCGGGGCCGATTGCGGGTATCGTCCGGGCTGCTCGATATCCAAGACCGCGGAGAACCCCGGATGCCCGCCCCGTCCCCCCAGCGCCCGAACTTCGTCTTCATCGTCGCCGACGACCTCGGTTATGCCGACCTCGGCTGCTACGACGGCCGGCCGGCCGAGTTCGGCCCGGTCTCGCCGCACATCGACGCGCTGGCAGAAGGGGGGCTGCGCTTCACCGAGGGCTACTCGAACGCGCCGGTGTGCTCCCCCACGCGCTTCGCGCTGATGACCGGGCGCTACCAGTACCGCCTGCGCGGCGCGCTCGACGAGCCGATGAGCAGCCGCACGCGCGACAGCGCCGTGCTCGGCCTGCCGCCCTCGCACCCGACGCTGCCCTCGCTGCTGCGCGCCGCCGGCTACCGCACGGCGCTGGTGGGCAAGTGGCACCTGGGCTACCCGCCACACTTCAGCCCGCTGCGCTCGGGTTACGAGGAGTTCTTCGGCCCGATGTCGGGCGGGGTCGACTACTTCAGCCACCGCACCACCAGCGGACACCACGACCTGTGGCTCGGGGAGCAGGACCACGCTGCCGACGGCTACCTCACCGACCTGATCTCCGACCGCGCCGTCGACTACCTGGAGCGTACCGCCCGCGCCAGCGCGCCCTTCCTGCTGAGCCTGCACTACACCGCCCCGCACTGGCCCTGGGAAACCCGCGACGACGCGCACCTCAGCGAGGAGGTGCGCTCCAACCTCTTCCATGTCCACGGCGGCAGCATCCAGACCTACCGGCGCATGATCCACCACATGGACGAGGGTATCGGCCGGGTCGTGCAGACGCTGCGGCGCCTGGGTGCGCTCGAAAACACGCTGCTGGTCTTCACCAGCGACAACGGCGGCGAGCGTTATTCCGACAACTGGCCGCTGGTGGGCGGCAAGATGGACCTCACCGAAGGTGGCATCCGCGTGCCCAGGATCGCGCACTGGCCGGCGGTGATCCAGCCCGGCAAATCGAGTGCCCAGCACTGCCTGACGATGGACTGGACGGCCACGATGCTCGACGCCGCGGGCGTGACCGCGGACCCGGAGCATCCGCTGGACGGCGTGTCGCTCCTGCCGCTGCTGCACGGCGGCCCGGCCTTCGAGCGCGCGATGTACTGGCGCATGAACCACCGCGGTCAGCGCGCGCTGCGCCGCGGGCGCTGGAAGTACCTGCAGGTGGACGGCCACGACTACCTGTTCGACATCGACGCCGACGCGCGCGAGCGCGCCAACCGAGCGCCGCGGGAGCCCGGGCGGCTGGCGGCCATGCGCGAGGATTGGCTGCGCTGGAACGAGAGCATGCTGCCCATCCCCCCTGACGCTACGGTCAGCCTGGGCTACGGCGCCAAGGACATGCCGCAGCGCTGAGGGCCGGCGGCCCGGAATTCCACCCCTGCCGAGGAACGACACCCGAAGCGCCAGATATCCAGCCCCTCTTCCCTCGCGGGAGAGGGGAGCCGAACCCGCGCTCCGCGCACATGGGTTCCGAGGCTTCAGTCTGCGGCGTCAGCGGCGCTGCATGGGCCTCTCCTCCAACACCACGGCCTGAACGCACCGATTCGGTGCATCTAACGCTGGCACGCTTTGTGCTGAACTGTCTGGTATACCAAGCAGCGCACCAAAGATGCCCTCTTCTCTTCTCGACCTCACCGCGCCTGTCGGCTCCCTGCCCACCGTGGGCGGCTGGCTCCAAAGAGTGGCCGCCGGGGAGGATGCGGTGCAGATGGCGCAGGCAGCCCGCACGCGGGCGCTGGCCGACGCGCAGACCGACTCTGGACGCCCAGTGTGGATCCACGTTTGCGACGACGCCACCTGGGCGGCGCAACTCGCGCTGCTCGCCACCCGTCTGGCGGCCTGCGGCTCGCGCGCCGAGGCCCTTCGGCGGCACCCGCTGCTGGGGGTGCCCTTCGCAGCCAAGGACAACATCGACATCGCCGGCTCGCCCACCACGGCGGCCTGCCCGGCGCACACGCACGTGCCAGCCTCCAGCGCCACCGTGGTGCAACGCCTGCTGGACGCCGGCGCGCTGTGGCTGGGCAAGACCAACCTCGACCAGTTCGCCACCGGGCTGGTGGGCACACGGTCACCCTATGGCCGCCCGACCAGCATCGCCGACCCTGAGCGCATCAGCGGCGGGTCGAGTTCAGGCTCCGCGTTGGCCGTGGCGCGTGGGCTCGTGGCCTTCGCACTCGGCACCGACACCGCCGGCTCCGGCCGCATACCGGCCGGCTTCAACGGCCTGGTGGGCCTGAAGCCCACGCCCGGGCGCGTGTCCGCCGCCGGCGTACTGCCAGCCTGCCGCACCCTGGACTGCGTTTCCATCTTCGCGCACGAGGTCGCCGACGCAGCCCACGTGCTGGCTGTCGTCGAGGGGCCGGACGCGGCCGACCCCTACAGCCACTTCGAGCCCAGCCCGGCCCATTGGCCCGAGCGGCTGCGCCTGGGCGTGCCTTCCCGCCCGCGCTGGTTCGGCGACGCCGGCTACCCGCCCGCCTGGGCAGATGCCCGCGCCCGCGCCGCAGCCTTGGGGCACGAGATCGTGGAGTTGGACTTCGCCGTGTTGGACGAGGTCGCGGCGCTGCTGTACGAGGGCCCGTGGGTGGCCGAGCGGCACACCGTGCTGCAGCCGCTGATGGACAGCCGGCCCGAGGCCCTGGATCCGACCGTGCGGCGCGTCGTCGCGCGTGCCGCCGGCTTCAGCGCCACCGACGCCTTCCGCGCGCAGTACCGCCTGCGCGCCCTGCAACAGCAGGCGCAGGCTTCGTGGCAGCGGGTCGATGCCCTGCTCGTGCCCACGGCACCCGGCCATCCGCGCTTTTCCGAGGTCGATGCCGATCCGGTGGGCGCCAACGCGGCCATGGGCGCCTACACGAACTTCGTCAACCTCCTGGGGTGGTGCGCGTTGGCCGTGCCCGCCGGGCGTACCGACGGCGGGCTGCCTTTCGGCGTGACCTTCATCGGCCCGGCGGGCTGTGACGCGCAGCTCGCCGAACTGGGCCAGGTCTGGACGGCTGCCCCGCCAACTGCGGCGTGGCTGCGCGCTCCCGCCAGCGGACCCACGCTGCCGATCGCGGTGGTCGGCGCCCACTTGTCGGGCCTGCCGCTGAACGGCCAGCTCACCGAACGCCGCGCGACACTGCTGCGGCGCACTCGCTCCGCTGCCTGCTACCGCCTGCACGAGCTGCCCGGCACCGTACCGCCCAAGCCCGGCCTGCAGCGTGTGCCCCAGGGTGGGGCATCCATCGAGCTCGAGGTCTGGTCCATGCCGCAGGCCGAGCTCGGGTCCTTCCTCGCGCTGATCCCGGCACCGCTGGGGCTGGGCAGCATCGAGCTCGAGGACGGCAGCACCGTCCACGGCTTCCTGTGCGAGGCGCACGCCCTGGCAGGCGCACGCGACATCACCGCCCACGGCGGCTGGCGAGCCTGGCTGGCCGCGCGCAACGCACCCCAGCGACCGCACGCCGACGAAGGCACGAATCCTGCACGGTTCCCCGCAGGAAACCACCCCGCTCCATGACCACACCAGGACTGACGATGGACCAGGACGCCTACGCCGACACCGCCGCGCAATGGGTGGGCCTGCCCCTGGCGGCCGATCACCGCCCGGGCGTGATGCGCTACCTGCAATTGGCGCAGGGCATGGCGGCGCGCGTGATGGACTTCCCGCTCGGTCGAGACGACGAGCCGGCCACCGTCTTCCGCCCGGTGGCGCCCGAGGACCTGCCGGAGGCCAGGACGTGAGCGCAGTCGCTTCCGTCCGGCTCAGCCTGGACCGCATCGCCGCCACCGATGCGCGCGTGAACGCGTTCACGGCCGTGCTGGCGGAGCGCGCGCTGGCGCGCGCGCAGGCCCTCGACCGACAGGACCAGGAGGGCCCGCTGGCCGGGCTGCCCTTCGCGGTCAAGAACCTGTACGACATCGCTGGCCTGACGACGCTTGCAGGCTCGAAGATCGAGCGCGACGCGCCGCCGGCGAGACAGGACGCGCTGCTGGTGCGCCGCCTCGAGGCTGCCGGCGCGGTGCTCGTGGGTGCGCTCAACATGGACGAATACGCCTACGGCTTCACGACCGAGAACACGCACCACGGCGCCACGCGCAATCCGCACGACCTCGGCCGCATCAGCGGCGGCTCCTCGGGCGGTTCGGGCGCGGCGGTCGCTGCCGGCCAGGTGCCGCTGACGCTGGGCTCGGACACGAACGGCTCGATCCGCGTGCCCGCGGCGCTGTGCGGCGTGTTCGGCCTCAAACCCACCTTCGGCCGCCTGCCGCGCACCGGCACCTACCCCTTCGTGGCGAGCCTGGACCACCTCGGCCCGATGGCGCGCAGTGTCACGCTGCTGGCGCAGGCCTACGATGCCATGCAGGGCCACGACGCCAGCGACCCGGCCTGCATGCCCCGGCCGGCGGAGCCCACGGCCGGGACGCTGGACCGCGGAAGCGAAGGCCTGCGCCTGGGCGTGCTGCAGGGCTGGTTCACTGCCCAGGCCGGGGACCCGGCACGTGCCGCGGTGCAGCGCGTGGCCGACGCGCTGCATGCGAGCCAGCGCGTGAGCTGGCCCGAGGTCGACCGCGCCCGGGCCGCCGCCTTCCTGATCACCAACGCCGAGGGTGCGGCGCTGCACCTGCGCGACCTGAAGACACGCGCGCAGGACTTCGAGCCGCTGTCACGCGACCGCTTCCTGGCCGGCGCGCTGCTGCCTGCGGCCTGGATCGCACAGGCCCAGCGCCTGCGGCGCTGGTTCGCGCGCGAAGTCGCCGCAACCTTTCGCGACGTCGACCTCGTGCTCGCGCCGGCCACGCCCTGCAGCGCGCCGCCGATCGGCACCGAGTGGCTGGAGATCGCGGGTCAGCGCCTGCCGGCGCGCGCGAGCCTGGGGCTGCTGACGCAACCCGTGTCATGCATCGGGCTGCCGGTGGTCACGGTGCCGGTGTGGGGCTGCGACCCCGCGGCACCGCACCTGCCCTTGGGCGTGCAACTGATCGCTGCGCCCTGGCGCGAGGACCTTTGCCTGCGCGCGGCGCGCGCGCTGGAGGCCGCGGGCGTGGCGCGCTCGCCGGTGGCGACGTTGGACCCACGGAACTGAACCAGGATGAACACCACCGACATCAACCTGCCCGAGGTGCTGGCCGAGGTCCAGGCCGTCTTCGCCCGCTACGAGGATGCCCTGGTGAACAACCGGCTGGACGTGCTCGACGAGCTGTTCTGGACCAGCCCGATCACGGTGCGCTACGGCGCCGGCGAGAACCTGTACGGCATCGAGGAGATCCGCGCCTTCCGGCAGGCCAGGCCCTCGGCAGGCCTGGCACGCGAACTCGCGCGCACCGTGATCACCACCTATGGGCACGACTTCGCCACCGCGATGACCGAATTCCGGCGCACCGGCAGCACGCGCATCGGGCGTCAGAGCCAGACCTGGGCACGCCGGCCCGAAGGCTGGCGCGTCGTCGCTGCGCACGTCAGCGTGATCGACGGCTGAACCCGAACGCCCCTTGCAGCGTACGGCAGCCGCGATCCACAGCCCCCAACCACTGGTTTCCCCCTCGTTCCCTCCTCACTGACTGAAAGGACTTGTCATGAACCACTCCAGCCGCCTCACCCCGAGCGACCTGATGCGCCGCCGCCTGCTCACTGCTGGCGCCCTGAGCGGTGCCTCGCTTGCCCTGCCCGGCGCATTGCGCCACGCGCTGGCGCAGACGCCCATCACCGTGGGGATGATCTACGTCGGCCCGCGCGACGACTTCGGCTACAACCAGGCGCACGCCGAGGCCGCCGCGCAACTGAAGAAGATCGCCGGCGTCAAGGTCGTCGAGGAAGAGAACGTCGCCGAGACGCAGGCGGTGCAGAAGAGCATGCAGGGCATGATCTCGCAGGACGGCGCGACGCTGCTCTTCCCAACCTCCTTCGGCTACTTCGACCCGCACATGCTGGCCGTGGCCGGCAAGAACGAGAAGATCCGCTTCGCCCACTGCGGCGGCCTGTGGACCCAGGGCAAGCACCCGGCCAACACCGGCAGCTTCTTCGGCTACATCGACGAAGCCCAGTACCTCAACGGCGTGATCGCCGGCCACATGAGCAAGAGCAAGAAGCTCGGCTTCGTCGCCGCCAAGCCCATCCCGCAGGTGCTGCGCAACATCAACGCCTTCACGATGGGCGCGCGCTCGGTCGACCCGAAGATCACGACCACCGTCATCTTCACCGGCGACTGGTCGATGCCGGTCAAGGAGGCCGAGGCCACGAACAGCCTCGCCGACCAGGGCGTGGACGTGTTCACGATGCACGTCGACGGGCCCAAGGTGGTGGTCGAGACCGCGGCCAAGCGCGGCAAGATGGTCTGCGGCTACCACGCCAGCCAGGCCAAGCTCGCGCCCAACGCCTACCTCACGGGCGCCGAGTGGAACTGGCTGACCGCCTACACCACCATCCTCGAGGCCGCACGCACCGGCAAGCCGCACCCGAACTTCGTGCGCGGCGGCCTGAAGGCGGGCTTCGTCAAATCCTCGCCCTACGGCGCCATGGTCGGTGAGGGCGCGCGCAAGAACGCCGAGGCGGTGCGCGCCAAGATGATGGCAGGCACCTTCGACATCTTCGCCGGTGAGCTCAAGGACAACACCGGCAAGGTCGTCATCGCCAAGGGCACCACGCTGAAGCAGACCGACGTGGTGCTGGAGTCGATGAACTACCTGGTCGAAGGCGTCATCGGCAAGGTCTGACCCGGCCCTGCAGTCCCCTCCCCGCCCGGGCCTGACGGCCCGGGCGGGTGCCTGCACCACCCCCTCACGTCATGAAATCCGCCGCGGAATCCCTGTTGCTGCCCATCCTCGCCCTGCTGGGCGGGCTGGCGCTGTTCGGCGTGTTCGTCTGGTTCGACGGCCACAGTCCGCTGCAGGCCTGGGGCTTGCTGTTCCGCGGCGCCTTCGGCGACGCCTTCTCGCTGCAGAACACGCTGCAGCGGGCCGCGCCGCTGATGCTGACCGCCCTGTGCGTGGCCTTGCCGGCGCGCGCCGGGCTCACCGTGATCGGCGGCGAGGGCGCGCTGGTCGTCGGCGGGCTGGCCTGCGCCGCGCTGCCTTACGCCTTCTCCCCACCCGACGGGGCGGCCGGCACCGCCCTGCTGCTCGCGGCCGCGGCCGCGGCCGGCGCGGCGTGGATCGCGCTCGCTGGCTGGCTGCGCCAGTGGCGCGGCGTGAACGAGACCATCTCCAGCCTGCTGCTGGGCTACATCGCGATCTCGCTGTTCAAGCACATCGTCGAAGGCCCGCTGCGCGACCCGGCGAGCCTGAACAAGCCTTCGACGCTGCCCCTGGGCGAATCGCTGCGCATCGGCACCATCGGCCCCTGGGACGTGCACTGGGGCCTGGCCTTCGGTGTCGTGGCCTGCGTCGCCGCGGCCATCTGGCTGTCGGCCACCACGCACGGTTTTGCGACCCGCGTGGTTGGCGGCAACCTGCGCGCCGCCCTCGGCGTGGGCCTGCCCGCGCACCGCCTCATCGTCACCGCCTGCGCGCTCGGCGGCGCGGCGGCCGGCCTGGCCGGCGGCATCGAGGTCGCGGCCGTGCACACGGCGGCCAATGCCTCGCTCATCGTCGGCCTGGGCTACACCGGCATCCTGGTGAGCTTCGTCGCGCGCCACCACCCGCTGGCCATCGTGCCGGTGGCCATCCTCTTCGGCGGCTTCCTCGCCGCCGGCAGTCTGCTGCAACGCCGCATGGGCCTGCCCGATGCCTCGGTGCAGGTGCTGATGGGCTTCAGCTTCGTGATCATCCTGGCCAGCGAGGCCTGGCGCGGCCGCCTGGGTGAGCTCTTCGTGCTGCGCCGCACCGCCCAGGGAGCCACGCCGTGACCGACTCCGTCGTCTTCGACGTGCTGCTGGCCGTGCTCGGCGGCGCGATCCGCGTGGGCACGCCCTTTCTCTTCGTCAGCCTGGGCGAGTGCCTGACCGAGAAGGCCGGGCGCATCAACCTCGGCCTCGAGGGCGTGCTCGTGTTCTCGGCCATGGCCGGCTTCGGCGGCGCCTACCTCAGCGGGCAGTGGTGGGTGGGCGTGCTGCTGGCCGCCGCCAGCGGCGCGCTGGTGGCGCTGCTGCACGGCCTGGTCAGCAGCCTGCCGCGCGTCAACGACATCGCGGCGGGCATCGCGATCATGCTGTTCGGCGCCGGCCTGGCCTTCTACCTGGGCAAGCCGCTGATCCAGCCGCAGGCGCCGCAGATCCCTTCCTTGCCGCTGGGCCTGTGGCTGGGCGCCGCCCCCGGCAGCCCGGCGCAGGCGGCGCTGGCGGTGAACGTGCTGTTCCCGCTGGGCGTGGCGCTGGCCCTGCTGCTGACTTGGGCCCTGGCCCACACCGGCTGGGGACTGAAGGTGCGCATGGTCGGCGACTCGGCCGACGCGGCACGCGCGCTCGGCACCTCGGTGGCGGGCGTACGCATCGCCGCCACTGGCCTCGGCGGCCTCATCGCCGGGCTGGGTGGTGCCTCGCTGTCGCTGTACTACCCCGGCAGCTGGAACGAGGGCCTGTCCAGCGGCCAGGGCCTGATCGCGGTGGCGCTCGTCATCTTCGCGCGCTGGCACCCGGTGCGCTGCCTGTGGGCCGCCTTGCTGTTCGGCGGCGCCGGGGCGCTCGGGCCGGCGCTGCAGTCCATCGGCGTGGGTGGCTACACCTACCTGTTCAATGCCGTGCCCTATGTGCTGACGCTCGCGATCCTGGTGTGGACCTGCTCGCCCCGCCGCAGCCTGCAGGGCGCACCGATGGAGCTGGGTGTCACGCGCTGAGCGGCCCGCCTGTCAACCCCCATTCAATTCCTTCCGACGGAGAACCCATGAACGGACTCGGTGGACTCAACAAGTCGCCCCACGGCGTGGTCGTGGGCCTGGTGCAGCTGCAGCTGCCGGTGGTGGAAACCCCCGAGCAGCTGGCGGCACAGGCACAGCACATTGCCTGGATGGTGGGCAAGGCGCGGCGCAACCTCGGCACGATGGACCTGGTCGTCTTTCCCGAGTACGCGCTTCACGGCCTGTCGATGAGCACCGCGCCGGAGCTGATGTGCACGCTCGACGGCCCCGAAGTCGCGCTGTTCCGCCAGGCCTGCATCGAGCACCGCATCTGGGGCTGCTTCTCCATTATGGAGGCCAACCCCCACGGCAACCCCTACAACACCGGCCTCATCATCGACGACCGCGGCGAGTTGCGCTTGTACTACCGCAAGCTCCACCCCTGGGTGCCGGTGGAGGCCTGGGAGCCCGGCAACATGGGCGTGCCGGTGTGCGAGGGCCCCAACGGCAGCAAGATCGGGCTGATCATCTGCCACGACGGCATGTTCCCGGAAATGGCGCGCGAGGCCGCCTACAAGGGCGCCGAGATGATCCTGCGCACCGCCGGCTATACCGCGCCAATCCGCCACGCGTGGCGCATCACCAACCAGGCCAACGCCTTCCAGAACCTGGCGCAGACGGCCAGTGTCTGCCTGTGCGGCAGCGACGGCAGCTTCGACTCCATGGGCGAGGGCATGTTCTGTGACTTCGACGGGACCGTGATGGTGCAGGGTGGCAACCGCGCGGACGAGATCATCACCGCCGAGCTGCGCCCCGACCTGGTGCGCGAGGCACGCGCCGGCTGGGGCGTGGAGAACAACCCCTACCAGCTCTGGCACCGCGGCTACGTCGCCGTGCAGGGCGGCGCCCAGGACTGCCCCTACACCTTCATGCAGGACATGGTGGCCGGTCGCTACCGCCTGCCCTGGGACGCGAGCATCCAGGTGCGCGACGGCACCCCCTGCGGCTTTGCCGCGCCGACGCGGCGCTACCGCGGCGCCGAGCCCAACCCGCTGGAGACCGCGCCATGAGCACGATCGCGAGCACCCCCTACCGCTGGCCCTTCGACGCCGACCTGCGCCCGTCCAACACGGCGCTGGTCGTCATCGACATGCAGACCGACTTCTGCGGCATCGGCGGCTACGTCGACAAGATGGGCTACGACCTGTCGCTGACGCGCGCCCCGATCGGGCCGATCGCCCGCGTGCTGGCGGCGATGCGCGAGCGCGGCTTCCCCATCATCCACACCCGAGAGGGCCACCGCCCCGACCTGTCGGACCTGCCCGCCAACAAGCGCTGGCGCTCGCAGCAGATCGGCGCGGGCATCGGCGACCCGGGCCCCTGCGGTCGCATCCTGGTGCGCGGCGAACCGGGGTGGGAGATCATCCCCGAGCTCGCGCCGCTGCCGGGAGAGGTCGTGATCGACAAGCCCGGCAAGGGCAGCTTCTGCGCCACCGACCTGGAGCTGGTCCTGCGCACGCGCGGCATCCGCAACCTGGTGCTGACCGGCATCACCACCGACGTGTGCGTGCACACGACGATGCGCGAGGCCAACGACCGCGGCTTCGAGTGCGTGATCCTGTCGGACTGCACGGGCGCCACCGACCTGGGCAACCACGAGGCGGCGCTGAAGATGGTGACGATGCAGGGGGGCGTCTTCGGCGCCGTCGCTGACTCGGCGACATTGATCGCAGGTTTGGCGGCGCTGCCGGTGGTGACGCAGGCATGAACCCGCCGGACCGCTCGCACACGCTCTTCGCGGCCGGTGCCGCACGGAGGGCCACCCGGTGAGCGCCGCCACCCCGCGCTCGCCGGCACTGGCGCTGGCCACCTACCGCCTGGGCAAGCGCTTCGGCGACTTCACCGCGCTGGACGACGTCTCCATCGAGGTGCGGCCCGGGAGCGTGCACGCGCTGCTGGGCGAGAACGGCGCCGGCAAGAGCACGCTCGTGAAGTGCCTGGTCGGCTACCACCGCCCCGACGCCGGCGCGATCCTGCTGGACGGTCGCGAGCAGGAGATCCGTGCCCCGGCCGACGCACGCGCGCTGGGTATCGGCATGGTCTATCAACACTTCACGGTCGTGCCCGGCATGACGGTGGCCGAGAACCTGCTGCTGGCCCGCGGGCGGCTGCCCGCGGTGGTGCCCTGGCGACGGCTGCGCGCCGAACTCGAGGCCTTCATGGCCGCAGCCCCTTTCAGCCTGCCGCTGGACGCGACGCCGCAGCAGCTGTCGGCCGGCGAGAAGCAGAAGCTCGAGATCCTGAAGCAGCTCTACCTGCGCCCGCGCCTGCTGGTGCTGGACGAGCCGACCTCGGTGCTGACGCCGCAGGAGGCCGACGAGGTGCTGGGCGCGCTGCGCGGCCGCGCCCATGGCGGCGATTGCACCGTCGTGCTGATCACGCACAAGTTCCGGGAGGTCACGGCCTTTGCCGACGACGTCACCGTGCTGCGCCGCGGGCGCCTGGTGGCCAGCCGCAGCGTGGACGGTGTGGCACCGGCCACGCTGGCGGCGCTGATGGTGGGTGGCGCGGACGAGTCGCGGGCAGGCACGCCGGCCAGTGCTGGTGCTGGTGCTGACTCCGCTGCCGTTGGCGTTGGCGTTGGCGTTGGCGGCGCCGGTGCCGGTGCCGGATCGGACGCGGCTTCGGCTCTGGCGATCCGCACCGATGAGCCTATGGCCGCCGCAGCCGCCCGAGGGGATGGCGACGTCGCTGACGCCGTCTACGCAGAAACCGCGGGACTGGCGGCGGCGGCCGCGAACGCGGGCCCGGTCCGGCTGGACGTGCGCCGCCTGCGCGTGGCCGGCGACCGGGGCGAGAACGCCGTCGACGGCCTGGACTTGCAGGTGCGCAGCGGCGAGATCGTCGGCGTGGCCGGGGTCTCAGGCAATGGCCAGCGCGAGCTGATGGAGGCTCTGGTGGGCCAGCGACGGCGCGAGGCCGGCGAGGTCCACGTCGAGGGCCGCGCCTACCGCGCCACCCGGGCAGAGAACCGCGTGTTGAAGGTGCGCAGCCTGCCCGAGGAGCCGCTGCGCAACGCCTGCGTGCCCGACATGAGCGTGGCCGACAACATGGGCCTGCGCCGCTTCGACGAGCCGCCGTACGCGCGCGGCGGCTGGCGCCGCCCGGCGGCACTGCGCCAGCGCGCGCGCGAGCTGATCGCCGCCTTCGGCGTGCGCACGCGCGGCGAAGGCGCGCCCATCCGCTCGCTGTCGGGCGGCAACGTGCAGCGCGCGGTGCTGGCGCGCGAGCTGTCCGACGACGCGGCGCTGCTGCTCGTCAGCAACCCCTCCTTCGGCCTGGATTTCACCGCCGTGGCCGAGGTGCACGCGCGGCTGCGCGCCGCGCGCGGCCGCGGCAGCGCCGTGCTGATGGTCAGCGAGGACCTGGACGAGCTGCTGCGGCTGGCCGACCGCATCGTCGTCATGAGCCGCGGTCGCATCGTCCACGAGTGCCCGGCCGCCGGCAGCGACCGGCGCGAGATCGGTCGCCACATGGGCGGTGGCACGCATGCGTGAGAGCACCCCCAAGGGACGGGCGTCGCCCGTCCCGGCCCCCCGCGGGGGCGCAAGAAAACTTGGGGCGGCCCGGCGTTTTCTTGAAACCTTGCCATACCCCTGCTGGTACCAGGCGTTCCCCGCGAAACCGCTCGGGCTGAGCCTGTCGAAGCCCTGCGCAGGCACTTCGACCAGCTCAGTGCGAACGGAGCTCTGGGCAGGGCGAACAACTTGATCGTCACAAGGCCGCCAGTCTTTCCCCCATGTCCGACATCCCCATCCCCGCCCGCCCCTACCCCTACGCGCTGCCGCCCGGGCGCTGCGCGCTGGTGCTGATCGACCTGCAGCGCGACTTCGTCGAGCCCGGCGGCTTCGGTGCCGCGCTCGGCAACGACGTCTCGCTGCTCGGCGCCGCCGTCGGGCCGGCGCGCGCGCTGCTGCAAGCCTGGCGCGCGCGCGGCTGGCCCGTGATCCACACCCGCGAGTCCCACGCCCCCGACCTGTCAGACTGCCCGCCGGCCAAGCGCGAGCGCGGCCAGCCCGCGCTGCGCATCGGCGACCCGGGGCCGATGGGGCGCCTGCTCGTGCGCGGCGAGCCCGGCTGCGAGATCGTGCCCGCGCTCGCGCCGCTGCCCGGCGAGACCGTGATCGACAAGCCCGGCAAGGGCGCCTTCCACGCCACGCCGCTGCAGGCGGTGCTGCAGGCCCAGGGCATCACACACCTGGTCTTCGCCGGCGTGACCACCGAGGTCTGCGTGCAGACGACGATGCGCGAGGCCAACGACCGCGGCTACGAGTGCCTGCTCGTCGAGGAGGCCACGGCGAGCTACTTCCCCGAGTTCAAGGCCGCGACGATCGCGATGATCGTCGCCCAGGGCGGCATCGTCGGCTGGGCTGCGGGGCTGAACGCGGTGCTGGGGGCCCTGGAGGGCAGCAAGTCGGCAGACTGAGAGGCTGAGATCCTGAGAGTCTCTCCCCCATGCCCGCCTTGCACGCCAAAACACCCCGTCTCGTCGTTCCAAATCCTCGCCATAGCCCGAGCTATGGCTGCGGTTTGCGCCTAGATACGGGGCGTTTTGACGCGCCTTTCGGGCACGGCGGAAAACTCTCAGGCTCTGAGACGAACGGTCGCCTCCGCCATCCTTGTCACCCCTGCCACACTTGTCACCCCTGTCGACCGGGTCGCCCCTGCAGCCGGATTGCTGTCCTCGGCTCGGCGACACTGCAAGCCTGCCTGGAACGCCCGCACCGATGACCGCCCCGCCCACCACCGCCGCGCCCGGGCACACGCCCGATGCCGGCGCCCGCGGTGCGCTGGCCGACCAGGTCTACGCCGAGCTCAAGGCGCGGATGCACGACTTCCGCCTCGTGCCCGGGGACCGTTTCTCCGAGCCCGAGGTCGGGCGCCAGCTCGGCGTGAGCCGCACGCCGGTGCGCGAGGCCCTGCTGCGTCTGCGCAACGAGGGGCTGCTGGAGGTGGAGTCCAAGACCGGCTGGTTCGTACGGCCGATCGATTTCGCGCGCCTGGACCAGCTCTACGACCTGCGCGTGATCCTGGAGCGTGCCAGCATCGAGCGCATCGTCGCGATGCCGGCCCTGCCGGCCGGGCTGGAGGCGCTGAAGACGATCTGGCTGGTGCCGGCGGCCGAGCGCCTGGTCGACGGCCGCGCTGTCGGCCAGCTCGACGAGGCCTTCCACGCCACCCTGGTGCGCGCCACCGGCAACGACGAGGCGGCACGCGTGCACCACGACGTGACCGAGCGCATCCGTATCGTGCGCCGGCTCGACTTCACCCGCGCCGACCGCATCGAGGCCACCTACACCGAACACGGCAAGATCCTGCGCCAGATCATCCAGCGCAAGGCCGAGTCGGCCCAGAGCCTGCTGCAGGCCCATATCGAGCAGAGCAAGGCCGAGGTGCGCAAGATCACGCTGGCCACGCTGCACGAGGCGCGGCAGCGGGCTCAGTCCGCGTAGCCCGGGTCCGTCAGTTCCAGCCCGCGCAGCAGGGCGGGCCACTCATCCTCGCCCTCGGGGGCGTCGGCGGGGCCAGACCATTGACGCTGTGTCAGTGCCACCACCTCGGGCGGCACGAGGCGCGGCGCGCCGCCGGTGGCGGCCATGGCAGCGAGCTGCACCTGGGCCGCGCGCTCGAGCAGGTGCATGAGCACGAAGGCCTCGGCCACGGTACGGCCCACGAGCAGCGGGCCGTGGTTCTCGAGCAGTACGCCGTCCAGCCGGCCCAGCGCAGCGACGAGCCGCTGCTGCTCGTCGGGCGCGAAGGCCAGGCCCTCGTAGGCGTGGCGCCCCAGGCGCCCGGACAGGCGCAGGGCCGGCTGCGAGCAGGGCAGCAGCCCCTGGGGCAGCGCGGCCAGGGCCTGGCCCCACAGCGTGTGCAGGTGCAGCACGCACACCGCGTCCGGCCTCGCGGCGTGGATGCAGCCGTGGATGGCGAAGCCGCTGGGGTTGACGCGCGCCCC
The DNA here is from genome assembly GCA_903876715.1 of uncultured beta proteobacterium. Taxonomy (GTDB): domain Bacteria; phylum Pseudomonadota; class Gammaproteobacteria; order Burkholderiales; family Burkholderiaceae_C; genus Rubrivivax. Next base: position 60,149 of record CAIRBF010000226.1, read on the forward strand.
CGATCCATCCACCACCCGGCCCTGCACGTCGACCTTGACCAGGCTCGAGGCCGTGATCTCGTCGAAGCGCTGCCCGAAGCGGTTGATGAGGTAGGTGCCGGGCTCGCCCGGCACGGCGGCGGAGATGTGCGTCCAGACGATGTCGTCCCAGCCGCGCCGGGCGGCCAGGCGGTAGGCGGCCGCCAGATCGCGGCGCATCAGGCGCTCGGCCTCGGGGATCTTGTGCATGCGCGGGATTTTCGGGGCTGGCCGCAACCAAGCCAGGGGCTGACCGCACGCGCGCCCGGTTCAGGCCCCGCGGCCGGGCCCGCGCGGCGGCGCAGCGCCAGAGCCATCCCTGCGAATGCCGCACGACGCACGCAGCGCGCCCGCCTGCGTTACAACACGGGCCCTTTCCAAACCGACCCCGTGTCCCCGGAGCCCCGCATGCAATACCGCCGCCTCGGCCGCAGCCCGCTCGAAGTCTCTGCCCTGTGCCTGGGCACGATGATGTTCGGCGACCAGACCAGCGCCGACGAGGCGGCCGAGATCCTGGCGCACGCGCGCGACCACGGTGTCAACTTCATCGACACCGCGGACATCTACTCACTCGGCCGCAGCGAGTCCATACTCGGCGAGTTGCTGCGCGGCGGCGCGCGCGAGCACTGGGTGCTGGCCAGCAAGCTGGGGAACCCCATGGGCCCGGGGCCGAACCGCTCGCGCTACTCGCGGCGCTGGGTCGAGAGCGCGTGCGACGCCAGCCTGCGGCGGCTCGGCACCGACCACCTGGACCTGTACTACCTGCACCGCGACTACACCGGCATGGACCTGGAGGAGCCGCTGCGCGCCATCGAGGCCCTGCTGCGCGCCGGGAAGATCCGCGCCTGGGGGCTGTCGAACTTCCGCGGCTGGCGCATCTCCGAAGTGGTGCACACGGCGCGCTCTATCAACATGCCCGCGCCGGTGGCCTGCCAGCCCTACTACAACCTGCTGAACCGCCAGCCCGAGGTCGAGGTGCTGCCGGTCTGCGCCCACCACGGCCTGGGCATCGTGCCCTACAGCCCCATCGCTCGCGGCGTACTCACCGGCAAGTACGCGCCCGGCGCCCAGGCGACCGAGGGCACGCGCGCCGGGCGCGGCGACAAGCGCATGCTCGAGACCGAGTTCCGCGCCGAATCCCTGGCCGTGGCACAACGCCTGCGCGAGCACTGTGCCGCGCGCGGCGTGGCCCTGTCGCACTTTGCCGCGGCCTGGGTGCTGGCGCACCGCAACATCAGCGCTGTCATCGCCGGCCCGCGCACGCTGGCGCAGTGGCAGGACTACTACGGTGCGCTGGACTGCGCCATCGGGCCCGACGACGAAGCCCTGGTCGACAGCCTGGTCAGCCCCGGTCATCCGTCTACGCCGGGCTACAACGATCCGGCCTACCCGTGGGAGCCGCGGCGCTGAGACGACCGGCACGCCAGGCCCGGCCCCCGCACGCCCAGTTGCCCGTCACCACCGGTCTGGCATGACCCCAGGCACCACCCTCGTCTGGCTCAAGCGCGACCTGCGGCTGGCCGATCACGCACCGCTGCACGAGGCGCAGCGCCATGGGCGCGCGCTCGTGCTGTTCATCATCGAACCCGAATGGCTGGCCAGCCCCGAGTGCGACCCGATGCACGTGGGCTTTGTGCTCGAGAGCGTGGCCGAACTGCGCGCCCGCGGCCTGCCGGTGCTGGTGCGCGAGGGGCCGGCCGTGAACGTGCTCGAGACCCTGCGCCAGGCGCATGGCGTGACCCGCCTGCTCAGTCACGAGGAGACGGGCCCGGGATGGAGCTACGCGCGCGACCGCGCAGTGACCGCCTGGTGCCGCCAGCACGGCGTCGCCTGGACCGAGACGCCCCAGACCGGCGTTGTGCGGCGTCTGCGCTCGCGCCTGGGCTGGGCCGGGCGCTGGCAGGCGCGCATGGACGCGCCGGCCCTCCCAGTGGTCGACCCGGCCTCCTGGTCTACGCCCCCCGGCCTGTTGCTGGCCGACCTGCCCACGCCCTCCGCCCTGGGCCTGCCACCGCACGGCCGCACGCTGCAGCCCGCCGGCGAGGCGGCTGCGCAGCGAACGCTCCACGACTTCCTGGCCGGCCGCGGGCGCGACTACCGGCGCGCCTTGTCCAGCCCGCTGAGCGCGGCCGAGGGCTGCAGCCGGCTCAGCCCGCACCTGGCCTTCGGCACGCTGTCCCTGCGCACTGTGCACCAGGCCACCGAGGCCCGCATCGCCGCGCTGGCGGCCGACGCGCAGGCCGAGGAGCGCAGCTTCGCGCACGCGCTGCGTGGTTTTGCCGGCCGCCTGCGCTGGCACTGCCATTTCATGCAGAAGCTCGAGGACGAGCCGGCGATCGAGTTCCGCAACTTCGCCCGCAGCGCCGACGGCCTGCGGCCGGGAGACGACGGCGTGCCGATGAGCGCACTCGACCAGGAGCGCCTGGCGGCCTGGCAGGAGGGCCGCACCGGCCACCCGATGGTCGACGCCTGCATGCGCAGCCTGCGCGCCACCGGCTGGCTGAACTTCCGCATGCGCGCGATGCTGGTGAGCTTTGCCGCCTACCACCTGTGGCTGCACTGGCGCGAGCCCGGGCTCTTCCTCGCGCGCCAGTTCCTCGATTTCGAGGCCGGCATCCACTGGAGCCAGATGCAGATGCAGTCGGGCACCACCGGCATCAACACGCTGCGCATGTACTCGCCCACCAAGCAGATGCGCGACCACGACCCCGACGGCGTCTTCGTGCGCCGCTGGGTGCCCGAGTGGGACAGCGACGCCTACCCCGCGCCCATCGTCGACGAACGCGCGGCGCTGACCGCCGCGCGCGAGCGCCTGTGGGCCTTGCGCGACACGCGCGACGCGCGCGCCGAGGCCGACACGATCCAGCAGCGCCACGGCTCGCGCCGCAGCGGCCTGCCGCCTTCGGGGCCGGCCGCCCGGCGCGGGCGGCGCCCCGCTGCGCCCGCGAAAATGCCCGAGGCGCCCTTCCAGGGCACGCTGTTCGACTGAGCGGACGCGCCCCGATAATCCCAGGCGCGCCTGCGACCTGCCCTCCACCCCCGCGCTGGCGTCCACCAGGAGCCCCCCACCCATGTTTTCCCACGTGATGATCGGCACCAACGACCTCCCCCGGGCCCAGGCCTTCTATGACTCGGTGCTGGGCACGCTAGGGGTTCCCGCGGGCCGGGTCGACCGCCACCGGGTGTTCTGGCGCACGTCCACGGGCATGTTCTCGGTGTCGCTGCCGATCAACGGCGAGCAGGCCACCGCCGGCAACGGCAGCACGCTCGGCTTCGCCTGCACCTCGGCCGAGCAGGTGCAGGCCTGGCACGCCGCCGGTCTGGCGCATGGCGGCAGCACCTGCGAAGACCCTCCCGGGGTGCGCGAGGGCGCCGCAGGCCGGCTCTACCTGGCCTACCTGCGCGACCCCGACGGCAACAAGATCTGCGGCCTGTACCGGATGCCCCGGGAGTGAGGGGCCGCGGGCCCCTCGCAGCCTCTGAGAGCCTGCCGCGGCTGCCGCCCACCGCCACTCCCGCAAGAGCCCTGCGACCATGAGCACCGGCCACCGCGGCAACAAGTCCTATCTGCCCAGCAAGCCCTGCGCCGCGTGCGGCCGGCCGATGAGCTGGCGCAAGGCCTGGGCGCGCACCTGGGAGACGGTGAAGTACTGCTCCGACGCCTGCCGCAAGCGCCGCGCCGGCGCGCCGGCCGGGGGCCGGCCATGACGGCGGCCGCGGGCACGGTGCGTCATCTCGTCGTCGTCCTCGGCGACCAGCTCAACCGCGACGCGAGCGCCTGGGACGGCTTCGACCCCGAGCAGGACCTGGCCTGGATGTGCGAGGCGCGCGGCGAGGCCACGCACGTGCCCTCGGGCCGGCAGCGCATCGCGGTGTTCCTGAGCGCGATGCGCCACTTCGCCGCCGGGCTGCGCACCGACGGCGTGCCGCTGGCCTACCTGCAGGGGCACGACGGCGGCCTGGATGACGCGTTGCGTGCCACGCTGGCCAAGCGCCGCGTCGAACGCATCGTGCTGACCGAGCCTGGCGAGTGGCGCGTGCGCCAGGCGCTGCAGGCCGCGGCCGAGGCCGCGGGCGTGCCCATCGAGTTCCGCCCCGACCGGCACTTCCTGTGCAGCCGCGAGGAGTTCGAGCGCCACGCGCGCGGCCGCAAGCAATTGCGCATGGAATTCTTCTACCGCGAGATGCGCCAGCGCCACCGCGTGCTGATGGACGGGGACGAGCCCGCCGGCGGGCAGTGGAACTACGACGCCGATAACCGCGAGTCCTTCGGCCGCGAAGGCCCGGGCCTGCTGCCGCCACCGCTGCGCTTCGCGGCCGACGCGATCACGCAGCAGGTGATCGCCGAGGTGCAGGCGGAGTATGTCGGCCACCCGGGCAGGCTCGACAGCTTCGGCTGGCCGGTGACGCGCGCGCAGGGGCTGTCCGCCTTGGAGGACTTCGTCACCCACCGCCTGC
>CAIRBF010000227.1 GCA_903876715.1 uncultured beta proteobacterium
CGCCGAGCTCGCCCATCTTGCGCCACAGGTCCATCGGGAACTGGTCGCTGCGGTCGATCTCGGCCGCGCGCGGCGCGATCTCGGCCTGGGCGAAGTCGCGCACGGCGTCGCGCAGCGCGTCGATGTCGGCGCCGAGCTGGAAGTCGAGTCCGGGAAGGTTCATGCGGTGGTCTCCGTCGCGGTTGCGCTCGCGGGTGGGGTCTTGCGGTCGGGGCGTGCCCGTCCTCGGGCTTGACTGAGGAGTTGCCGGCAGCGGGCTTCGTGCTGCCCGATCTCGGCCAACGTCACCTCGAGGTCTTCGCGCTGCTGCTCCAGCAGCCGCCGGTGTTCGGCCAGCACATCGAGGAAGGCCTGCAGCTGCGACACCGTGTCCGCCGGCGACTCGTACATATCGACGAGACCGCGTATCTCCACCAGGCTCAGGCCGAGGCGCTTGCCGCGCAGTGTGAGTTTCAGGCGGGTGCGGTCGCGCTGCGAATACACACGGTTGCGCCCGGCGCGCGTGGGCTGCAGCAGTCCCATCGCCTCATAGAAGCGGATCGCCCGCGGCGTGATGTCGAACTCCTGGGCGAGCTGGGTGATCGTCAAGGAGGCCGACCGTTCGGCGCGCGGCGCGCGCGAAGGCGGTGGGGGGGCGTGGGCTGACATCGGTAGACTGACGTTGACGTCAACGTCAATGTAACGCGATCCGACATGAACCAACGCTCAGACAGCGCGCTGCGCTATCCCCTGGACGACGTGCTGCCGCCTGTCGGAGCAAGCCTCGAAGTCGCGCCGGGCGTGCGCTGGCTGCGCATGCCGCTGCCTTTCGTCCTCGACCATATCAACCTGTGGCTGCTGCGGGACGAACTTGACGGACGCCCTGGCTGGACCCTGGTCGACTGCGGCGTCGACACCCCGGCCACGCGGGCCCTCTGGGAGCAGGTGTTCGCGCACGAGCTCGAGGGCCTGCCGGTGCTTCGCGTCGTCGTCACGCACATGCACCCGGACCATATTGGCCTGGCGCATTGGCTGACCGCGCACTGGAGTGTGCCTGGGCGGGAGTGCCGCCTGTGGATCAGCGCCGCCGACTGGAACGCCGCCTGCAATGCCAGCCGCGGCGGCACGGGCCCGGCAGGCGAGGAGGCGGCGGCGTTCTACGCGCTGCACGGGCTGGAAGATCCCGCGGTCCTGCAGCGGGTGCGCAGCCACCGCGGCGACTACTCGGCGCTGGTGCCCGCGGTCCCGCCACGGCACCGCCGTCTCATGGACGGGCAGTTGCTGCGCATCGGCGGGCGCGACTGGGCTTGCCATGCGGGCTACGGGCACGCGCCCGAGCACATCGCGCTGCACTGCCCGGTGCTGGGCGTGCTGATCGCGGGCGACATGGTGCTGCCGCGGATCTCGACCAACATCAGCGTGTTCGGCCACGAGCCCGAGGGCGACCCGCTGACCTTGTACCTGGAGTCGCTGGCGCGCATGCGCGCCTTACCGGCCCACACCTTGGTGCTGCCCTCGCACGGCAAGCCGTTCACCGGCCTGCACGAGCGCATCGACCAGCTCGAGGCGCACCACGCGGAACGCCTGGCCGAGGTTGCCCGCTCCTGTGCCCAGGGGCCCTGCTCGGCCCTGGACCTGCTGCCGACCATGTTCCGGCGCCCGCTGGACACCACGCAGATCCCCTTCGCCCTCGGCGAGGCCGTGGCGCATCTGCACCGGCTGTGGGCGCAAGGGCTGCTGAAGCCGCTGTGCGGCGCGGATGGCGTGCGGCGCTGGATCGCCTGCTGACCCCGGCGCTCACTCCAAGACGGGCAGTACCTCGTCGCGCAGCCGGCCGCGCGCGGCTTCCACATCGGGCACGACCGAGCGCACGACGCTCCAGAAGGCCTCGGAGTGGTTCATCTCGCGCAGGTGCGCGAGCTCGTGCGCGACCACGTAGTCGATCACCGGCAGCCCGAAGTGCACGAGGCGCCAGTTCAGTCGGATCGAGCCGTCGGCGCTGGCGCTGCCCCAGCGCGTGGAGGCCGAGCTCAGCGACAGGCGGCGCATGCGCACGCCCAGGCGGGGGGCGTAGATCGCGCAGCGTTCCTCGAAGATGCGCCGGGCCTGGCGCTGCAGCCAGCCCTGCACCGCGTCGCGCAGCCGAGCCGCCTCGACCTCGTGGGGCAGGCCCACGTGCAGCGTCAGGCGCGGCACGCCGGGCAGGGTGTCCTCGGCGCTGCACAGCACGGCACCGGTGCTGCGCGGATCGATGACGACGATCACGGTCTCACCCAGAAAGGGCAGGGTGGTGCCGTCGCGCCACTCGATGCGCGCCCGCTCCAGGCGGCGCGCGCGCTCGCGCTGTTCCTGGAGCTTGCGCAGGATCCACCGCCCCTTGGCCCGCAACGCGGTGTCGATGTCGGTGGCGCCGACCCAGCGTGGCGCACTCACGCTCAGACCCTCCGGGCCGACGACGAAGCCGATGCTGCGCCGGCGCGCGCGGCGCAATTCGTAGGCCACGGGATGCCCTTCGAGCATCACCTCGCAGCTGGCGCGAGGATGGTCGAAGCGCACGGCCGCGGTGGAGACGGCGCTGCGCGCCGGGGCGGGCGCCGCCTGCGGTGGCGGGTGCGCCGCCCCGGGCCTGGGCGGAGCGGGGCTGTCCAGGCGCCGGTCGGCGGGCGCGCCATCGAAGGGGGGGGCGACGCGCGGCGCCCGGCCCGGCCTGTCGTCAGCGTGCGGCTCGTCGAACAAGGAAAGCTGCGCGGCTTCGCCGTCACGCGGCTCCTGCGCAGGTGGAGGCCACCGGCTCGCGCCCATGGGCCGCGGGCTTCCTACCGGCCGGACGCCGCCGGGGCGTAGGCCTCGGGGTCGATGCGGCGCATCTCGGCCTCGATCCAGGCCTCGACCTCGCGCATCAGCTCGTCGGGCTGGCGCCCGGTGCTGTCGATCGGCCGCCCGATCGACACCGGCACCGTGCCAGGGCGCAGCAGGAAGCTCTTGCGCGGCCAGCAGCGGGCCGACGCCACGGCGATCGGCACGATGGGCACGCCGGCGGAGATCGCCAGGCGCGCCGCGCCGTTCTTGTAGGTGCCCTGGCCGCCGCGTGCCGTGCGTGTGCCTTCGGGGAACATGATGACCCACACGCCCTCGTCGAACAACCGCCGCCCCTGCGCGGCCACCTTGGCCCAGGCCTCGGTGCGCTTGCTGCGGTCGATGTGCACCATGTCCAGCCGTCCCATGGCCCAGCCGAAGAAGGGGACGCTCAGCAGTTCGCGCTTGAACACGTAGGCCAGCGGGTGCGGCATCAGCGTCGGGAAGAAGAAGGTCTCCCAGGTCGACTGGTGCTTCGGCGCCAGCAGCACGGCCGAGCGCGCCTGCTCGGAGGTGGGCAGGTGCTCCAGCCCGCTGACCTGCGGCTGCACGCCGCAGAGCACGCGCGTGCCCCACATCGCGACGCGCAGCCAGCCGATGGTGGGCCAGTAGAGTTTCTGCCCGCGCCAGAAGATCGACAACAGCAGCATGGCCACGGCCCAGGGGACGACCGTGACTGCCATCAGGGTGATGAACAGCAGCGAGCGCAAGGCCCAGGCGACGCGCATCAGGAATGCTCCTGCGCCGTGGCGCCGGACCCGCCTGCCCCACGCGGGCTGCCGATCAGATGGTCGGCCAAGGCCGCCAGGTCGCGGTGCACGGTGGTCTCGGGCACCTGCTCCAGGATCTGCCGCAGGGCGTTCTCGTCCAGCTCGGCGGCGCGGCCGCTGAGCACCAGGTGCGGCGGGCAGCCGGCGGCGCGCGCCGCCAGCAGGTCGCGCGCGGTGTCGGCCACCATCGGCACCCCGTGCAGGTCTGCGCTGTAGCGGTGGCCGATGTCGAGCATCATGCCTGGCAGCGGCTTGCGGCACTCGCAGCCGTCCTCGGGCGTGTGTGGACAGAAGAAGACGGCGTCGATGCGCGCGCCGCTGGCCTGGGCCAGGCGCACCATCTGCTGGTGGATGGCGTTGACCGAGGCCATGTCGATCATGCCGCGCCCGATGCCGGCCTGGTTGGTGGCCACCACCGCATGCCAGCCCGCGTGGTTCAGGCGGGACAGCGCATCGAGCGCGCCTTGGATCGGCACCCATTCCTCGGGGGACTTGACGTGGTCCTCGCGGTACTCGTTCAGGATGCCGTCACGGCCGAGGATGATGAGTTTCACAACCGGGATTATCGGGGGCGCCGCGGGTGGAGTGCGGCGTCTCAGGCGGCCAGCCGGGCCAGGTCGGCGACGCGGTTCATGGCCCGGTGCAGGGCGCGCAGCAGCGCCAGGCGGTTGGCGCGCAGCGCCGGATCCTCGGCGTTGACCATCACGGCGTCGAAGAAGGCGTCCACCGGCGCTTTCAGCGCCGCCAGGGCTTGCAGCGACGCCGTCAGGTCACCAGCCGCGAAGGCGGCCTCGGCGCGCGGTGCGACCGCGTCCAGGGCAGCCGCAAGCGCCTGCTCGGCCGGCTCGGCCAGGCGTGCCGGGTCGATCTCGAGGCCCGGCGCGTCATCGGACTTGCGCAGGATGTTGCCCACGCGCTTGTTCGCGGCAGCCAGCGCTGCCGCCTCGGGCAGCGTGGCGAAGGCGCGTACGGCCGCCAGCCGCTGCGGCAGCGCCGCCCACTGCGCGGGCTCGAGCGCGAGCACCGCGTCGACCTCCTGCGCGCTCCAGCCCTGCTCGCGCAACCAGCCCGACAGGCGCTCGTGCAGGAAGCGCAGCACCTCGGCCTGGGCCTGGCCGTGGCCCTCGGGGAAGGCGCGGAAGGCCAGTCCCACGAGTTGCGGCACCGCCAGCGGCAGGCGCCGCTCGACCAGCATGCGGATCACGCCCAGCGCGTGGCGCCGCAGGGCGAAGGGGTCCTTGTCGCCGGTGGGCAACTGACCGATGCCGAACAGGCCGGCCAGGGTCTCGAGCTTGTCGGCCAGCGCCACCGCCAGACCCGCGTCGCCGCGCGGCAGCGCGTCGCCTGCGAAGCGCGGCTTGTAGTGATCCTCGATCGCATCGGCGATCGCCTCGCGCAGGCCGTCATGGCGGACGTAGTAGGCCCCCATGATGCCCTGCAACTCCGGGAACTCGCCGACCATGTCGGTCAGCAGGTCGGCCTTGGCCAGCGTCGCCGCCTCGTCGGCCAGGTCGGCCAGCGCCAGGCCTCCGATCTGCTCACCGATCTGGCGCGCGATCGAGCGCACGCGCTCGACGCGTTCGCCTTGGGTTCCCAGCTTGCCGTGGTAGACGACCTTGGCCAGCCCCGGCACGCGCGAGGCCAGTGTGCGCTTGCGGTCCTGGTCGAAGAAGAACTTCGCGTCCGCCAGCCGCGGGCGCACGACGCGCTCGTTGCCGGTGATCACGCGCGACGGGTCGGCCGGGCTGACGTTGCTGACGACGAGGAAGCGGTGGGTGAGCCTGCCGTCGGCGTCCAGCAGCGGGAAGTACTTCTGGTTCGCCTTCATCGTCAGGATCAGGCATTCCTGCGGCACGGCGAGGAACTCGGGCTCGAAGCTGCAGCGCAACACGTTCGGGCGCTCGACGAGCGCGGTCACTTCGTCCAGCAGCGCCTCGTCCTCCACCGGGCGCAGGCCCTCGCCCGCCGCGGCCTCGTGCAGCTGGCGCGCGATCTCGGCGCGCCGGGCCGCGAACGAGGCGATCACCGCGCCCTGTTCGCGCAGGCTGTGCTCGTAGGCGTCGGCGTCGTCGATCACCACCGGGTCGACGGCGGCTTCGAAGCGGTGGCCGTGCGTGTGGCGGCCGGCCACGAGGCCGAGCGCCGACACCGGCACCACGTCGGCGCCGTGCAAGGCCACGAGCGCGTGTGCCGGGCGCACGAAGTTCACGCTCGTCCAGCCGTCGTCGAGCTGGTACTCCATCACCTTGGGGATGGGCAGCTTCGCCAGGGCCTCGTCGAGCGCGCGCTGCAGCCCGGCGGCCAGCGTCACCCCAGGCTGCACGCTGTCGAGGAACAGCGCCTCGGCCTTGCCGTCGACGGCACGGCGCAGTCGGGCGGCTGCGCCGGCGTCGGCGCCGAGCGCGGCCAGCTTCTTCAGCAGTGCCTGCGTCGGCGCGCCGGCGGCGTCCAGGCCCACGGCCACCGGCATCAGCTTGTGCGACACGGCCTTCGGCGGGGCGACGGCGCGCACGGCGCCGACGCGGGCGGCGAGCCGGCGCGGGGAGGCGTAGTTCGTGAGTGCCGCACCTTCGGCCAGCAAGCCCTGGGCGCGCAGCGCGTCGTGCAGCGTCTGCCCGAAGGCCTCGCCCAGGCGCTTGAGCGCCTTGGGCGGCAGCTCCTCGACGAAGAGCTCGACCAGCAGGGTCCGGATGGTGTTGGTGTCCATGGTTCAGGCCTCCTGGCGCTGCGGGGCCTGGGCGGCGCGCTGGGCCAGCACCTCTTCGGCCCAGGCGCGTGGCGCCATCGGGAAGCCGAGCCGGGCGCGGCTGTCGACGTAGCTCTGCGCCACGGCGCGGGCCAGGTGCCGGATGCGGCCGATGTAGGCGGCGCGCTCGGTCACGCTGATCGCGCCGCGCGCGTCCAGCAGGTTGAAAGAGTGAGCCGCCTTCAGCACCTGCTCGTAGGCTGGCAGCGCGAGCTGCTCGCCGATCAGGCGCAGCGCCGTCTTCTCGTGCGCGCCGAAGGCGCCGAGCAGGAAGTCCACGTCGCTGTGCTCGAAGTTGTAGGCGCTCTGCTCGACCTCGTTCTGGTGGTAGACGTCGCGGTAGAGCAGGCGGCTCGGTGCCGCGCCGCCCGCCGCCGCTGCCGCGCTCTCGGTCCAGACCAGGTCATAGACGTTCTCCACGCCCTGGATGTACATCGCCAGCCGCTCCAGGCCGTAGGTGATCTCACCCGTCACGGGCTTGCAGTCGATCCCGCCCACCTGCTGGAAGTAGGTGAATTGCGTCACCTCCATGCCGTTGAGCCAGACCTCCCAGCCCAGGCCCCAGGCTCCGAGCGTCGGGTTCTCCCAGTCGTCCTCGACAAAGCGGATGTCGTTGCTCTTCAGGTCCAGGCCCAAGGCCTGCAGCGAGCCGAGGTAGAGCTCGAGGATGTCCTTCGGCGCCGGCTTGAGCACCACCTGGTACTGGTAGTAGTGCTGCAGGCGGTTCGGGTTGTCGCCGTAGCGGCCGTCCTTGGGGCGCCGGCTGGGTTGCACGTAGGCGGCCTTCCAGGGTTCGGGCCCAAGGGCGCGCAGGAAGGTCGCGGTGTGGCTGGTGCCGGCGCCGACCTCCATGTCGTAGGGTTGCAGGAGCGCGCAGCCCTGCGCAGCCCAGTAGGACTGCAGGTTCAGGATCATCTGCTGGAAGGTCAGCATGGCAGTGGCCGGCGACGGCCCCCGGTCTGGGAAAACCCTAAAGTTTACGGGTGCGGGGCCGTGCAGGCCGCTTCAGGGGGCGGCGCTGCGGCTGCGCGCGCAGATGGTGGCCAGCGCGAGCGCCAGGGCGACCAGGGGCCACAGGCCCCAGCGTCCGGCCCAGGCGGCGTAGGGCGTGGTACCGGTGCGGCCCTCGAACTCCCCGTCGAGCACGCCGCGCTGCCCCGGTTCGAGCCGGTGCGTGACCCGGCTGCGGTAGTCGATGACCGCGGTCGCGCCGGTGTTGGTCGCGCGCAGCATGGGCCGCTGCAATTCGAGCGTGCGAAGGCGCGAGATGTTCAGGTGCTGCGGGATGGCCACCGTGTCGCCGAACCAGCCGATGTTGCTGAGGTTGACGAGCGCCGTCGGGGCCAGGGCGGCGTCGACGAAGCGCGCCGCGAGTTCCTCGCCGAACAGGTCCTCGTAGCAGATGTTGGGGGCCAGTCGTTGCCCGCCCACGGCCAGCGAGGGCGCGTTCACCGGGCCGCGGTCGAAGTCGCCGAGCGGGATCTGCATCAGTTCGGTGAACCAGCGAAAGCCGCGCGGGATGAATTCGCCAAAGGGCACGAGGTGGGTCTTGTCGTAGCGATAGGCCTGCGCCTGATTGGGCAGCAGCCCGACTGCCGAGTTGGTGTAGCCGGCCTCGAAGCTGCCTAGCGGCATGCCGATGAGCGCGGCCTGTGCGGACTGCTGGAAGTGCTGCGCCAGCGCCGGCCACCAGTCAGGGGCGAACGTGGCGAGTTGCGTGGGCAGGAGCGGCAGGGCGGTTTCCGGGGCGACCACGAGTTGCCCGCGCGCCTGCACCAAGGACTCGCGCAACCAGGCCAGGTGCTGCGGCATGCGCTCACCCGAGAACTTCTCGTCCTGCGCCACCCGCGGCTGCAGCAGGGTCACGGACATCCGGCCCGCCGTCTCCGTGAATTCCAGCGGCCGCAGCAGTGCGGGCGCGAGCAGCAAGGCCACGCCCGCGGCAACGGGCAGGACCCGGTGGCTGTGCGCGCGACTCCGGCGCCTGCGCCCGCCGGGGCCTGCCCCTGGGCTCGGCCGGGCGCCGAACACGGCCACCGTGGCGGCAAAGGCCAGCACCGCGCCCATGCCATACACGCCAACCCAGGGCGCCAGCCCCGCCAGAGGGGCGTCAACCTGGGTGTAGCCGCTGGCGGCCCAGGGAAAGCCGGTGAACAGCACGCCGCGGGCCCACTCCGCCAGCAGCCACAGCGCAGCGAACAAGCCAGCGTCGCGCAGCGGCTGGCCGCTGCGCCAGCGCGCCCAGGCGGCGCAGGCCAGCGCGAGGTAGGACGACAGCGCCGCCGCCAGGGCGAGCACGGCCAGCGCCGCCATCCAACCCGGCAGTCCGCCGTAGCGGTGCATGCTGATGTGCAGCCACCAGACGGCGGCGAGCAGCCAGGCGGTGCCGAAGACACCGCCCAGCCAGGCCGCGCGGCCGACGCCGGCCTGCTGCAGCCGCCAGCCGAGCACGCCCACAGCCAGCGGCGCCACCGGCCAGGCCTCGGTGTAGGTGCAGGCCAGTGGCAGCGCCGCGCCGGCTGCCGCCACGGTCAAGGTGTCGAGCGCCGCCCCGCGCGCCTGCGGGCCGCGCCCCTCGTCCATCGCGTGCTCCCGGATGTCGGACCGGCGCACTCAGCCCGTCGCCTCGTGGGCGGCGGCGTCTTCGCCCGGCGCGCGCGCGACGCGGAACCACCGCACGGCTCCGCCCCGGGTCAGCATCACGGTGAAGCGCAAGCCCGCCATGACCACCGCTTCGCCGCGACGCGGCACCCGGCCGAGCCGGTCGGCCACCAGGCCGCCGATGGTGTCGAAATCGTCCTGGGGCAGCTCGACGGCGAAGGTGTCGTTCACGACCCGCACCTCGGCGTCACCAGCCACACGGTGGCTGCCGTCGGCCAGCGAGACGATGCCGCTGTCGGCGTCGCGCTCGTCGAACTCGTCCTCGATCTCGCCGACGATCTCCTCGAGCACGTCCTCGATCGTGATCAGCCCGGCGGTGTTGCCGAACTCGTCGATCACGATCGCCAGATGGTTGCGATTCGAGCGGAAGTCGCGCAAGAGCTCGTTCAGGCCCTTGCTCTCGGGCACGAAGACCGCGGGCCGCAGCAGTGTGCGCAGGTTCAGCTCGGGCGCGCGCTGCAGCTTCAGCAGGTCCTTTGCGAGCAGGATGCCGATGATGCTGTCGCGCTCGCCGTCGTGCACCGGGAAGCGTGAATGCCCGGTGGCGATGACCAGGCCGAGCAGCTCGTCATACGGTGCATTGATGTCCAGCAGGTCCATGCGCGGCGCGGCGACCATGACGTCACCAGCCGTCATGTCGGCCATGCGGATCACACCCTCCAGCATGGCTCGCGATTCGGGCCCGATCAGCTCGCGCTGCTCCGCGTCGGCGAGCGATTCGATCAGCTCGTCGCGGGAGTCGGGGCCCGGGGAGATGAATTCGACGAGGCGCTCGAAGAGGGTGCGCTTGTCGTGATGCTTGTCGGCACCGCGCGCGGGGAGATGGCGCGGTGCCTTGCCTGGCGGAGTTTCTGACACGATCGTGCCGGAAGTGACGACAGGCGGGAGAATACCGCAGCGCCAGTCGCTCGGTGCCGCAATGCGGGCCGCCGGCTGCACGGGCTGCTTGAATTCCGCCCGCGCGCACTGCAACTCGCTCATTCCTCCATCAACGCCCGCACGCGCCCCACGCCATGTCCCTCATTCCCGTCACCATCCTCACCGGTTTCCTCGGCGCCGGAAAGACGACGCTGCTCAAGCGCGTGCTGACCGAGGCCCATGGCCAGAAGATCGCCGTGATCGAGAACGAATTCGGCGCCGAGAACATCGACAACGACATCCTGTCGGTGAGCACCGAGGAGCAGATCATCCAGATGAGCAACGGCTGCGTGTGCTGCACGATCCGCGAGGACCTGCGCACCACCCTGGCCGAACTGGCGGAGAAGCGGCGCAAGGGCGAACTGCACTTCGAGCGTGTTGTCATCGAGACCACGGGCCTGGCCGACCCCGGGCCGGTGGCCCAGACCTTCTTCATGGACGACGAGGTGGCGGGCAGCTTCCTGCTCGATTCCATCCTGACCCTGGTCGATGCCAAGCATGCCGACCAGCAACTCGACACACGCCAGGAGGCGCGCCGGCAGGTCGGGTTCGCCGACCAGATCTTCATCAGCAAGACCGACCTCGTGTCCAAGGACGCGGTCGACGCCTTGGTTCACCGGCTCAAGCACATGAACCCGCGCGCGCCGCACCGCGCGGTGCACTTTGGCGAGGTGTCGATTGCGGAGGTTTTCGACCTGCGCGGCTTCAACCTGAATGCCAAGCTCGACATCGATCCCGATTTCCTCAATGCCGACGACGGTCACGGCCACGATCATGGGCACGACCACGGTCATGACCACGAGCACGGCGAGCATTGCGATCATCCCCATCACCACCGCCACGACGACGACGTCAAGTCCTTCGTCTACCGCGCCGACCGCGCCTTCCACCCGGCCAAGCTCGAGGACTTCCTCGGAGCCGTGGTGCAGGTCTACGGCCCGAAGATGCTGCGCTACAAGGGTGTGCTGCACATGAAGGGCAGCGACCGCAAGGTCGTCTTCCAGGGCGTGCACCAGTTGATGGGCAGCGACCTCGGGCCGAAATGGGCTCCGGGCGAGAAGAAGGAAAGTCGCATGGTCTTCATCGGCATCGACCTGCCGCGCGAGGTGCTCGAACAGGGCCTGGAGCAGTGCCTCGTCTGAGGGCGCGTCCGTTCTCGGAGGTCTCCCGCGCTGCGGTGTCGGCGCGGAAAAACCGCGGCGCGCTGCCGTGGCTACAATCCGCGCGCTTCGGCAGGGGGCGGCCATGACGGCAGGTCTCCTGGCCGAGCCCGGCAAGCACCCGCAGGTTCCCGGCACAAGGACCCCTGGGCGGACCCCAGGCCAGGAGAAACCCGTGAGCAAGACCTCTGCCAAGCCGGCTGCAGCCCCCAAGTCTGTCAGCGCCAAGACGGGGCGGCAAGCCGGAACCCGCCGTCAATGCGGCGCCTGCGCCTGCGCCGGTTCCGACCCACTCATTTGCTGATCGTTTTGGGCCGGCGCGCGCGCCAGCCCGGGCCCACCCTGAACCCATGGAATTTGTAAAGACTCCGGTCATGTCCGACCCCAAGCTGGCCAATGCCTGGAAGACCAAGGCGGGCCGCGACCTGACCGAGGGTGAACTCCTGGCGATGCCCGAGTCGGAGTACATGAACGACAAGCAATTGGAGTTCTTCCGTGCCCGTCTGCAGGGCCAGAAGGACGACTTGCTGTCCAACGCCGGCGAGACCACCGAACACCTGCGCGAGGACACGACCATCGTGCCCGACCCCGCCGATCGCGCCACGATCGAGGAGGAGCACGCCCTGGAGCTGCGTACTCGCGACCGCGAGCGCAAGCTGCTGAAGAAGATCAGCCAGGCGCTGGCCCTGCTGGACACGGGCGATTACGGCTACTGCGACGAGACCGGCGAGCCCATCGGACTGCCGCGCCTGCTGGCACGACCGACGGCCACGCTGTCCCTGGAGGCGCAGCAGCGGCGCGAGCTCAAGCAGAAGATGTTCGGGGATTGACCGCCACGGCGGCTGGCCCGCCGCGCTGCTTGCTGTCCAAAACCCGCGGGGCGCCTGCCTCTGCGCGGCGCGGCTCTTCCGGCGACTGCAGCGAGTGATCGACCGTGCGTTTGGCCGTGCGCCGGACCTGCTGGCAGAGCCCCTTTCACGCAGCCCGAGGGCTACCCGACATGAACGAGAGTTTTCACGGCACGACGATCCTCAGCGTGCGTCGAGGCGCGCGTGTGGCCATGGGCGGTGACGGCCAGGTCACGCTGGGCACCATCGTCGTCAAGGCCAGCGCGCGCAAGGTGCGCAAGCTCCACCGCGACCAGGTGCTCGCCGGGTTCGCCGGCGCCACGGCCGATGCCTTCACGCTGTTCGAGCGCTTCGAGGCCAAGCTCGAGAAGCACCAGGGCCACCTGGTGCGCGCGGCCGTTGAATTGACGAAGGACTGGCGCACCGACCGCGTGCTGCGCCGGCTCGAAGCCATGCTCGCCGTGGCCGACCGTGAGACCTCGCTCATCATCACCGGCAACGGCGATGTGCTCGAGCCCGAACGCGGGATCGTGGCCATCGGCTCGGGTGGTGCTTACGCCCAGGCCGCGGCGATGGCGCTGATGGAGCACACCGAGCTCGCGCCGGCAGAGATGGTGTCCAAGGCGCTGTCGATCGCCGGCGAGCTGTGCATCTACACCAACCAACGCCACACGATCGAGGTGCTCGAGTGACGCTGCCGATGACCCCCCGCGAGATCGTCTCCGAACTCGACCGCCACATCGTCGGCCAGGCGGCGGCCAAGCGCGCGGTGGCGATCGCGCTGCGCAACCGCTGGCGCCGCCAGCAGGTCGACGACAAGCTGCGTGCCGAGATCACGCCGAAGAACATCCTGATGATCGGCCCCACCGGCGTGGGCAAGACCGAGATCGCGCGCCGCCTTGCGCGCCTGGCCGACGCGCCTTTCGTCAAGGTCGAGGCGACCAAGTTCACCGAGGTGGGCTATGTCGGCAAGGACGTCGACACCATCGTTCGTGACCTGGTCGAGGTGGCGGTCAAGCAGGAGCGCGAGCGTCAGGTCCGCACCAAGCGCAGCCTTGCCGAGGACGCGGCCGAGGACCGCGTGCTCGACGCGCTCGTGCCGCCGCCGCGTTCGGACTTCGGCGCGCCGCAGGGTGCTGCCGCCGACAACACGGCGCGCCAGATCATGCGCAAGCGACTGCGCGAGGGCACGCTCGACGACAAGGACATCGAGATCGAGGTCGCCGAGGCCCGCCCGGCGCTGGAGGTCATGGGCCCGCAGGGCATGGAGGAGATGGCCGAGCAGCTCAAGGGCCTGTTCTCGCAGATGGGCCCGGGCCGGCGCCGCACGCGCCGTCTGAAGGTACGCGAGGCGTTGCGCCTGCTCGTGGACGAGGAGGCCGCCAAGCTCGTCAACGAGGAGGAGATCCGCGCCACGGCGCTGGCGCATGCCGAGTCCTCCGGCATCGTCTTCATCGACGAGATCGACAAGGTCGCCACGCGCAGCGAACACGGCGGCGCCGACGTCAGCCGCCAGGGCGTGCAGCGCGACCTGCTGCCGCTGGTCGAGGGCACCTCGGTCAACACCAAGTACGGCATCGTCAGGACCGACCACATCCTGTTCATCGCCTCCGGCGCCTTCCACCTTGCGCGCCCCAGCGATCTCATCCCCGAGCTGCAGGGGCGTTTCCCGATCCGCGTCGAGCTGTCGTCGTTGACCGTGGATGACTTCGAGGCCATCCTGACGAGCACCCACGCCAGCATCGTGCGGCAGTACCAGGCCCTGCTCGCCACCGAGGGCGTGACGCTGGAGATCACGCCGCAGGCGGTGCGTCGCATCGCCCAGATCGCCTGCGATGTCAACGAGCGCACCGAGAACATCGGCGCGCGGCGTCTGTCCACCGTGATGGAACGCCTGCTCGACGAGATCAGCTTCGATGCGCCCGACCGCAGCGGGCAGGCGGTGACGATGGACGCGGCCCAGGTTGACGCCTGCCTGGGCGCGCTCGCACGCAACGAGGACCTGTCGCGCTACGTGCTGTAGGTACCCGCGCGCTCGGCCTGCAGCACCAGCAGGCCGTCGAAGATCAGGGTGTCGACGAGCTCGTGCGACACGTCGAGATAGGGCGAGACCTTCCAACCGGCGCCGCCGGTCATGAGGGTGTGCGGCGGACGGCCGCAGTGCGCGCTCAGGCGCCGGTGCATGCGCTCGATCGCGCCGGTGATCGCGTAGGTGCCGCCGCTGGTCAGCGCGTCGCTCGTGTTCTTCGGGAAGTCGACCACCTCGCCCGTGGGTACGCGCAGGCCGGCGGTGCCGCCCTCGAGCGCGCGCAGCATGATGCCGTGCCCAGGCAGGATCAGGCCGCCGAGGAAGCGGCCGTCGGCGTCCATCGCGTCCACCGTGACCGCGGTGCCGATCATGACGACGAGCACCGGCCCCGGTTCGCCGCGCGCGAGGCTGCGCCAGCGCGCGCCGACCTGTGCCACGAAACGGTCGTTGCCGAGCCGACCCGGATGGTCATAGCCGTTGACGACACCACCGCCCTTCGGACCCGAGGCCACCCAGCGCCCGGGGATGTCCCACAGCTCGAGCTGTTCCTCGACCCGCTTGCGCACCGCGTCGCCCGCCACGTTGCAGCCCAGCATGCGCTCGGGCGCCGGCAGTGCGCGCCAGTCGCCCTCGGCGAGGGTGTCGATGTGCTCGAGGAAGACCGCACCCTGGGCCTGCAGCCGTGCTGCGGGCCGGCCAGAGTCGAACATGGCCCACTTCAGCCGCGTGTTGCCGATGTCGATTGCCAGAAAACCCATGAACCGCGCCCTCGTTGCTCCTCCACACCGCAACCCTGCATCCTAACCAACAGGAGCCAGGGTCTTGCGCCGCTCTGAGGGTTTGCCCGCTGCCCGGCGAGCTCGTGTCAGCCGGAGATGGCATCATTGCAATTGACGTTAACGTCAACTGGGAGCCTGCAGATGACCGACCTCTCCGCCGAATTCAAGGGCCTGGCCGACTACCGGCCGGTGAACAAGGTGCGCTTCGTGACAGCGGCCAGCCTCTTCGACGGGCACGACGCGGCCATCAACATCATGCGCCGCATCCTCCAGGGCATGGGCGCGGAGGTCATCCACCTCGGCCACAACCGCTCCGTCGACGAGGTCGTCACCGCGGCGCTGCAGGAAGACGCGCAGGGCATCGCGGTCAGCAGCTACCAGGGCGGGCACGTCGAGTATTTCAAGTACATGGTGGACCTGCTGCGCGAGCGCGGCGGGCCCGACGTGCAGGTCTTCGGCGGTGGCGGCGGCGTCATCGTGCCGGCGGAGATCCGCGAGCTGCAGGGCTATGGCGTCGCGCGCATCTACAGCCCCGAAGACGGGCAGCGCATGGGGCTGCAGGGCATGATCGGCGAGATGTTGATGCGCTGCGACCGCGATCTGTCGGCGCAGGCGCCGCGGGACGTCGCCGCGCTCCAGGGGCACACCGGGGCAGCCTGGCGCGCGCTGGCGCAGGCCATCACGGCGCTGGAGAACGGGCGTGCCGACCCCGCGCTCAAGAGCGCGCTGCACGCCCAGGCGGCGCAGGTTCGGGTCCCCGTGGTGGGCATCACCGGCACGGGTGGGGCGGGCAAGTCCAGCCTGACGGACGAGCTGATCCGCCGCCTGCGCCTGGACCAGGGCGACGCGCTGCGGCTGGCCGTGATCTCGATCGACCCGAGCCGGCGCAAGAGCGGCGGTGCACTGCTGGGCGACCGTATCCGCATGAATGCCATCGGCCCCTGGCAGCAGGGACCACGGGTCTTCATGCGCAGCCTGGCCACGCGCGACTTTGGCAGCGAGATCAGCCAGGCGCTGCCTGACGTCATCGCCGCGTGCAAGTGCGCCGGCTTCGACCTCATCATCGTCGAAACCTCGGGCATCGGCCAGGGTGACGCGGCGATCGTGCCGCTGGTGGACGTGCCGGTGTACGTGATGACGCCGGAATTCGGCGCCGCGAGCCAGCTCGAGAAGATCGACATGCTGGACTTTGCCGAGTTCGTGGCGATCAACAAGTTCGACCGCAAGGGTTCGCTGGACGCACTGCGCGACGTGGCCAAGCAGGTTCAGCGCAACCGCGAGGCCTGGGGCAAGCGCACCGAGGAGATGCCGGTCTTCGGCACCATGGCCAGTCGCTTCAATGACGATGGTGTGACGGCGCTGTACCAGTCGCTCAAGCCGCGCCTGGGCGAGCTCGGCCTGCCGCTTGCAGCAGGCCTCCTGGCCCCGGTGTCCACGCGCCACAGCACGCAGCAGGTGGCCATCGTCCCTGGGGCGCGGGTGCGCTACCTGGCCGATGTCGCCGACACCGTGCGCGGATACAAGCGGCGCGCGCGCGAGCAGGCGGCGTTGGCGCGCGAGGTGCAGCAGTTGCGTGCCGCGGCCGGCATGCTGGCGGCCAGCAAGCCCGACAAGCCACGTGCGGCCGATGCCGCGCTGACCCTGGCCGACGAGCGCGAGGCCCGGCTGGATCCGCGTGCGCGCAAGCTCCTGGCCCAGTGGCCCGAGACGGTGCGGGCCTACGCCGGCGACGAGTACGTGGTGAAGATCCGCGACCGCGAGATCCGCACCACGCTCACGCACACGACGCTGTCCGGCAGCAAGATCCGCAAGGTGGCGCTGCCGACCTGGGAGTGCCACGGCGAGTTGCTGAAGTGGCTGCTGCTCGAGAACGTGCCCGGCTCCTTCCCCTATACCGCCGGCACCTTCGCCTTCAAGCGCGAGAACGAGGACCCGACGCGCATGTTCGCCGGCGAGGGTGACGCCTTCCGCACCAACAAGCGTTTCCTCAAGGTTTCCGAAGGCATGCCG
>CAIRBF010000228.1 GCA_903876715.1 uncultured beta proteobacterium
CCCGCAGGCAACACCGCAAGCGCCCAGGCCGCAGGCCGTGCTGCCACCGCAGGCCGTGCCGCCACCGCCGCAGGCCGCGCCACCGCCGCCCCGGCCCGTGCCGGCGGGCAGGCCGTCGGCGCCGATACCCACGCCGACGCGCCGGTTTCAGGCACTGCCGCCCGCCCCAGCGGGGCGGTCTACGAGGTCCGCTCGCCCATCGCCGGCCGGGTGCTGAAGGTGACGCAGGCCAGTGAGGCGGTCGTCGGCCTGGGTACGGCGTTGGTGGAGCTGGCCGACCTCGGCCGCCTGGAGGTGGTGGCCGAGCTGCTGACCACCGACGCCACGGCCGTGCGGCCGGGCAGCGCGGTGCGCGTCGAGCGCTGGGGCGGCCCCGGCGCGCTCGAAGGCCGGGTGCGCCTGGTGGAGCCCGCCGCCTACACCAAGGTCTCGGCCCTGGGCGTGGAAGAGCAGCGCGTGGAGGTGCTGATCGACCTGCAGCCGCCCGCGGGCGCGCCGGCGCCGGCCCTGGGCGACGGCTGGCGCGTCGTCGCCCGCATCCTGACGCGGCGCGAGGCGGGCGCGCTGACGGTGCCGGTGAGCGCCGTCTTCCCCTGGCCGCAGGGCGCGCCGGCCTGGGCGCCGCAAGCTCCGGCGCAGGCTGGCGGGGCAGGGTCTGCCTCGGGGTCGGCCGCACCGGCAGGGTCTGCCACACCGCTGTCGGGACCTGCGACCCCAACCGCGCCCGAGGGCCTGCGCATGGGCGTCTTCACCGTGGAATCGGGCCGCGCCCGGCTGCGCCCCGTCCTCGTCGGCGCGCGCAACGGCGCCCTCGCCTGGGTGCTGCAGGGCCTGCAGGAGGGCCAGGCCGTCGTCGTCTACCCGCCCCCGGCGGTGGCCGACGGGGTGCGGGTCAAGGAGCGCGGACGCTGAGAGCGCCTTCTCGGCTCCACTCGGCGCCCGCTCGGAGCTCCCCCGCTCCCCTACTCCCCTACTCCCCTACTCCCCTACTCCCCTGCTCCCCTGCTCTCCTGCTCTCCTGCTCTCCTGCTCTCCTGCTCTCCTGCTCTCCTGCTCTCCTGCTCGCTGCTCGCTGCTCGCTGCTCGGTGCTCGGTGCTCGGTGCTCGAAGAGAACCCGCTCGTGCCGAAAGAGAACCCGTTCGGGCTGAGCTTGTCGAAGCCCCTCGCTGGCACCTCGACCAGCCTGCCCTGAGCCGCGCAGAAGCCCTCAGCACAGACGCAGGCGCGGATGCCCGCGACGGATTGCCACCCATGCGCACCGCCCAAGGCGTCCAGGCCCGCGCCAGGGTGCAGCCACGCCTCCCGGACCGGCCCTCTCCACCGCATGAGGGATGGCCCGGTTGACACGCCACCGGGGCGTGCACAAACATCAGCGGCGCTGCATTCCAACCGCCCACAGGGCCGAACCCCCGAGGAGGAGACCCCACCATGAACCCCCGTCGCCGACAGCTCATCCTGCAAGCCGGCACCGCGGCGGCTGCCGCCGCCTGCGGCGTGCCGTTGACCGCCCAGGCCCAGGGCGCCGCCCTGAACTGGCCGCGCGGCCCCGTGCGCATCATCGTGCCCAACGTCCCCGGCGGCGCGCTCGACATCCTGGCCCGCCTGCTCGAGGCCGACCTCTCCAAGATGTGGCGCGTGCCGGTCATCGTCGAGTTCAAGCCCGGCGCCGGCACCATCACCGGCACCGACTTCGTCGCCAAGTCGGCGCCGGACGGCCAGACCCTGGGCATCCTGGCCATTGGCGTGCTCGGCATCCAGCCCGCGCTGCGCAAGGACATGCCCTTCGACACCCTGCGCGACCTCTCCGGCACCATGCTGGTGGTGGGCAACATCCTGATGACGGCCACCAACGGCATGCCCTTCAACGACCTGGCCGGGCTCATCGCCTACGGCCGGGCGAACAAGGGCAAGCTGTCCTATGCCACCGCGGGCGCCGGCAGCTCGATGCACCTGGCCGGCGAGCAGCTGAACCTGCTGACCAGCATCGACATGATGCACATCCCCTACAAGGGCGCGGGCGGCGCCTACCCGGACGTGATCGATGGCCGCGTGCAGTTGCTGATCGACCCGCTGTTCAGCTCGATGCCGCACGTCAACGCCGGCAAGCTCAAGCCCATCGCCGTCATGGGCCTGAAGCGGGACCCGGCCGCACCGAACATCCCCGCCGCCGGCGAATCCATCCCGGACTTCGACTTCGCCAGCAACCTGGGCATCGGCCTGCCGCGCGCCACGCCGCCGGAGATCATCGCCAAGATCAACGCCGACGTGAACCGCGTCATCCGCTCCGAGGCCCTGGCCCCGCGGCTGCGGGACATGGGCCTGATCGTCACCGGCTCCACGCCCGAGCAGTTCGACGCCCACATGCGGCGCAGCCTGAAGACCTTCTCCGACATCGTCAGGCAAGCGAAGGTGACGATGAACTGAGCGTCGCGGCGGCGCCTGCGGCGGCCGTACCCTGCGCGCCTGGGCGGGTGTGCGGGTCGGCGCCCGGGCGGGCGGGCAGCTCCACGCCCACACGGACGTGCGCGTCGGTACCGGCGGGGCCCAGGCGCAGGCGCACAAGAGCTCCGTGGCGCGGCGGCGCCGGCCAGTCCGCGGCCGGCAGTCGGTCTTGGCCCGGGTCGACGTGCGCGAGCGCGTTGACCCAACCGCCGTGGGTGACAACGATCACGGCAGCCCATGGCGGCATGGCGGCGGCTGCGCGCGCCGGCGTGGCGGGCGCCGCGAACCTTGACGCGGTCACCGCGAACTCCTGCGCCCGCCGCGCGAGCGCGCGCAGCGTCTCGCCGCCGCCGGGGGCGTGGTCCAGCAGGTCATCGGCCCAGGCGCCGATCTCCCCGGCCGGGATGTCGTCCCAGCGCCGGCCGTCCCAGCGGCCGAAGTCCATCTCGGTCAGGCGCGCATCCACCCGCACCTGGAACCCGAGCCGGCGCAGCGCCCGGCCCAC
>CAIRBF010000229.1 GCA_903876715.1 uncultured beta proteobacterium
GGGTCGTCCAGGTACTTGCAGCCCGTCGGGCCCTTGACGGCCAGGCGGCCGACGCTGCCGCGGGGGAGCTCGCGGAACTCGTCGTCGACGATGCAGGCGCGGTAGCCCGGCACCGGCACGCCCGTCGCGCCAGGCCTGGCGCCGGCTTCGTCGGCCGAGATGAAGATGTGGAACATCTCGGTCGAGCCGATGCCGTCGATGATCTCGATGCCCGTGGCCTCGCGCCACAGCGCGCGCGTGGCCGCGGGCAGGGCCTCGCCGGCGCTCACGCACTTGCGCAAGCTCGACAGGTCGTGTTGTCCCGCCACACCCGCCATCGCGCGGTAAGACGTCGGCGCGGTGAACAGCACGCTGGCGCGGTGCTGCGCGATGGCCGCCGGCAGGACGTCGGGCGAGGCCTTCTCCAGCAGCACCGTGCAGGCGCCGATGGACAGCGGGAACAGCAGCAGGCCGCCGAGCCCGAAGGTGAAGGCCAGCGGCGGGCTGCCGATGAAGACGTCGTCGGGCGTGGCGCGCAGCACGTGCGGCGGCCAGCAGGCGCAGGCGGCGAGCAGGTCGCGGTGGAAGTGCATCGCCGCCTTCGGCTGCCCGGTGGTACCCGAGGTGAAGGCCATCAGGCAAATACCGTCGGCCGCGCTGTCGTGCGGCTCGAAGCCCGCCGGCTTGGCGGCCGCCGCCTGCTCAAGCGCCGAGGCTGGGCCGCCATTGAAGTGCAGCACCGTGCGCAGCGTCGGGCACTGCGCGCGCGCCTGCTCGAGCTCGCCGGACAGACGCGCGTCGCACAGCGCGTGGCTGATCTGCGCCTTGTCGACGATGGTCGTCAACTCCTTGGCGCGCAGCAGCGGCATGGTGCCCACGGCAATGCCACCGGTCTTGATCACGGCCAGGAAGCACGCGGCAAGCATGGGGCTGTTGGCACCACGCAGCAGCACCCGATTGCCGGGCACGAGGCCCAGGTCCTCCACCAGAACGCGCGCGATGCGGTCGGTCTGGTCCTTGAGTTCGGCATAGGTCCAGACGCGGCCGTCGGCGCCGATCAGGCAGCGCCGAGCACCGTCACCGCGAGCCACGCGGTTGTCCAGCAGGGCCACGGCCGCGTTCAGCCGCGGGGGGAACTGCAGTTCGGGCAGATCGAACAGGAACTCAGGCAGGTCCTGGGGCGCCGGTAGGCGGTCGCGCGCAAAGGTGTCGACAGGGGTCGCCATGCAAGCCTCTCATGAGATCGCCCACAAGGACGGGCGACAATTTACTTTATAACTAAACTATTTCATGCGGCAGTCCCGCGACACCGGGATCGACCCTGATATCAACCCTGGCGTGCTGCCACGCGCCGCATCAGCGGGCACAGGGGCGAGCGATCCGTCTGCCCCAAAGGCACGCCCACGGAGGACTGAAGGACCTTGGACACCGCCCTGCCCCGCCTTTGGGACATCTCGCCGCCGGTGCACGACGGCGCCCCCGTCTTCCCCGGCGACGCGCCCTACGCCCAGGCCTGGAGCTGGACGATCGCGCCCGGCTGCCCGGTCAACGTGGCCACACTGACGCTCAGCCCGCACGTGGGCGCGCACGCAGACGCGCCACGGCACTACGACGCCGACGGAGCCTGCGCCGGCGCCTTGCCGCTGGAGCCCTACCTCGGCCCCTGCCGCGTCGTCCATGCGCTGGGCGCCCTCCCGCTCGTCACCTGGGAGCACGTCGTCGCCGGCTTGCAGGGCCAGGGCCCGCTGCCGCCGCGCGTGCTGGTGCGTACCTACCGCCAGCATCCCGGCGACCGCTGGGACCCCGGGCTCGCCGGCCTGGACCCCGCGCTGGTCGAGCGCCTGGCCGACCTGGGCGTCACGCTCGTGGGCATCGACACCGCGAGCATCGACCCGGCCTCCAGCAAGGACTTGCCCAGCCACCAGGCCGTGCGGAGGCGCGGCCTGCGCGTGCTCGAGAACCTCGTGCTCGACGCCGTGCCCGAGGGCGACTACGAACTGATCGCGCTGCCGCTGAAGCTGATGCAGGCCGACGCCTCGCCGGTGCGTGCGGTGCTGCGCGCCTTGCCGACGACCGCCACCCCAACGGAGGACCGATGACCCTGACCCGTGACGACTGCGCCGCGCTCGACCGCGCCGACCCGCTGGCGACACTGCGCGAGCAGTTCCACCTGCCCGAGGGTCTGGTCTACCTCGACGGCAACTCGCTCGGCCCGCTGCCACGCACCACGCCAGCACGCGTGGCCGAGGTGATGACGCAGGAGTGGGGCCAGGGCCTGATCGGCAGCTGGAACAGCGCCGGCTGGATGACGCTGCCGCAACGCGTGGGCGACAAGATCGCGCGCCTGGTGGGCGCCGGGCCGGGCGAGCTGGTGGTGGCCGACTCGACCTCGGTCAACCTGTACAAGGTGGTGAGCGCGGCGCTGCAGCTGGCGCGCGAGGCCCCGGGGGCAGGCCCGGCGCGGCGCGTCATCGTCTCCGAGCGCGACAACTTCCCGACCGACCTGTACATCGCCGAGTCGCTGGCGCGCGAGCACGGCGGCCGCCTCGAGCTGTTGGACGCCGACGACATCCCCGCCCGGCTGGCGGCGGGGCGCGGTCACGATGTCGCCGTGCTGCTGCTGACGCACGTGAACTTCCGCACCGGTCGCATCCACGACATGGACGCGCTGACGCAGGCGGCGCACGCCGCCGGCGCGCTGACCGTGTGGGATCTCGCCCACACCGCCGGCGCGCTGCCGCTGGACCTGAGCGCAGCGCGGGCCGACTTCGCGGTGGGCTGCGGCTACAAATACCTCAACGGCGGCCCCGGGGCGCCGGCCTTCGTCTGGGTGCGGCCCGCGCTCGTCAATCGTGCCTGGCAGCCGCTGGCGGGCTGGATCGGCCACGCCGCGCCCTTCGAGTTCACCCCCGGCTACCGCCCGGCCGAGGGCATCGCTCGCTACCTGTGCGGTACCCCGCCCATCCTGGCGGTGGCGGCACTCGAGTGCGGCGTCGACACCCTGCTCGCGGCCGAGCTGCTGGGCGGGATGGCGGCACTGCGCGCGAAGTCGCTCGCGCTGACGCGGCTGTTCGCCCGGCTCGTGCGCGAGCGGTGCGCCGGGCACGGCCTGCGCATCGTCTCGCCCGACGTCGACGCCCTGCGCGGTAGCCAGGTCAGCCTGGCCCGCGACGAGGGCGCCTATGCCATCGTCCAGGCCCTGATCGAGCGCGGCGTCGTCGGCGACTTCCGCGCGCCCGACGTGCTGCGCTTCGGCTTCACGCCGTTGTACCTGCGCCATGTCGACGTCTGGGACGCGGCCGAGCAGCTGCGCCAGGTGCTGGAAAGCGGCCAGTGGCGCGAGCCGCGCTTTCACCAACGGCAGCAGGTGACCTGATGGGATGCCCTTACGGATACGGTGCAGACGACGCAGCCGAAGACGAAGACCGCGGCACCCCCGGCATGCCGGGCGCCGCGAGCGCAGCCCCAGCCGCGACCCCGGCCGCACCTGGTGCGGTCACGGCAGCGCCCCTGCACGCCGCCATCGCCGAGGGCGCGAAGACCGACTTCTCCCGCGACATGAGCTACGGCGACTACCTGCACCTGGACCAGGTGCTGAACGCCCAACACCCGCTGTCGCCCGACCACAACGAGATGCTCTTCATCATCCAGCACCAGACCAGCGAGCTGTGGATGAAGCTGATGCTGCACGAGCTGCAGGCCGCCATCGGCGCGGTCGCGCGCGACGAGCTCCCCGCCGCCTTCAAGATGCTGGCGCGGGTGAGCCGCATCCTCGAGCAGCTCGTGCATGCCTGGGACGTGCTCGCGACGATGACGCCGCCCGAGTACAGCGCGATCCGCGGCTACCTCGCCAACTCCAGCGGCTTCCAGAGCTGGCAGTACCGCTCGATCGAGTTCGCGCTCGGCAACAAGAAGGCAGCGATGCTCAAGCCGCACGCGCACCGTCCTGATCTCCTGGCACGCGTGCAGGCCGCGTACGAAGCGCCCTCGCTGTACGACGAGAGCCTGCGCCTGCTCGCGCGCCGCGGCCTGCCCGTGCCCGCCAGCCACGTGCAGCGCGACTGGCGCGAGCCCTACCCCGCCAGCGACGAGGTCGAGCAGGCCTGGCTCGTGGTCTACCGGGACCCGTCCCGCCACTGGGACCTCTACCAGCTCGGCGAGGAGCTCACCGACCTGGAAGACGCCTTTCGCTTGTGGCGCTTCCGCCACCTGACCACGGTCGAGCGCGTGATCGGCTTCAAGCGCGGTACCGGCGGCACCAGCGGCGTGGGCTACCTGCGCAAGATGCTCGACGTCGTGCTCTTCCCCGAGATCTGGAAGCTCAGGACGGACTTGTAGCGAACGGCGCCTCGATCAAGGCGCGCACCTCGGCGGGCAGCGGCACCGACTTCTGCGCGGCATAGTCGACCCACACGATGCGCGCACCGCCCTCCGCATACCGCACGCCCGGCCGGTCGGTGCGCTCGAGCGTGATCCAGGTGTCGAAGCTGCTGCGCCCTACCTCCCCGACGTAATGCCGGGCCAGAACCTCGCCCGGGTACTCGATCTGCCGCAGGAAGTTGCAGAAGGCGTTGACGATCACCGGGCCCTGCGGCCCGGGCGGGGCCACACGGCGATGGATCCATTCCAGGCGCACGATCTCCATGTAGCGGAAGTAGATCGTGTTGTTGACATGGCCCATGGCGTCCATGTCGCCCCAGCGCACCGGGATGACCATCTCAAAGACCAGGTGGCGCTGCTCTGGCAGCTCGAAGCGCAGTCCGCTCACCGCTGCAACCCCAGCTCGGCATACAGGCGCTCGATCCCCGACTCCAGGGTGTCGATCCGTGCATGGGCGCGAGCCAGTTCGGCCTTCAGGGCCGCCAGCTCGGACGAGGCGACGCTGGGGGCCGAACCGGCGCCCCCCGCATCAGCCTCGGCCGCCTGCAGGCCAGCCTCGCCGCACAGCAGGTGCGCCCAGCGCGATTCGCGCTCGCCGGGTCCGCGGGCCAGGCGCAGCACACGGGGCGGGTCCTTCTCGGCCAACTCGACCAGGAAAGCCTCGACCGAGGAGATGTCGGCGAAGCGGTGCAGGCGTTCACAGTTGATGCGCAACTCAGCGACCGTCTGCGGCCCGCGCAACATCAAGACCGCCAGCAGCGCGACCGCCTGGCTCGGCAAGGCCAGTCGACGCCCCAGGTTGTGCTCGAAGCGCACGACACGGCTGCCGCTGCCCTCGAAGGCGAGGCTCAGCGCCTTCAGCCCATCGACGGCCGTCAGCACCTCGGCCTCGGAGGCCTCGATCACCGGCACGCGGGCCGTCTTCTGGTTGCATCCGGCCACCAGCGCATTCATCGACAGCGGGTAGGTGTCGGGGACGGTGTGCTGCTTCTCCACCAGAACGCCCAGCACGCGGGCTTCGAGCGGGGTCAGCGGGCGCAGCGGAGCGACCACCATGGCCGGCTCAGACCGCATGGCCGTCATCGGCCTGGATGATGGCGCCGTTGATGAAGTGGCTCTCGTTGGCGCACAGCATCATCAGCGTCGTGTCCAGGTCCTGCGGGTGGCCCACGCGCTTGCGCGGCAGCATCTGGACCAGCTTCTGCCCGGCCTCGGTCTGCCAGTGGCGGTGGTTGATCTCGGTGTCGATGTAGCCCGGGCAGATGGCGTTGACATTGATGCCGAACCGACCCCACTCGTGCGCCATGGCCCGCGTCATGTGGATCATCGCCGCCTTGCTCATCGCGTACAGCCCGATCTGGCTGAGCACGCGCAGACCAGCCATCGAGGCGATGTTGACGATGCGCCCGCCGACGAAGGTGCCTGGCGCGGCGCCCCGGGCACGGGCAATCATGCGTTTGCCCACCTCCTGCGCCACGAAGAAGGCGCCCCGCGCGTTGGTGTCCATCACGAAGGCGTAGTCCTCCGGGGTGACGTCGACCAGGCGCTGCGTGGTGCTGACGCCAGAGTTGTTGACCAGAATGTCGATCGTGCCGACCTCGGTCTCGGCGTGCGCCACCGCGGCGCGGATGCTGTCGATGTCGGTGACGTCGAGGCTGACGCAGTGGGCATCACCGCCTGCAGACTCGATCTCCGCGCGCAAGGTTGCCAGACGCTCAGTGCGGCGGGCGGCCAGCACCACGGCCGCGCCGGCACGGGAAAGCGTGCGCGCGAACTGTGCGCCCAGCCCGCTGGACGCACCGGTGACAAAAGCCACGCGGCCTGACAGGTCGATCTCGTAGGCCATCCGGGGCCCTCCTCTGCAGATGTGGTCACTGCCTTCGAAGATAGCACGGCCCCTAGAATCGAACGCTGTCGCAGCCCTGCACCGTGGACCCAGATGACGCCGCAAGAGATCCTCGAACAATTCGGCCCACGCGAGTCGATGGAATACGACGTCGTCATCGTCGGTGCCGGCCCAGCCGGATTGAGCACGGCGATCCGGCTGAAGCAGCTGAACCCCGAGGTCTCCGTCGTCGTGCTCGAAAAGGGCTCCGAGCCCGGGGCGCACATCCTGTCCGGCGCGGTGATGGACCCTCGCGCCATGAACGAGCTGTTCCCCGACTGGAAGGCCCTCGGCGCGCCGCTGAACCAGCCCGTCACCGGCGACGAGGTGCTGTTCCTGGACGAGACGCGCGCACGCCGCACGCCCGGCTGGTTGGTGCCCGGCTGCCTGCACAACGAGGGCAACTACGTCATCAGCCTGGGGGCGGTGACGAAGTGGCTGGGCGAGCGGGCCGAAGCCCTGGGTGTGGAGATCTTCCCCGGCTTCACGGCCGCCGAAGTGCTGTATGCCGACGACGGCGCGGTGCGCGGCGTGGCCACCGGCAACCTGGGCATCGGCAAGGACGGCCAGCCACACGACGGCTTCCAGCTCGGCATGGAGCTGCTGGGCAAGTACACGGTCTTCGCAGAAGGCGCGCGCGGCCACTTGGGCAAGCAGTTGATCGCTCGCTTCCACCTCGACGAGGGCCGCGACCCGCAGAGCTACGCCATCGGCGTGAAGGAGCTGTGGGAGATCGACCCGGCCAAGGCCCGTCCCGGCCTGGTCGTCCACACCGCCGGCTGGCCGATGGACGAGCACACCTATGGCGGCGGTTTCCTCTACCACCTCGGGGGCAACAAGGTCACGCTCGGCTTCGTCACCGGGCTGGACTACCAGAATCCCTGGATCAGCCCCTTCGAGGAAATGCAGCGCTGGAAGACCCATCCGGCCATCCGCGCCCACCTTGAGGGCGGCAAGCGTATCGGCTACGGAGCGCGCGCCATCACCGCCGGCGGCCTGCTCAGCCTGCCCAAGCTGGTCTTCCCGGGGGGTGCGCTCGTGGGTTGCGACGCGGGCACGCTGAATGCGGCTCGTATCAAGGGCAGCCATGCCGCCATCAAGACCGGCATGCTGGTGGCCGAGGCGCTCGTGCCCGCGTTGGCCGCGGGTCGCCAAGGCGACGAGCTCGCAGCCTACCCCGAGGCCTTCGAGCGCAGTTGGCTGCACGAGGAACTGGACGCCAGCCGCAACTTCAAGCAGTGGTTCAAGAAAGGCAACACCGTCGGTGCCGTGATGACAGGTGTCGAGCAATGGCTGTTGCCCAAGCTGGGCATCAAGAGCCCGCCCTGGACGGTGCACCGCCATACACCTGATCACGCGCGGATGCACGCCGCCAGCCAGGTGCCTCCCATCGCGTACCCCAGGCCCGACGGCAAGCTGACCTTCGACCGCCTGAGTTCGGTGTTCATCAGCAACACCAACCACGAGGAGAACCAGCCCGCGCACCTGACGCTGAAGGACCCATCGGTGCCGGTGGCGATGAACCTGGCGCGCTACGCCGGTCCGGAGAGCCGCTACTGTCCGGCCGGCGTGTACGAGTACGTCAAGAACGAGGACGGCTCGGACCGACTGCAGATCAACGCGCAGAACTGCGTGCACTGCAAGACCTGCGACATCAAGGACCCGACCCAGAACATCGTCTGGGTCACGCCCGAGGGCGGCGGCGGGCCGAACTACGCGGGGATGTAGCGCCGCGCGACCGCGGCGCGCTCTGCCGGCCGATACCGCAGCGGCGGCGCTCAGACGCCAAGCGTGGCCACCGCAGCCTCGACGCCGCCGCTGCCGTAAGGGATGCCGCGCGCCGACATCGCG
The DNA here is from genome assembly GCA_903876715.1 of uncultured beta proteobacterium. GTDB lineage: Bacteria > Pseudomonadota > Gammaproteobacteria > Burkholderiales > Burkholderiaceae_C > Rubrivivax. Next base: position 8,096 of record CAIRBF010000229.1, read on the forward strand.
GCCTCGATTCCAGCCAGGCAGCCCAGGATCGCCGCCGGGTTCTGATCCCCGAGGTGGCCGATGCGGAATGCCTGCCCCGCCAGCGGCCCGAGCGCGCCGGCGAAAGCCACCTGGAAGCGCTCGCGCGCGACGGTGCGCAAGGCGTCGACATCGGTACCCGAAGGCACCGTCACGGTCGTCACCGAGACCGAACGCGCGGCAGGCTGCTCGGCGTAGAAGCCCAGCGTCCCGGCGGTGCTCCACGCCTGCACAGCCGCATGCACCGCGCCGGCGAGCCGCCGGTGGCGCTCGAAGACGGCCTCCAGGCCCTCGGCGAACAGCAGGCCCAGTGCCACCTCGAGCCCGGCGATCAGGCTCTGCGGCGCGGTACCGCAGAACTTGCGGTAGGACAGCTCGCTCAGCCGCCGTACCCAATCCCAATAGAAGCGCGGCGCCGGGTTGGCGCGAGCCACCTCCATCGCCCGCAGGCCAACGGCGACGAAGCCCACGCCCGGCGGGCACATCAGCCCCTTTTGCGAGGCGCCGACGACGACGTCCGCGCGCAGCGCGTCCATCGCGAAAGGCGCGGCACCGAGCGAGGCGACGACGTCCACCACGAACAAGGCCGGGTGGCCCGTGGCGTCGATCGCCGCGCGCAAGGCGGCGAGATCGCGGGGGATGCCGCGGGAGGTGTCGGTGTGGACAACGAACACCGCTGCAATCTCGCGCGCCGTGTCCTGCCGCAAGGCCTGAACCACGGCGTCGACATCGATGGGCTGGCGCTGCACCCAGGGCGTGCGCACGACGCGCCTGCCCAGCGCCTCGGTCTGCACGGCCCAGGACTCCGAGAAGTGCCCGGTCCCCGGCACCAGCGCCGTGCCGCCGAGCGGCAGCAGGTTCTCGACCACCGATTCCCACACGCCATGTCCGTTGGACGCATAGAGGAAGACCTCGCCGGCGTCGGTGTGCAGCAGCCGCTTCAGGCCCTGCTCGCAGGCGGCGATCGTGCGCGCCAGGCGGGGATCGCCCAGGTCCATGGGCTGCCGGCTCATCGCCCACAGCACCTCGTCGGGCACGGGGGTCGGGCCAGGGGAGTGCAGGAAGCGGCGGCCAGGAATACGGGAAGGGGAAATGGCGATGGTCATCCCGCCATGCTATCCGTGGTCGGCTTCAACGGCGTCAGGCGCCCCAGACCTCGCCCAGCAGCGCGATCCAGTTCTGGCCCATCACACGCCGGATGCGGGCCTCGCTCCAGCCGCGGCCTTGCATCGCGGCAGTGAGGTTGGGGAAATCGCCGATCGTGCGGATGCCCTCGGGGTTCACGATCTCGCCGAACTCCGTGAGCTTGCGCGCGCGGCCCTTGTCGCGCGTGATCCAGTCGAAGAACTCCGGGCCCCAGCCCTGGGTGAAGTCGGTGCCGATGCCCACCTGGGACTCGCCGACC
>CAIRBF010000230.1 GCA_903876715.1 uncultured beta proteobacterium
CCGGCGCCGGTCGCGGCTCCTGCGAACGCGGTCGCGCCGGCGCGCGCCGCCGAGCGATGAACGCCGCTGAAGCCGTCGCGCCGAGGGCGCCTGCGCCCGGGGGCGGTGCCGGCGCACCGGCGGCCGAGCCGGCCACCGCCAGCCTGCGCATCGACCCGGCGCTTTCGGCCGTGCTGTCGCGCATCGCTGCGCTGCAGGGGCAGGCCGTGCCGGCGCAGCGCTTCGGCACGGTGGGGCAGACGCGCGAGGGCTACGCCGTCAGCGAGCTCGGCCGGGCCGACCGCGCGCTGGCCATGTGGTCGGCTGTCTTTGCGCAGGGTGTCGCGCGGCGCGTGCCGGCCTCGTCTGCCATGGCGGTGCAGGCGCCGGCGCTGTGGCTGTCGGCCGACGAGAGCCGCGTGTACGCGCTGCGCAGCGTGCTGGGCGGGCAGCGCTTCATCGTCGAGGACCACCAGGGCGCGCGCGTCGAACTCTCGGCCGAGGCGGCGCTGGCGGGCCAGTTCATCGAGCTGCGCGCCGAAGACGTCCGCGCCGGGCGCCACGCCGAAGCCTTGCCCGCCGAGGGCGGCGCCCTGGGCCTGTTCCTGCGCGCCATGCGCAAGCGCCGCCGCGTCTTCGGCGACGCCGTGCTCGGCACCGCGCTGGTCAGTGTGCTCGGCCTCGTGTCGTCGCTGTACACCATGCAGGTCTACGACCGGGTGATCCCGGGCTCCGCCTACGGCACCCTGTGGGTGCTGACGGTAGGGGTGGGCATCGCCGTCGTGCTGGAGTTGGTGATGAAGCAGGTGCGCGCGACGATGGTCGACCGCGCCTGCAAGGCCGTTGACCAGGAGCTCTCGGGCTACTTCTTCGGCAAGGCCCTGGCCATCCGCATGGACGCGCGACCGGGCACCGTGGGCACCTTCGCGGCGCAGATCCGGCAGTTCGAGACGGTGCGCAACTTCCTCACCTCCTCGACCCTCTTCGTCGCCGCCGACCTGCCTTTTGCGCTGTTGTTCGTGGCTTTCATCGGCTTCATCGCCGGCCCGCTGGCGCTGGTGCCGCTGGTCTTCCTGCCCGTGGCCGCGCTCGGCGCGCTGGTGCTGCGGCGCTCGCTCGCGCGCCTGACCAAGGCCCACGTCGAGGAGTCGAACCAGAAGAACGGCCTGCTGATCGAGAGCATCGACGGCGTCGAATCCGTGAAGGCCGCCGCCGGCGAGTGGAAGATGCTGGAGCGCTGGCAGCAGCTCACCGCCACCGTGGCCGAGGACGAGCTGAAGATCCGCGCGCGCAGCACGCTGTCGGCCAACCTCACCCAGGCCCTGCAGCAGGTGGCCTACGTGGCGCTGGTCGCGCTCGGGGTGGTGCTCATCGGCAAGGGCGAGCTGACGATGGGCGGGCTCATCGCCTGCACCATCATCAGCGGCCGCGCGCTCGCGCCCTTCGCGCAGATCTCCTCCTTCATCGTCCAGTGGCAGATGTCGAAGGCCGCGCTGGAAGGCCTGGACCAGATCGTGCGCCTGCCCACCGACGGTCCGCAGGCCGACCGCCCGCTCATCCCCGACGCTTGCCACGGCGAGCTCGCGCTCGAGGGCGTGCGCTTCGCCTACCGCGACGGCCGCGTCGGCCTGGAGGTGCCCAAGCTCGCGTTCCGCCCCGGTGAGCGCGTGGCGGTGCTCGGCGCGGTGGGCTCGGGCAAGTCGACGCTGATCAAGGTGCTGTCGGGCTTGTTCCAGCCCGCCGAGGGCCGCGTGCTGCTCGATGCCAACGACATCGGCCTGCTCGCCCCGGGTTTCGTGCGCGAGCACATCGGCTACCTGCCACAGGACGTGCGCCTGTTCAAGGGCACCTTGCGCGACAACCTCACCATGGGGCTGGCCTCGCCCAGCGACTCACAGGTGCTCTCCGCCGCCCGTCTGACGGGGCTGGATGTTGCGGTGGCACAACATCCACGGGGATTCGGGCTCGAGATCGCCGAAGGCGGCCGTGGCCTGTCGGGTGGCCAGCGCCAGCTCGTCGGCCTGACACGGATGCTGATCGCCGAGCCGCGCATCCTGCTGCTCGACGAGCCCACCGCCTCGATGGACGGCGAGATGGAAGACCGCGTCATGGCAGCCCTCTTCGGCGCCCTCGACCCTCAGGGCGTGGCCGTCGTCGTCACGCACAAGGTGCGCTTGCTGCAGCACGTCTCGCGCGTCATCGTCATGGAGCGCGGCCGCATCGCGCTCGACGGCCCGCGCGACGCCGTGCTGCAGGCGCTGAAGAACCAGACCCGCCCCGCCCCGGGTACGATCCCGAATCCAGTGGTTTCAGCAGTAAGCACGGTTGGAAACGTTTGACGATGTTTCTGAGAAAAACGCGGCAAAATGTTGATATTGCAGTCATTGACGCTGCGGAGCCGGAGGTGGGCGGTGGGCGGCGGATCATTTGGATGACCTTGGTGTCTGTATCGGCATTCGTAGGGTGGGCGGCCTATGCAGAGGTCGACCAGGTCACGCGCGCGCCTGCTCAGGTCGTCCCGACCACCCGCACGCAGGTCGTGCAGTCCTCCGACGGCGGCGTCGTCGAGGAGTTGCTCGTGCGCGCCGGTGATGTGGTGGAGCGCGGTCAACTGCTCGTGCGCATCGACCGCGCCAAGGTGAAGGCA
>CAIRBF010000231.1 GCA_903876715.1 uncultured beta proteobacterium
CTGCTGCTCGCGCCGGCGCTCGGCCTCGAGCTCGCGCTGGCGGGCGCGCTCGCGCGCCGCCTCGGCCGCGGCCTCGCGCCGGCGCGCCTTCAAAGCCGCGGCCAGGGCGTCGAAGTCCTTCAACGGCGCCGTGGGCCGGGGGGCGCGCGCCGGGTTCACAGCAGGCCCCGCTCGGCGAACGAGACCACCTGGCCCCGGCCGACGATCAGGTGGTCGAGCACGCGCACGTCCACCAGCTGCAGCGCTGACTTCAGTGTCTGCGTCAGGTACTCGTCGGCGCGCGAGGGCTCGGCCAGCCCCGAGGGATGGTTGTGCGCCAGCACCACAGCCGCAGCGTTGCGTGCGAGCGCTTCCTTCACCACCTCTCGCGGGTAGACGCTGGTCTGCGCGATCGTGCCGCGGAACAGCGTGGCCATCTCGATCAGGCGGTGGGCGTGGTCGAGGAACATCACCGCGAAGACCTCGTGGCCCAGGTCGCCGATCTGCAGGGCGGCGTATTCCTTGACGCGGGCCGGGGTGTCGAACACCGGCGCGTCGGCGAGTTGCTGCGCCAGCGAGCGGCGCGCGAGTTCCATGACGGCCGCGATCTCGGCGCGCTTGGCCGGGCCCAGGCCCTTGACGCGCCGCAGTTCGTGGGGGCCGGCGCGCAGCAGCCCTCCCAGGCCCTGGAACTCGGCCAGCAACTGCTCGGCCAGCGCCATCACGCCCTGGCCCGGGCGCCCGGTGCGCAGCAGCAGCGCGAGCAGTTCCTCGCTGGCCAGGGCCGCCGGGCCGCGGGCGAGCAGCTTCTCGCGCGGGCGGGCGGCCAGTGGCAGGTCCTTCAGCGACATCGTCGTCGGCATGGCGGGCGGGGCGTTACGCGAGCGGTGCGGGGGCGACTCTTAGAATCCGGTTCAGTCTAGCGCCCGATCAGGCGCCCCGCCTCCCCCATTGGAGTGACCCTCTTGAGTACCGTCCGGCCGGGTTCCTTCCTGACGCTGCACTACCGCCTGGCCGGCCCCGATGGCGCCGACGTGATCAACACCTTCGACGGCAAGCCGGCGACGCTGTCGCTCGGGTCGGGTCAGCTCGCTCCTGCCATGGAGGCGCGCCTGATCGGCCTGGTCGAGGGCACGCGGGCGGCCTTCGACCTGCCCGCCGGCGAAGCCTTCGGTGAGCGCAATGGGCAACTTCTGCAGAAGGTTCGTCTCGCGCTGCTGCGCGAGCATGGCGACCCCGATGCCCAGTACGCGGTGGGCGACGTCGTGCAGTTCCCCACGCCCGACGGCCAGGGCGCCTACGCCGGCGTCGTGCGCGAGGTCGGCGAAGGCTGGCTGCTGTTCGATTTCAACCACCCGCTGGCCGGACAACCCGTGCGCTTCGAGGTGGATTTGCTGGGGGTGCTGTGATGAAGACCATGCCCGAGGAGGTGTTGCTGGCCGAGCCGCGGGGTTTCTGCGCCGGCGTCGACCGCGCCATCGAGATCGTCGAGCGCGCGCTGCGCAAGCACGGCGCGCCGATCTACGTGCGCCACGAGATCGTGCACAACACCTACGTCGTCAACGACCTCAAGGCCAAGGGCGCCATCTTCATCGAGGACCTGGCCGACGTCCCGCCCGGAGCGACCCTGGTCTTCAGCGCCCACGGCGTCAGTCAGGCCGTGCGCACCGAGGCCGACGAGCGCGGCTTCCTCGTTTTCGACGCCACCTGCCCGCTGGTGAGCAAGGTGCACGTGGAGCTGGCCAAGCTGGGCAAGGAAGGCTACGAGTTCATCATGATCGGCCACAAGGGCCACCCCGAGGTCGAGGGCACGATGGGCCAGCTCAGCCAGGGCATCTACCTGGTGGAGGACGTGGCCGACGTGGCGCGCGTGCGCCCGCGCGGCGACAAGCTCGCGGTCGTGACCCAGACCACGCTCAGCGTCGACGACGCGGCGGAGATCCTGGCCGAGGTCAAGCGCGTGTTCCCGCACGTGCGCGAGCCCAAGCAGCAGGACATCTGCTATGCCACGCAGAACCGGCAGGACGCGGTCAAGGTGTTGGCGCCGGCGGTGGACGTGGTCGTCGTCGTCGGCAGCCGCACCAGCAGCAACAGCAACCGCCTGCGCGAATTGGCCGAGCGCCTGGGCACCCCGGCCTACATGGTCGACGGCGCGCAGGACCTGGAGTCCGCCTGGTTCGAGGGCCGGCGCCGCGTCGGCCTGACCGCCGGCGCCTCCGCGCCCGACATCCTGGTGCAGGAAGTGATCGCGCGGCTGCGCGAACTCGGCGTCGTCAGCCTGCGCAAGATGACGGGCGTCGAGGAGAAGGTGCGCTTTCCGCTGCCGCTGGGCCTGGGCGACCGCAGCATGGCCGAGGCCGCCGCCCGATCCTGATGCGCCGTCGCCCCGACCGCCGCCCGGTGCCGCGCTGACAGCCTCGCCGAGCCGCCCGCAGCCCCGAACCCGACCGATTTCGTCACTCCCCCGCCACCATGCTCGACATCCAGCTCCTGCGCCGCGACCTCAACGGCGTTGTCGCGCGTCTTGCCGCGCGCAAGAACCCGCAGCCCTTCCTCGACGTCGAGCGCTTCACCGCCCTCGAGGCCGAGCGCAAGGCCATCCAGACCCGCACCGAAGAGCTGCAGGCGCGGCGCAACGCCGTCAGCCGCCAGATCGGCCAGTTCAAGGCCAAGGGCCAGGACACCACGGAGCTGATGACGCAGGTGGCTGGCCTGGGCGATGAACTCAAGGCCTCGGCTGACCGGCTGGAGGCGCTGCAGGGCGAACTGGCCGACATGATGCTGGGCCTGCCCAACCTGCCGCACGACAGCGTGCCCGCGGGCGCCGACGAGAAGGGCAACGTCGAGGCGCGGCGCTGGGGCGTGCCGCGCGGCTTCGACTTCCCCGTCAAGGACCACGTCGACCTGGGCGCTGCGCTCGGGCTGGACTTCGACACCGGTGCGCTGCTGGCGGGCTCGCGCTTCACCTTCATGCGCGGGCCGGTGGCGCGGCTGCACCGGGCGCTCGCCCAGTTCATGCTGGACCTGCACACCCAGCAGCACGGCTACACCGAGTGCTACACGCCCTACATCGTCAACCGCGAGATCCTGGTGGGTACCGGGCAGTTGCCGAAGTTCAAGGACGACATGTTCTGGGTCTACCGCGGCAGCTCGGCCGCCGACGGCGCTGGCGAGGGCGACGCCGCGCCGCAGGAGCAGTACCTGATCTCCACCAGCGAGATCAGCCTGACCAACAGCGTGCGCGAGCGCATCCTCGACGCCGCGCAACTGCCGATCAAGCTCACCGCGCACAGCCCGTGCTTCCGCTCCGAGGCCGGCAGCGCCGGGCGCGACACCCGCGGCATGATCCGCCAGCACCAGTTCGACAAGGTCGAGATGGTGCAGATCGCCCACCCCGAGCACAGCCACGCCGCACTGGAAGAGATGGTGGGCCACGCCGAGGCGGTGCTGCAGGCCCTGGAGCTGCCCTACCGCGTGATGGCGCTGTGCACCGGCGACATGGGTTTCGGCAGCGCCAAGACCTACGACCTCGAGGTCTGGCTTCCGGCGCAGGACACCTACCGCGAGATCAGCTCCTGCAGCAACTGCGAGTCCTTCCAGGCCCGGCGCATGCAGGCGCGCTTTCGCAACGCCCAGGGCAAGCCCGAGTTCGTGCACACGCTCAACGGCTCGGGCGTGGCGGTGGGCCGTGCGATGGTGGCGGTGCTCGAGAACCACCAGCAGCCCGATGGCAGCATCGCCATCCCGCCCGCGCTGCGGCCCTACCTGGGTGGTGCCGAGGTCCTGCGGGCCTGAGCGGCTGAGCGTCATCTTTCCAGCCCCTCCTTGCACGACAACAACTCACCAAGGCGGGCCCGGTGCTGCAGGCCCTGACTGGCCCCTTCCACGGCTGGCGCATCGTCGCTGCGGCGGCCACGATCCAGTTCCTGCTCGGAGCGCTGCAGAGCCAGTCCTTCGGCCTGTACATCGCCTCCCTGGCCCACGAGATGGGTTGGAGCCGCACGTCGCTGGCCGGGGCCGCGGCGCTCATGTCGGTGGAGGCGGCCCTGGTCGGCCCCATGCTCGGCTGGCTGCTGGACCGCATCGGCACGCGCCGGGCGGTGCGTTGGGGACTGCTGATCTTCGGCGCCGGGCTCCTGCTGCTCAGCCAGGTCCAGACGGTAGGCGCCTTCTACGTCAGCGCGGTGATGCTGGCCGTGGGGGCGAGCCTGGGCGGCTATTTCACCCTGTCGGTGACCGTGGTGCACTGGTTCGAGTCCCGCCGCGCGCGTGCGCTGTCGGTGCTGAGCCTGGGCCTGGCCGCCAGCGGCCTGGTCGTGCCCCTGATCGCTAGTTCGATGGAGCTCTGGGGCTGGCGCACCACCGCGGCCGTCTCCGGCGTCTTCGTCTGCGTGGCAGGTTGGTTGCTGGCGAGCGTGATCCACGGCCGGCCCGCCGACCTGGGCCAGCAGGCCGACGGGGTGGAGCCCGTCGGCGGGCTGGCCGGGCAGGCGGCTGCGGGCACGCCTGCGACTGGCGAGGGTACGGGCACGGCGGCTGGTGTGCCACAGCCGGTCGACCCCGGCTATACGCTGGCGCAGGCGATGCGCACCCGCGCCTTCTGGCTGTTGTCGGTCGGCCACGGCCTGGCGTTGATGGTCGTCACGTCGGTGAACGTGCACGCCGTCCTGCACATGACGCAGGGCCTGGGCTTCTCGGTCACGCAGGCGGGCTGGGTGATCACGCTGATGACGCTGGGACAGGTGGTGGGCGTGCTGCTGGGCATGGGCGTGGGCGACCGCTACGACAAGCGCCGTCTGGCCGCGCTGTGCATGGCTTCGCACGGCCTCGGGCTGTTGTGCCTGACCTGGTCCACGCACCCGCTGCACCTGCTGGGATTTGCCGTCTTCCATGGCGTGGCCTGGGGCCTGCGCGGCCCGCTGATGCACGCGCTGCGCGCCGACTACTTCGGGCGCCGCGCCATCGGCACCATCCTCGGGGTGTCGGGCGCGATCGTCGCGGTCGGTCAGATCGCCGGCCCGATGCTCGCCGGCGCCCTGGCCGACCGCACCGGCGACTACCGCACCGCCTTCACGCTGATCGCGCTGCTCGTCAGCGTTGGCTCCCTCGCATTCGTCTTCGCCCGGCGCCCCGCGCCCCGATGAACGCAGCGCGTCCCCCGGGTCCGCGCTGCACTACAATAA
>CAIRBF010000232.1 GCA_903876715.1 uncultured beta proteobacterium
GCGCGCCTCGTCCACGCGCGGGGCCTGGCTGGTGGGGCCGATGAACAGGCCGCTGAACAGGTAGCTCAGCGAGGGGTGGTTGTGCCAGTAGGCCAGCAGACTGGCCAGCAAATCGGGGCGGCGCAAAAATGGGCTGTCGGCGGGCGTGGCGCCTCCGAGCACGAAGTGGTTGCCGCCGCCGGTCCCCGTGTGGCGCCCGTCGAGCATGAACTTCTCGCTCGACAACCGGGTGCGGTGCGCCGCGTCGTAGAGGAACTCGGTGTGGTCGACCAGCTCGGCCCAATCGTGGGCCGGGTGGATGTTGACTTCGACCACGCCCGGGTCGGGCGTGACCTGCAGCGTTTTCAGGCGGGCGTCACGCGGCGGAGGGTAGCCCTCGAGCATGACACGCACGCCCTGCTCGCGCGCCGTGGCCTCGACCGCGGCCAGCAGCTCCAAATAGTCCTCCAGATGCGGCAGGGGCGGCATGAAGACGTAGAGCACGCCGCTGCGAACGCCGCGCGCGGCCTCGGCCTGCGGGCCGTTTGCGCGCTGCGGGTCGCGCACCTCGACACACAGCGCCGTGCGCGTCAGCCACGCCGCCGACTCACCGCGCTGCGGCCGCATGTCGGGCGCCTGCGGCGACGGGGTGACGAGATCGTGCGGCGCGCCCTGCGCGGCAGCGGCCAACCCGGGCCCCGGCTCCTGCAGGGTCTGCCGGATCTGCTGCATCGACTGCGCGCGCAGCGTCGCCGCGGCCGGTAGCGGCGACTGCGGCGCGAAGGGGTCGAGTGCCAGCGCTGTGGCGCGGTCGCCGGGCGCTGCCCAAGGCAGCGAGTCCAGCGGCAGGCGCCAACCCATGGGCGAGTCGCCCGGGATCAGGAGCATGCGATCGTCACGCAGGAACCAAGGCCCGCTGGTCCACGCCGGCCCGGGCGTGCCGGCGACCCACTCGCGCTTCAGCGGCAATGCGTAGCCCACCACGCTGCCCAGCCCCTGGGAGAAGACGCGGCGCAAGCGTGCGCGCTCGAGTTCGTCGTCCAGGCGCGAATCGAAGGGGTCGACGTTGACCGGCAGCCGGCGCTCTCGCCACAGGTGGTACCAGGCGTCCTCGTAGCCCGGGATGACGTGCCGCTCCTGCACGCCCAGGCGCAGCGCCAGCGACTGGATGAAGGCGTGCGCGTCGGCGCTGGTGTGTCGCTGCGGCTCACGCTCGTCGGCAAACAGCAAGGGGTCCTGCCAGCAGGGCTGGCCGTCTGCGCGCCAGCCTAGCGTGATCGCCCAGCGCGGCAACTGCTCGCCCGGATACCACTTGCCCTGGCCGAAATGGAGAAACCCGCCCTGGCCGTAGCGTGCCATGAGCCGCTGCGCGAGCGAGGCAGCCAGGCCGCTCTTGGTCGGGCCGAGCGCATCGGTGTTCCACTCCGCACCGTCGCGGTCATCCACCGAGACGAAGGTGGGCTCACCGCCCATGGTCAGGCGCACGTCGCCCGCCTGGAGTTGCGCGTCCACCGAGTGGCCAAGGGCGACGATGTCGGCCCACTGCGCCTCGGTGTAGGGCTGGGTCACGCGCGGCGACTCGTGGATGCGCGTGACGCGCATCTCGTGCGCGAACTCGACCTCGCACTCGTCGACCAGCCCGCTGACCGGCGCCGCGCTCGAGGGCTCGGGCGTGCAGGCCACCGGGATGTGGCCCTCGCCGGCGAGCAGACCGGAAGTCGGGTCCAGGCCGATCCAGCCCGCACCGGGCAGGTAGACCTCGCACCAGGCGTGCAGGTCGGTGAAGTCGACCTCGGTGCCCGAAGGGCCGTCGAGCGCCTTCACGTCGGGCTTGAGCTGGATCAGATAGCCCGACACGAAACGCGCTGCCAGACCCAGGTGGCGCAGCGTCTGCACCAGCAGCCAGGCGGTGTCGCGGCACGAACCCGAGGCCGTCCCCAACGTCTGCTCGGGCGTCTGCACACCCGGCTCCATGCGGATCAGGTAGCCGATCTCGCGCTGCAGTCGCTGGTTCAGCCCGACCAGGAAATCGATCGTGCGCTGGCGCTCGCGCGAGATGCTGGCCAGGAAAGCCTCGAAGCGCGGGGTCAGGGGCCCGCGCGCCAGATATGGCGCCAGATCGGGCAGGCTGTCTGCGCCATAGGCAAAGGGAAAGTGCTCGGCCTCGGGCTCGAGGAAGAAGTCGAAGGGGTTGTAGACCGCCATCTCCGCCACCAGGTCCACGGTGACGGTGAACTCGGTCGTCTTCTCGGGAAAGACCAGCCGTGCAAGGTGGTTGGCGAACGGGTCCTGCTGCCAGTTGATGAAGTGCGTCGTCGGTTCGACACGCAACGAATAGCTGACGATGGACGTGCGGCAGTGCGGCGCGGGACGCAGGCGCACCACCTGCGGGCCGAGGTTCACCGGCCGGTCGTAGCGGTAGCGGGTGACGTGGTGCAGGGCAGCGTGAATGGACACGGGAATTCCTCGGAACGGTGCAGGGTCAGGCAGCGCGCAGGTCGATGCAAGGTCCGCGCCATTCGCTGGCGAGTCGGTTCGACAACGGGCCCGCGAGTTGTCGCTCGGCAGCAGGCTCAAGACCAGGCCTGCGCCCGGGTCTGGATTGTGATCCAGGAAAACCCTAGGACCGCTGACGATCAGACGGGCATGCGCGCCGCCGCCGCGACGTCCAGCCCCCCCTCACCGCGCGCGAGTCCGGCATCGAGCAGCGCAGCCATCGCGGGGGTGACGAACAGATCCACGCCACCGCGCTGCGCTTCTTCCATCATCAGTCGCAGGTCCTTGCGCGCCATCGCCATCTCGAAAGACGCCGTGGAGTGCGGCTGGGCCTCGATGCGCGCGGCCCGCTGCGGCAGGGTCTGCCCGGGGTTGAAGTGTTGGAACAGGGAAAAGGCGTCGTGGGTCGAGATGCCGACCGCGTGGGCGAGCCGGTTGACGTCGCCCAGCACGGCCAGGAGCCCGAGCAGGGTCATGTTTCCGAAGAGCTTGAAAGCGGCTGCGCGCTCGGGCTGCTCGCCCAGGTAGAGCACCTTGCCCGTCATGCGCTGCAGGTCCGGCAGCAAGGCCTCGTGGAGCGCAGGCTCGCCGCTGAGCAGCATCAGGCCGGAGCCTTCGGCCGCATTGGCCGGCCCCATGAAGACCGGCGCGTGCACGAAGACGCGCCCCCGCTCTCGCCAGCGCGCAGCGCGCTGCCCCGTGGGCGTGACGGCGGTGGTGGTGTGATCGACGATCCATACACCCGGCGACAACGCGGTCGCCAAGGGTTCGAGCACCGCGTCGACCGACATGTCATCGGCCAGCGAAAGGTGGACCCGGTCTGCGCCGGCCACGGCATCGGCGGCGTGGTCGAACGCGCGCACCCCGTCGCCTTCGAGCGCGCGGGCCTTGGCCGCGCTGCGGTTCCAGACCTGTACCGAATGCCCGTTGGCACGCAGGCGGCGAACGAAACCCGAACCCATCAAACCGGTACCGAGGAATGCGATGTTCATGTTTGGATGATACCCAGCATGGGCAACTCGTTGGGCACCTGCGCTGCGGCCGCCATAATCAACACAGCGGTGGGTCGCCTGGGCTCGTCGGCCGATCCGGCCCTCGTCCCTGACGGCCCATCCCTCGCCTGGCCAGGCCGAGGGGAAGCCGATCGCTTTGCAGGACCCCATGGGTAGGTACGATGCGCCGTCGCCTTTACCTTCATATCGCTGCCAGTGCAGGCCTGGCCTGCGGCCCGCCGTGGATGGCCGCGGCACAGCAGCCCCGGGTCTTCCGGTTTTCGCCCGTGAACCAGTACGGCATCGAACTGACGGCCAAGTACTGGAATCCGATCATCGACCACGTGTCGCGCCGCAGTGGCGTGCGCCTGGAGCTGAAGCTGGGTCGGACCTCCGCGGACACCACGTCCTACGCTCTGGCCAACGAGGTCGAATTCCTGTTCTCGAACCACCTCTTCAACCCCGAGCGCGAGCGCCTGGGCTGGCGCATCTTCGCCCGTCGCTCGACGCCGCCCATCCACGGCGCGCTTGTCGTGTTGGCGAGCTCCGCGCTGCGCCGGCTAGAAGAACTCGAAGGCAAGGTCGTCGGCTTTCCCGGGCCGGAAGCGACGGTCTCGTACAAGTTCACCTACGCCAAGCTTCTAGAGCGCAAGATCAACGTCCAGGTCGTTTTCGGCGGCAACACCGACGGCGCGTTGGCGCAGCTGGCCAGCGGCAAGGTGGCCGCGGTGGGTGTGAACACACAACTGGCCGAGGGCTGGGCCAAGCGCGAGAGCCGGCCGCTGCGCGAGTTGTGGCGCTCGGGGCCGGTCTATGACCTGCCGCTCCTGGCGGCCAAGTCGGTACCCGAGGCCGACCTGCAGGCGGTGAAGGCGGCGTTCATCGGCATGAAGAACGATCCTGAGGGGCGCCAGGTCCTGCAGTCGACCGCGGCGATGGTGAAGCTCGAGCCCGACACGGTCTTCGTCACGTCGGACAGCGCCGAGTACGAGGTGTATCGCGAGTTCTTCCGCAGCGCGCCACCGCAGTTGCGCTGAGAGCCTGAGTCAGGCTCCAAGGTCGGCCCGTGAGGATCCTCGTCCGCATCGGCGCCGCGCTCGGGCAAATCGCCCCGCGCTCACTGACGAACCGGGTCTTCGCGCTTTATGGGGCCACGCTGCTGCTGTTCGTCGGCGCCGGCCTCGCCTTCTTCCTCACCCGTCAGTACGACGAACTGGTGGAGAACGGACAGCGCTCGGCCGCCATACTGATCGAGGTCGTGACACAGGCCGTCCGCGACAGCGCGGTGATCGGCGACTACGACACGCTGCGGCGGTCGCTGCAGGTCGCCGTCCAGGGCCCAACATTCTCGTCGGCCTCTTTCGTCGACCTGTTCGGCGGCCGCATCCAGCTTGAGAACGCCGAGCTCTTGCGCAGCGCCCCGCCCGGCTGGTTCATCGATTTCATGGAGTCGCGCTTCGACGAGATTCACCGGACGATCAACGTCGGGGGCAAGGACTACGGCGTCCTCAAGCTGCATTTCGATGCGGCGTACGCCGCGGGCGAGCTGTGGTCGCTGTCCACGCTGGCCGTCGCGGGCACGCTCGCTGGCCTGCTCCTGGGCCTGGTGCCCATCCACCTGCTGCTGCGCCGCTGGCTCGGAGGGCTGGACCGGCTGCGGGATTTCGACCTCGACATCGCTGCAGGCACGCTGGACGACTCGCGGCTGCGCGTGGCGGGCGCACCGGAGGAAGTCCAGCGGGTGGTCGACTTGTTCCGCCGCACCGCCGAACTCGTGCTCGAGCGCGAACAGAGTCGACGGGCACTGGACAACCAGAAATTCGCGCTCGACCAGCACGCCATCGTCAGCATCACTGACCTGGACGGCCGGATCAGCTACGCCAATGACCGCTTCTGCGAGATCACCGGCTTCGCGCGCGACGACCTGATCGGCCGCAACCACCGGATCATCAATTCCGGTACCCAGCCGCCGGCATTCTTCGAGGCGCTCTGGCAGACGATCAGCGCGGGCCAGGTCTGGCACGGCGACCTGTGCAACCACAGCCGCGCGGGTATACCGTACTGGATCAACGCGACGATCGTGCCGCTGGTGGGCAGCGACGGACGTCCCGAGCAGTACATCGCCATCAGCACCGACATCACCGCACGTGTGCTGGCCGAGCGCAAGCTCGGCGAGCTCAACGCGGACCTGGAAGGCCAGGTGCGCCGGCGCACCCAGGCCCTCGAAGAGGCGACGCTCATCGCTTCGCAAGCCAGCCGCGCCAAAAGCGAGTTCCTCTCCAACATGAGCCACGAGATGCGCACGCCGATGAACAGCATCCTGGGCATGTCCTTCCTGGCGCTGCGTGCCTCGCCCCCGCCGAAGGTTCGGCAGTACCTGCAACACATCGGCGAATCGGGGCAGTACCTGCTGGAACTCATCAGCAGCATCCTGGACTTCTCGAAGATCGAATCCGGCAAGATGACGCTGGAGTCGGTCGACTTCGCGCTACCCACCGTGGCGGGTGCGGTGGCGGCCCTGCTCGAGGACGCGGCCACCGAGAAGGGACTGCGCATAGCGGTCGAGATCGACCCCCGGCTCGAGCGCCCCCTGCGCGGCGACCCGCTGCGCCTGCGGCAGATCCTGTGGAACTACCTGGGCAACGCGGTGAAGTTCTCCAGCACCGGAACGATCCACCTTCGGGCCGCCGCGAGCGCCTGCGACGACAGCGGCGTCCTGCTGCTCCTGGAAGTCCAGGATCCCGGCATCGGCATGAGCACCGAGCAGCTTCAAGGCCTTTTCGAGCCCTTTCACCAGGCCGACGCGTCGACGTCGCGGCGCTTTGGCGGCACGGGGCTGGGCCTGGCCATCTGCCGCAAGATCGCCGATCTGATGGGCGCGCAGGTGGGGGTACGCAGCACGCCCGGCGCGGGCAGCACCTTCTGGTTCGAGGCCCGGATGCCCTGGGGCGCGTTGCAAGCTCTCACGCCGTCACCGGTCGTCGCGCAAGATATGGATGGCCCCTGGGAAGACACGCTGCGCGGCGTGCGTGTGCTGGTGGTGGACGACAACGCCCTCAACCTGACCGTTGCGGCCGAACTCCTTCAGGCAGTGGGCGCGCTGGTGCTGCTGGCCCATGAGGGAGGCAAGGCGCTCGATGTGCTGTCGCGCGCGCCTGTGGACTGTGTGCTGATGGACATGCAGATGCCGGTCATGGACGGCATGGAGACCACCCGTCGCATCCGCACGACCTTGGGGCTCAGGGATTTGCCGGTCGTGGCGATGACGGCCAACGCACGGCGCGAGGACGAGGCCACGTGCCTGGCCGCGGGCATGGACGGATTTCTTACGAAGCCGGTCGTACCGGCCACGCTTTATGCCACCGTGGCGCGCTGCGTGCGCCGCGACGGCGGAACCGGCACCGCCGCGGCACGGCCGGCTGCCGCCTCGCTCCCCATGCAATCGCCTGTCGATCAGGGTGGGCGGGGCCGCTCGGGCCGGGGCGACGCCGAGGCGGCGGAGCCGCCGGTCTTCGACCCCGCTCCGCTGACTGCATTGGCCCGCGGCCGGGCGCAGACGCTGCAAGCCTTGACCGGCGCATTCCGTCAGGTGACGTCCAGAACGCTCCCAGAGCTCGAACAGGCCCTGTCAGCCGGCGATGGGCAGGCGCTGAAAGCCCTCGGTCACCGCATGAAGTCGTCCTCGGCCGCCCTGGGCGCCATGGCACTGGCGCAGGCCTGTCATGAACTGGAGTCGCGGATGAGCGAAAACCCCGCCGACATGGACAGGGCCGCCGAACTCGTCAAGCGCATCGCGGCGCTGGCGCCCCAGGTGGAGGCGGCCCTGGAAGACCTGCAGACGGCGTGGGCGCAGGCAACGCCTCGAGGCGCATCCACGGCTTGAGAAGCTTCACCGCCGCGGTGTTCGCCTGCCGGCAGCAGGGGGGCTGCCGCGCTGCTTGCCTGCACCGGGCGCACGCGCAGAAGCCGTGTGCGGGGCGGTACCCGTCTCCCGCGGAGGCAGGCCGGTGTGCTGCGTCAGCAGCCGGCCCTTCGTCACCCCCGACACCCGCGCCCCGGCCGGGGTGGAGTTCTTGCGCCGCGCGCTCGTGTAGCCGGCGTCGGTCGTGGGTTGGTGGGTCGGGATCAGTTGGTGCTTGCCGTTGCCGATCAGGTCGGCGCGCCCCAGGGTCTTCAGTGCCTCGCGCAGCATCGGCCAGTTCGCCGGGTCGTGCCAGCGCAGGAAGGCCTTGTGCAGGCGGCGCCGCTTCTCGCCGCGCACGATGTCCACGCGCTCGGCGCGCGCCGGGTCGCGGCTGATGCCCTTGAGCGGGTTCAGGTTCGAGTGGTACATCGCCGTGGCCGTGGCCATCGGGCTGGGGTAGAAGGTCTGCACCTGGTCGGCCTTGAAGCCATTGCGCTTGAGCCACAGCGCCAGGTTCATCATGTCTTCGTCGCCCGTGCCCGGATGCGCTGCAATGAAGTACGGCACCAGGTACTGCTTCTTGCCCGCCGCCGCCGAGGCCTCGTCGAACAGGCGCTTGAAGCGGTCGTAGGTGCCGATGCCGGGCTTCATCATCTTGGACAGCGGCCCGCCTTCGGTATGCTCGGGGGCGATCTTCAGGTAGCCGCCGACGTGGTGGGTGACAAGTTCCTTCACGTACTCGGGCGACTACACGGCCAGGTCGTAGCGCAGGCCCGAACCGATCAGGATCTTCTTCACGCCGCGCAACGCGCGCGCGCGCCGATACAGCTTGATCAGCGGCCCGTGGTCGGTGTTCAGGTTCGGGCAGATGCCGGGGTAGACGCAACTGGGCTTGCGGCA
>CAIRBF010000233.1 GCA_903876715.1 uncultured beta proteobacterium
CGACATCTCGCGCCTGGACGCGGGCACGGTGCAACCGGCGCTGGCGCCGGTGCGGCTGGACGAGCTCGCCGGCTCGCACCACCAGGCACTGCAGCCGGTGGCTGCTGCGCGCGGCCTGGACTGCGCCCTGACCGGCGGCGAGGCGCTGCCGGTGCGCACCGACGCGGCGCTGCTGCTGCGCGTGCTGAGCAACCTGACCGACAACGCGCTGAAGTACAACCAGCCGGGCGGGCGCATCACGCTGCGCACCTGGCGCGATGGCGGCGACGCCTGCGTCGAGGTCGCCGACACCGGCATCGGCATCCCGCTCGAGGAGCAGGAACGCGTCTTCCGCGAGTTCTACCAGGTCGGCAACGTGGAGCGCGACCGCGCCAAGGGGCTCGGGTTGGGCTTGTCGATCGTGCAGCGGCTGAGTGCGCTGCTCGGCGCGCGACTCGGCCTGCAGTCGGCGCCGGGCATCGGCACGACGGTGACGCTGCGCCTGCCCCTGGACCGCAGCGCGCCCGCACCCGCCCCCGCGCCCCCGCGAGCCACCCTGCGCCCGGGCCTGAAGGTGCTCGTCGTGGACGACGAGGCCCAGGTGCGCGAGGGCATGCGCCTGCTCCTGACCGAGCTCGGCTGCGAAGTGCACCTCGCCGAGGGTACCGGGCAGGCGGCGCGCATCGCATCCGACGTGCCGTTGGATGCGCTGCTGACCGACCTGCGCCTGCGCGCAGGCGACAGTGGCCTGCAGGTGCTGCGGGAGGTGCAGGCCGTCCAGCCCGGCCTGCGCTGCGCCCTGATCACCGGGGACACCGCGCCCGAGCGCCTGCGCGAGGCGCGCGCGGCCGGCGTGCCACTGCTGCACAAGCCGGTGTCTGTGGATACACTGGTGGGCGTGCTCGGACAGGCCGACGCGGCGACGGCGTCAACGACCGACCCCACCAGCAGCTCGGGGCGGCACCCAGGCCCGACGCGGTCGTGAAGGCCGGCGCCGGACCGTCACTCGGGATCGATCTTCGCCTTGCGGATGACCTCGCCCCAGCGACGGATCTCGCTGCCCAGCAGGGCCTGCAACTCCGCCGGCGTGCTGCCTTGCAGGCGCATGCCGAGCCGACCGAGCTTGTCCTGCACGGCCGGCGAGGCCACGGCTTCGCGCGCGGCGCGGTTGAGAACCTCGACGACGTCGGGCGGGGTGCCGGCCGGCGCGGCCAGCGCATTCCACGAAGCGACGTCGTAGCCCGTCACACCCGCCTGCTGGACGGTCGGCACCTCGGGCAGCGCCGGGTTGCGCGCCGCCGAAGAGACCGCCAACGCGCGCACCGCACCAGCCGCGACCTGCGACACCATCGGCCCGACGACCTCGAAGGCGAGGTCGATCTCGCCCGCCCGCAGGGCCGTCACCACCGCCGGTGACGCCTTGTAGGGCACGACCACGGCGTCGATGCCGGCCACGGTTTCGAACAACTTGGCCGCCAGGTGCTGGGTGCTGCCGACGGCGATCGTGCCGACGTTGAGCTTGCCCGGGTTGGCCTTGGCATGCGCAACGAGGTCGCGCAGGTTGGAAAAGCGCGAATTTGCCGGGACGAACAGACCGAGGTCGAAGAAGCCGAGCGTGGACACCGGGGCGAAGGCCTTCTCGGTGTCATAGGGCAGCCGCTTGAACAGCCCCACGCTGACGGCGTTGCCGTTGCTCATCAGCAGCAGCGTGTGACCGTCGGGCCGCGCGTTGGCCACCGCCTGCGACGCAACGATGCTGCCGGCACTGGGCCGGTTCTCGACCACGACCGACTGCCCGAGGATGCGGGCCATCTGCTCGGCCACCGCGCGCGCAGTGAGGTCGGCGATGCCGCCGGGCGCAAACGGCACGAGCAAGCTGATCGAGCGGCTGGGAAAGGCACCCTGGGCCAGGGCGGGCCAGGGTGCGGTCAGCGCGGCGGATGCGGCCAGGACGCGACGACGCGACAGGGTGTGCTTGGTGGACATGTTCACGCTTTCCTCGGTGTGCGAAGGCAGGCCAGGCGCGCCGCCGCAGAGAACAGATCCGCGGATCTTGCCATCGACACCGCAGCACCGCAGATCCCGCGCCAGTACGTGACGGCGTCGTGGGGCCACGGCGCATGCCCAGGCCCGTGACCGGCGCGGGCCGTTCGGCCGTCAATCACCGCCAAGTCGCAGGTTCGACGGCAGGCGCTTTTCCACCGCCCACTTCAGCAGCGCCGCGGTGCGGTAGATGCCGTGGGCGAACTTGCCGTAGGGCATGGTCGCGAAGAAGGCCATCACGGCGCCGAGGTGGGCGCACAGCAGCAGCGGCAGCGCCGGGGTCTGGCGCGCCAGCGCCAGCAGCAGTCCGGTGGCGCTCACGAGGAACAGCAGGGCCAGGAAGCCCGCGTCCATCGGCGCCTGCGCGGCATCGCCATGCTGCGGGTGACGACGGCGCCGCAACCACGCCAGCCCGACCGGGCCGGCGATCAGGCCGATACCCCCCGCCACACCCAGCAACTTGGGCAGGCTGCTCCAACCATAGGGGGCGATCCAGCCGAAGGCGTAGTGGTAGACCGTGGCCACACTCGTCGAGGCCAGGCAGAGCAGGAAGCCGTAGAAGGTCAGGTGGTGAAAGCGGCGCCGCGCCTTCGTCCAGCGGTCGTCCTCGTTGTGGCAGCCTTCGCCGTGCCCGCCGTCAAGGTACTTCAGCCGCAGCACATCGTGCGCGGCCTCGCCTGCCGCCGCCGCTGGCACCGGGCCGGGCGCCGCGCCGCGCCAGAAGCGCGTCACGCCGATGCCCAGCGCCAGCAGCGCGAAACCGAAGACCGGCAGGAACAGTGACACCATCAGCCCGTGCGGGAAGATCGCGTAGAAGCTGCCCTGCGCCGGCGCCCCCCACCAACTGCCGTTTCGCAGCAGTGCCAGCACCAGGAACAGCGCCAGCCCCGCGGCCAGCGCCAGCGCCACGACGAGTCCGTTGCGCTCGTAGGCACGGCCGAAGGCGGCAGGCCAGGCGTGCTTCGCGTAGGTGCGCACGCGCACCCGAGCCATCGCCTGGGGCACGTTGACCCCGAAGTCGTGCGGCGGCGCGTACTGACAGGCGTGCAGGCAGGCCCCGCAGTTGTGGCACAGGTTGGCCAGGTAGTGCACGTCGGCGCTGGCGAACTCCAGGCGCCGCGTCATCGCCGGGAAGACGGCGCAGAAGCCCTCGCAGTAGCGGCAGGCGTTGCAGATCTCCATCACCCGCGACACCTCGGCCTCGGCCGGGCCGGGCCGGGGAGGCGCGCCCGCGCCCAGCGCGCGCGCCTCGTCGATCAGGGCCTGCAGCTCAGACATCGGCGGTCTCCCGGGCGCCCTGGCGCACTGGCGCTTGCGCTGGGCCGCGCGGAGCCAGGGCCGTCAGGGCCTGGGCACCGGCGATGCGGCCGAACACGGTGCCGATGGTCATGCCGACCCCGGCGGTGTATCCCTGGCCGAGCACGTTGCCGGCCATGACCTCGCCGGCGGCCAGCAGGTTCGGGCTGGGCACACCGCCGAAGTGAACGCGGGCGCGCTCGTCCACCCTCACGCCCAGGTAGGTGAAGGTGACCCCGGGCTTGAGCGTGTAGCCATAGAAGGGCGGCGTGTCGATCGGGCGCGCCCAGTGCGTCTTGGGAGGGCTGAGGCCTTCGGTGACGCAGTCGTCGAGCACCGCGTGGTCGAAGGTCCCCGGCCGACAGGCGGCGTTGAAGGCGCGCACCGTCTGCATGAAGGGGTCCACCGGCAGCTCGAGCTGCGCGGCCAGCGCCTCGAGCGTGTCGGCGCGCGCGCCGCGGAAGACCGGCGGCTTTAAACGCCCCACCGCCTTGGCGTCGATGATCGTATGCCCCACCTGCCCCGGCTGCAGCGCGACCAGCCGGCCCCA
>CAIRBF010000234.1 GCA_903876715.1 uncultured beta proteobacterium
GCCGCGATCGCGCGCGTGCGCGGCGACTACGTGCACTGGTCCGCGGCGGAGCTCTCGCGCCGCATCGACTTCGCGCTGCGCAGCGCCTACGCGCACGGCACGCGCGCGCTCAACAGCTACTGCGACTGGTCGCAGCCCCAGGGCCCCACGGCCTGGCGCGTGCTGCAGGACCTGCGCGCGCGCTGGGCCGGTCGCATCGAGCTGGTCATCACCTCGCTGGCCTCGATCGCCGAGCTCGAGGACCCCGCGCGCGCGGCGACCATCGCCGCCTCCGTGGCCGAAGGCGGCGGCGTGCTCGGCTGGTTCGTCTACCCCGGCGCGCCCGTGCACCTGCTGCCGCGCGCCTTCGACCTGGCTGAGCGGCACGGGCTGCGCCTGGACTTCCACGTCGACGAACACCTCGAGCCGCCGCGGCCCAACCTGCCGCACGTGGCGCGCCTCGCGCGCGAGCGCGGCTGGGGCGCGCGCACCGTCTGCGGCCACTGCTGCGTGCTGGGCGTGCTCGAGACCGGCGAGCGCGACGCGCTGCTGGACGAGGTGGCGGCCTCCGGCCTGGGCCTCGTGAGCCTGCCCTGGACCAACCTCTACCTGCAGGACAACGCCAGCGACCCCGCGCACGGCGGCCGGCGCACGCCGCGGCGGCGCGGGCTGCTGCCCGTGCACGAGGCGCGCGCGCGCGGCATCCCGCTGGCTTTTGCGTCCGACAACCACCGCGACCCCTTCTTCCCCGGCGGCGACCTCGACCCGCTGCAGACCCTGGCGCTGGCCGCGATGGCCGCGCACCTGGACGACCCCGTGCGCGACTGGGCCGACACCGTCACCCGCCAGGGCGCGGCCTTGCTCGGCTTGGGCTGGGACGGCGTGCTGCGGCCCGGCGCGCCGGCCGACCTGGTCATCCACCCCGGCCGCGACAGCGTCGAGGTCGTCGGCCGCGCCGCCCACGGCCGCCGCGTCGTCCGCGCCGGGCGCCTTCTGACCGGAGCCGAGGCCGTGCCGCCGGATTTCCGCGAGCTCGACGGGCTGCGGCGCTGAGAGGACGGGATGACGCTCGCGCTGACCTCGCTACGTTTCGCCCCCGCGGCCGGGTTGCCCTGCGCTCCGGTACGACACTGCCTCGTCGAGAAGCTGTCCGCCCCATGACCGCCGCCTTCACGCCCACCCTCGAGATCCCGGCGGTGCCTTCGTGCCGCGCGGCCGACCATGGCGTCAACCCTGCGCCCGACTGGGCGCTCGTCACGCGCGAGCTTCAGGGCCTGAACCTGATCGCCACGCCGCGCCAGCGCAAGGCGCTGTCCAAGGACTTCTTCTGGTACAGCCCGGCGCTGAGCGAGGCGTTGCACGACTGCGTGGCCGACCTCGTCGTGCGCGTGAGCACCGAGGACGACGTGATCCAGGTGGCCGCGGTCGCGGCGCGGCATCGCGTGGCGCTGACGGTGCGTGGCGGCGGCACCGGCAACTACGGACAGTGCGTGCCGCTGACCGGCGGGCTCGTGCTCGACGTCACCGGCATGCAGCGCGTGCTCGATGTCGGCCCCGGTCGCGTGCGCGTGCAGGGCGGGGCGCGCATGCACGACATCGAACTCGCCGCGCGCGAGACCGGCCAGGCGCTGCGCATCTGGCCCAGCACCTGGCGCGTGGCCACGATCGCCGGTTTCATCGCCGGCGGCTTCGGCGGTGTCGGCTCCACCCTGCACGGGGTGCTGCGTGACAGCGGCAACCTGCTGCGCTGCCGCGTCGTCACCGTCGAGCCCGAGCCGCGCGTGATCGTGCTCGAGGGCGACGAGATCCAGCAGGTGCACCACGCCTATGGGACCAACGGCGTCATCACCGAGGTCGAGGTGGCGCTGTCGCCGGCCGTGGACTGGGTGCACGTGATCGCGCTGTTCCCGCGCTACCGCCAGGTGCTGGACCTGGGCATGGCCGCGAGCGCGCAGCACCTGCGCAGCTTCCTGCTGTCGGCCGTGGACGCGCGCTTCGCGCCCTACTACCCGGCGCTGGGCGCGCGCTTCCCCGCCGACCGGCATGCGATGTTCGCGATGATCGCGCCCGAGGCGCTGGGCAACTTCCGCGCTTTGGTCGGCGACCTCGGCGGCACGGTCTCGATGGCGATGAGCGAGCCCGAGGCCGAGGCCGCCGGCCTGCCGCCGGCCTACGAATGCGCCTACAACCACACCACGCTGCAGGTGCTGAAGGTCGACCGCGGTTTCAGCTACCTGCAGGTGGCCTACCCGCAGCCCTTCGACCCCGCCATCGTCGAGCGCCAGATGGCGCGCTTCGGTGACGAGGTCTGGCAGCACCAGGAGTTCGCGATGATGTACGGCCGCCACGCGACCTTCGGCCTCGTGCTGACGCGCTGGCGCGGCGTGGAGCACCAGTACGAGCTCATCCGCAGCATCGAATCCGACGGCTGCGCGATCTTCAACCCGCACGTCATCACCATCGAGGACGGCGGCATGAAGACCATCGACAGCGCGCAGATCGAGTTCAAGAAGCGCGCCGACCCGATGGGCCTGATGAACCCGGGCAAGACCCGGGGCTGGTCGCCGTCGATGGCGCGCCAGCCTTGAGCGGCCCGGCCCACGCACGGTTTCAGGCCTTCCCGCCCCTGCACCCTTACCCCAACCCGAGAGGAGACACTGATGAAGAACGCATGCACAACCCTGACCCGCCGGGCGCTGATGGCCAGCGCGCTGGTGGCCGCCGCGCTGCCC
>CAIRBF010000235.1 GCA_903876715.1 uncultured beta proteobacterium
GATCTGTGCGCTGGCGCGACGCCGCAGGCGGCCAGCACCGCGCGCGCGCCGCGGGCGAGGTCGTGCTCGCCGCCGGGGCGATCGGCAGCCCGGCGCTGCTGCTGCGCAGCGGGCTCGGCCCGGGGGCCGAGTTGCAGTCGCTGGGTATCGCCACCGTGGTCGACCTGCCTGGCGTCGGCCGCAACCTGCACGACCACCTGCAGGTGGCGCTGCGCTGGCGTCTGCAGGGCGTCGACACGCTGAACGCGCGCATGAACTCGCGCTGGCGCCTGGCCGCGATGGCGCTGCGCTATGCGCTCACGCGCACCGGCCCGCTGACGATGGCGCCTTGCCAGCTCGGGCTGTTCGCGCGCTCCAACCCTGGCGTGGAGCGCGCCGACCTGGGCTGGAACGTGCTCGCGTTCTCGCGCGCGAGCTTCGAGTCGGGCTTCGACCCCTATCCCGGCTTGACGATGATCTCCTACGACCTGCGGCCCACCAGCCGCGGGTGCGTCACGCTGGTCGGGCCCGATGCGGCGCTGGCGCCGCGCATCCTGATGAACTACCTGCAGACCGAGCGCGACCGCCGGGTCACCGTGGCCGGCATGCGCTGGTCGCGCCGCCTCATGGCGGCGCAGGCGCTCGCGCGCCACCGGCCGCAAGAGTTGTGGCCCGGGCCGTCCGTGCCCGACGACGATGAGGCGGCGCTGCTGGCGGCGGCGCGCGAGCGTGCCGGCACCATCTACCACCCGGTGGGCAGCGCCCGCATGGGGCCCGACGGCGACCCGCTCGCCGTGTGCGATGCGAGCCTGCGCGTGCGGGGCGTGCAGGGCCTGCGCGTGGTCGACGCGTCGGTGATGCCGAGCATCGTTTCCGGCAACACGGCCAGCCCCACGGTCATGATCGCGGAGAAGGGGGCGGCGCTGATCCTGGGCGAGCCCGCGGCCTGAAGGCGGCACCCCGGGCTGTCTCAGGCTCTCAGACGGCCAGCGCCAGCGCCTCGGGCGAGGTCGTCACCTCCTCGGTCGTCGCCCGGCGCAGCTCGCGCCGCTGCGCGAAGTCGTACCAGCGGCCGCGGTGCACGGTCGCCGTGTTGTCCCACATCACCAGGTCGCCGACGCTCCATTCGTGCGTGTGGACGTGGGCACGCTGCGTGGCGTGCTCGAGCAGGTCGGCCAGCAGCATGCGGCCCTCGGCCAGGCTCATGCCGGACACCTCGCAGGCATGCACGCCGACGAACAGCACCGTGCGCCCCGAGCGGGGGTCGGTCTGCACCAGCGGCCACTGCACCGCCGGGATCGAGGCCTTCTGCGCCTCGGTGTAGGCCGTGTCGCCGAGCAGGAAGCGCGAGTGCAGCGCATAGTGCACGGCGCTGCGGCCCTGCACGCGCTGGCGCAGCCAGCTCGGCAGGGTGTCCCAGGCCAGGCGCAGGTCGGCGAACTCGGTCTGGCCGCCGAAGTCGGGCACCACCACCGCGTGCAGCATCGAGTACTTGGCCCGCGGCCGCTGGAAGCTGGAGTCGCTGTGCCAGAGCTGGTTGGCGACGTTGCTGACGATCTTGGGGTCGTCGCGCCCGGCGATGCTGCCGTCGACCTTGACGTTGGAGATGTCGGCCAGCTCCGCGTACTCGAAGCGGTGCGCGCCGCCCTTGAGCCGCCGCAGGCCCAGGTCGAGCGGGCCGAGCTGGCGCGCGAAGGCGATCTGCTGGTGCTGGTCCAGGCGCTGGCCGGGGAACACCAGCACCGCGTGCGTGTCCATCAGCGCCTCGATCTGCCGCACCTCATGCGGCTGCAGCGGACCGCCGAGGTCGATGCCCTCGACGCGCGCCGCCAGAGGTTGCATGGGGGTGACGGTCCAGTTCATGTGCGCCTACCGTGGTTGTGAAGGACCGCCGCCGGCTTGCACGACCCGGCCCGCGACTGCAAAGGCACCGCCGCCCAGGTGGTGCAGGGTGTGCAGGTCGGTGTTGCCGGTGTCCAAGCGCCAGCGGCCGCCTTCGAACACACGCGGGTCGGCCGCGGCGGCGACGACCTCGCCGAAGCAGGTGTCGTAGGCGTCCTCGGTATGGCGTTCCGGGATCAGGCGGCACTCGAGCCAGGCGCAGCAGCCGACCTCCAGCACTGGCAGGCCGAGCACCGGCCCGGTGCGCGGTTGCAGACCGTGGAGCGTGAACTTGTCGGGCACCTCGCGCCCGCTGACGCTGCCTACGCCGTAGGTCGCGTCCGCCAGCACCGCGCCCGGCACGCACAGGCCGAAGGCGCCGGCGGCCATGACCAGCTCGCGCGTGAAGGTGCGCTTGTCGATGACGACGGCCACGCGCGGCGGCGTGAACTCCACCGGCATCGAC
>CAIRBF010000236.1 GCA_903876715.1 uncultured beta proteobacterium
GGGCGGTCTTGGTGAGGGGCGCGGCACGGGGGGTCGGACGGTTGGGTGGGGTCGCTGGGCGGGCGCGGCCGTTTGGAAACTCAAGGTTACGTTTCAAGACGGCAGCTGTCCACCAACTTCTTCTGGCATCAGGTCGCGCAAGATGTCCAACCCGCGCCACCAAGCCCCTCGCGGCCACTGCAGGCAGCCGCGCGGACAGGCACATCACCCAGGGGGGGCCGTCCGGGCGCGTGCCTGGTCCAGCGCTGGCCCGGCGCGTCAGATCACGTTGAGCTCGACCAGCCGCTCACCGCGCTCCAGCCGCTGCGGGGACAGCGCCTCGATGGACGGGGCGGCCTGAGGCTCGGCCGCTGTGGCGGGCGAGTCGGCGATCGCCGCCGCCAGCGCGCAGCCCACGGCCGGGGCCTGCTGCATGCCGTGGCCGGAGAAGCCGCAGGCGGTCCACAGGCCGGCCCAGCCCGGCACGGCGCCGGCCAGGCCGTTGTGGTCGAAGTCGTTCATCTCGTAGTAGCCGGCCCAGGCCGAGCGCAGGCGCAGGGCCTCGAAGGCGGGCACGCGGGCGGCCAGCGCCGGCCAGATCACCTGCTCGAACAGCCCGTGGTCGATGGCCTGCAGATCGGGCTCGTCGGGGTCGCCCGGCCCGCCGTCGGCGCGCGCGCGCGGCGGGGCGCCGGCGATGTAGCCGCGGCCCTCGGGGCGGCACCACACACCGCCAGGGTCGATGAGCAACGGGCAGCCCGGCAGCGCGGCCGGGCTGTCGAAGACGAAGACGTCGCGCTTGCGGGCGCGCACCGGCCAGGCCAGGCCCAACCGGGCCGCCAGCGCGGCCGACCAGGCGCCGGCGCACAGCACCACGTCCTGCGCCGCCACGCAGGCGCCGTCGGCCAGGCGCACGCCGAGCACGCGCGCGCCGCGGGTCTCGAAGCCCAGGGCCTCGGCGCGTACGAGCCGCGCCCCGCAGGCGCGCGCCTTGCGCAGGAAGGCGCGGTGCAACGCCGGGCCGTCGAACCAGCCCTCGCCTGACAGGCCCAGCGAACCCAGCGCCAGGTCGTCGGTGTTCAGCCACGGGAAACGCGCGCGCAGCGCAGGCGGCTCGAGCAGCGCCACGTCGGCACCGGCGGCACGCTGCAGCGCATGCGCCGCGCGCAGCTGCGCCTGCGTGCCGGCGCGCGCGAGGTAGAGGTAGCCGGGCTCGACCAGCCCGAGCGCCGGCCGCTCGTCGCCCACCGCCAGTTCCTGCGCGGCGCGGCGCAGGAAGGCCAGGCTCCAGCGCGAGAGTTCGATGTTGACGGCGGTGCTGAACTGCTGGCGGATCGAGCTCGCCGACAGGCTGCTCGAGGCGCGCGTAAAGCCGGTATCGCGCTCCAGCAGCGTGACCTCGAAGCCGTGGTCGCGGGCGAGGAAACAGGCCGTGGCGGCACCCAGGACCCCGGCTCCGACGATGACGACTTGGCGGCTCACGGGAGCGAGTCTAGGGCGCAGGCGCGCTCCCCCCAGGCGCCGGGCCGCGCACGGCGTCACCGGCCCGGCCGCGGCAGAGCCCGCGCGGCGCTGCCACCGCCCGGCAGGCCCGCGATCGGGTTTACCCGGGTGTTATCGATATTGACAAATTCTTGTTATCAATAATCATCCGGCTTGCGCCCAGCCATGCCGAAGATGCCCGCCACCCACCCCACCGCCCCGCGCAAGCGCGAGGGCGTGTACCAGGCCTTGCGCAAGCGCATCATCCTGTCGGAGTTCCGCGACGGGCAGGCGATCACCGAGCTCGATCTCGCCGCGGCCATGGGCTGCAGCCAGGGCACCGTGCGCGAGGCCCTGCTGCGCCTGCAGGAGGAGGGCCTGGTCGTGCGCCAGGGCTACCGCGGCAGCGTGGTGTCGCCGCTGTCGGCGCGCGAGGCGCAGGCCTTCCTGCAGATGCGGGCCCAGCTCGAGTCGCAGGCGCTCGCGCACTCGCTGCCGGCGCTGCAGCCGGCGCACCTGGACAGCCTGTCGGCGCTGGTGCAGCAGATGGAGGAGCGGGCCCGCGCCGGTGACGAGTACGGCCTGTTCGAGCTCGACCAGGCCTTCCACACCTCGCTGTTCCGCATCGCCGACATGCCCGCGCTGGTGCCGGTGCTGGTGCGCTGCTCGCTCTACAACCACCGCAACAAGATCTCGCTGGCGAATGCGCCGCGCACGCTGATGGAGACCGCC
This sequence comes from uncultured beta proteobacterium, assembly GCA_903876715.1. Classification (GTDB taxonomy): domain Bacteria; phylum Pseudomonadota; class Gammaproteobacteria; order Burkholderiales; family Burkholderiaceae_C; genus Rubrivivax. The sequence continues at coordinate 2,194 of CAIRBF010000236.1, forward strand.
ACGCGCCACTGGGCGATCGTGCGCGCGCTCGAGCGCGGCGAGATCGCCGAGGCGCAGCGCGTCCTGCGCCACCACATCCAGAGCGTGGCCGGCAGCGAGCCCGACGCGCCGGCAGCCGTGCCGGCGCCGGCGCTGGCGATGTCGCCGACGCAGCGCGCGGTGTTCGAGCAGGTCGCGCGCGAGGACGCCGGCCTGCCCGTGCTGATCGAGCTGCCGCGCGCCGCAGGCCTGGCGCAGTTCGAGCGCGTCAACGCGCGCTGGAACCGCATCGACGAGCAGGCCTTCGAGCTGCAGGCCTCGAGCCTGCCCGCCGGCCACGCCGGCGGTGGCGCCGGGCGCCAGATCGGCCTGCTGCGGGTGCGCCACCGCGCCCGCCACCAGCCGCAGCAGGGCACGCTGGTGTACCTGCACGGCGGCGGCTGGGCCTTCGGCAGCCCGCGCACCCACCTGGGCGCGATGGCGCGGCTGGCGGCGCTGACCGGCTGCGAGGTCGTCGGCGTGGACTACGCGCTCGCCCCCGACCACCCCTTCCCGACCGGCTTGAACGACTGCCTCTGGGCCTGGAGCCAGCTGCGCGCGCAGGCAGCGTCGACGGCGCCGTGGTACCTGGCGGGCGACTCCGCCGGCGCCAACCTGGCCCTGGCGCTGATGCTCGACCTGCGCCACCTCGGCCAGCCGCAGCCCGACGCGGCGCTGCTGTTCTACGGCGTGTACGACTGCAACCAGGACACCGAATCGCACCGCCTGTGCGGCGGCGGGCAGTTCGGCCTGAGCACGCTGCGCATGCGCTGGTACCTCGATCAATACCTCAGCGGCAGCGCGCGCGACCCGCAAGACCGGCGCGTCAGCCCGCTGCGGGCCGACCTGAGCCACCTGCCGCCGCTGTTCCTGAACGCCGCCGGGCTGGACCCACTGCGCGACGACACCGTCGCGCTGGCGGACAAGCTCGCGCGCACCGACACGCCCTTCGAGTTCCGGCGCTGCGAGGGCGTGGTGCACGGCTTCATGCAGCAGGCCGCCGTCCTGCCCGAGGCCCGCCAGGCCTTCGAGGACGCCGCGGCCTTCATCCGCTCACGACGACCTGCCGGCACACCGGCCCCACACCGCCAAGGAGACCCCGATGAAGCGTAGAACCCTGATATCCCGTTCCGCCGCCGTCCTGGCGGCGCCGCTGGTCGGCCGCGTGCAGGCCCAGGCGCCGACGACCGTGCGCTGGTGGTACCACTTCGACAACCCGCAGGCGACGCCGGCCGAGCTGGTGGCCAAGTTCGAGAAGGAGAACCCGGGCATCCGCATCCAGGCCGAGTCCATCCCCTGGGGCGGCGGCAACGACTACTACACCCGGCTGTACGCCGCCCTGGTGGCCGGCAACGCGCCCGACTGCGCGATGGTCAAGCTCGCCAACCAGTCGCGCCTGCTGCAGATGCGGGCGCTCGAGCCGCTGGACGCGATGATCGACAAGTGGGCCGGCAAGGCCGACATCTCGGCCAACCTCTGGAAGATGCACCAGGCCCCGGACGGCAAGGCCTACTACGTGCCGCTGCAGTACGTGGCGCTGTACCTGTACTACCGCGCCGACCTGTTCCAGGCCGCCGGCGTGCAGCCGCCGCGCACCTTCGACGACTTCCTGCGCGTGGCCCAGGCCGTCAACAAGGGCGACGTCGCCGCCTTCGGCATGCGCGGCGGGGCCGGCGGCCACGACCACTGGGGCAGTTTCGTGCTCGGCGGCGGCGCGAACTTCGACGCCGGCGGCATGGTCTCGCCGCGGGCCCTGGCGGCCAACCGCTGGTTCGTCGAGCTGGGCACGCGCCACAAGCTGTTCCCGGCCTCGGCGCCGACCGACGGCTTCCGCCAGATCGTCGACAACTTCAAGGCCGGCCGCACCGCGATGACCATCCACCACATCGGCTCGGCCAACGAGATGGTGCAGGCGCTGGGCGACCGGGTCTCGGCGGTGGCAGTGCCGGTGGGCGCCGACGGCCGCGGATGGACGTCCTTCGGCGACGAATCCAACGCCGTCTTCGCCGCCAGCAAGGTCAAGGAGGCCGCCTTCCGCTGGACCAGCTTCCTGTCCACGGCCGAGAACAACGTCGCCTTCAACGTGCACACCGGGCAGTTGACGGTGTGCTCGAGCGGTGCGGCGCGCTGGAACCTGCACCCCAAGCGCTTCGTCGACGCGACGGCGGCGTCCACCGGCCTGATGGGCACCCTGCCCAACCACACCAAGACCGCCGACTTCACGCGCACGGTGTGGCCGCAGCAGATGCAGCGCGCGCTGCTCGGGCAGATCACGCCCGACGCGATGATGCAGGCCTTCGAGAAGCACTTCCACGGCTGACGCGCCTAGCCCGCCGCCCGCCCCATGCAGCGACGCTTCGAGCACCTGCCCTTCCTGCTGCCCGCCGTGCTGGTGACGGCGGCGGTGGTGCTGTACCCGGTGCTGCAGACGGTCTGGCTCGGCCTGCACCACTTCGTGCTGTTCGAGCCCGACAACCGGCGCTTCGTCGGCCTGGGCAACTTCGCCGAGATCCTGCTGCGCGACGAGCTGTTCTGGATCAGCCTGGGGAACTCGGCGTTGTGGGTGGTCGCGGTGGTGGGGCTGCAGTTCCTGCTCGGCCTGGCCACCGCGCTGCTGCTGAACCAGACCTTCACCGGCCGCGCCCTGGCGCGCGCGCTGGTGGTGGTGCCCTGGGCGCTGCCGAGCGTGATCATCGGCCTGATGTGGACGTGGATGTACGACCTGAACCTGGGCGTGATCAACGACCTGCTGCTGCGGCTGGGGCTGGTGGATGCGCCGGTGGCCTGGCTGGCGCAACCCTCCACGGCCCTGGGCGCGGTGATCGTCGCGCTGGTGTGGCAGGGCTTCCCTTTCTTCTCGGTGATGATCCTGGCCGGGCTGCAGACCATCCCGGCCGCGCACTACGAGGCCGCAGCGATGGACGGGGCCACGCGCTGGCAGACGCTGCGCTACGTCACGCTGCCGGCGCTGCGCGAGGTCATCGCGACGGCGCTGCTGCTGCGCATGATCTGGGTCGCGAACTCGCTGGACGTCATCCTCGTGATGACCGGCGGCGGCCCGGGCTACGCCTCGCACACGCTGCCGCTGTACGCCTTCCTGAAGGCCTACTCGGGCATGGAGTTCGGCTACGCCTCGGCGCTGTCGCTGACCCTGACCCTGCTGCTGCTGGCGGTGGTGGCCAGCTACGTGCGCCGCGTGGCGCGCAAGGCGCTCGCATGATCCACGGCAAGCGCACGCGCCTGCGCCAGCTGCTCGAGGTCGAGCTGCCGGTGCTGTTGATCGTGGTGTTCGCGCTCGCGCCCTACGTGTGGATGGTGCTGACCTCGGTCAAGCCATCCAGCGCCATCGCCACCTTCCCGGTGCAGTACCTGCCGGCCGATCCCACGCTCGAGCACTACCGGGCACTGCTGGCGCGCACCAGCTTCCTGCGCAACCTGCTCGACAGCCTGGTCGTGGCGGTGGGCGCGGTGGTGCTCGGCCTGGGGGTCAGCGTGCCCGCGGCCTACGCCTTCTCGCGCTTTCGCTTCGCCGGCCGCAGCGGGCTGCTGGTGTTCTTCCTGACCATCAACATGGTGCCGGTGGTGATGCTGATCATCCCGCTGTTCGTGCTGATGCGCCAACTCGGCCTGATCGACACCTTCGTCGGTGTCGTCATGGGCCACGCGACGTTCGCGATCCCGTTCTCGGTGTGGATGATGACGAGCTACTTCAACGCCTTGCCGGCCGAGCTCGACGAGGCCGCGCTCGTCGACGGCGCCACGCGCTGGCAGACCATACGCCACGTCGTGCTGCCGCTGGCCATGCCCGGCATCGTCACCACCGGCATCTACATCTTCGTGAACTCGTGGAACGAGTACCTGTTCGCGATGATGCTGTCGGGCCAGAGCATCAAGACCGTCACGGTCGCGCTGCAGTCCTTCATCGGCGAGTTCACCGTCCAGTGGGGCCTGCTGACCGCCGGCGGCACGCTCATCGCCATCCCCGTCACCATCCTCTTCCTCGTCATCCAACGCCGTCTGGTCGGTGGGTTGACGGCGGGAGCCGTCAAGTCATGAACCCTCCTGCAATCGGCATCATCTCGATGTTCTACGCGCGGCCCTTCGTCGCCGCACACTTCCCCCTGTTCGAGCGCATGAAGCGCGCCGGCATGGACTTCGTCGAGCTGCTCGTGCCCGAGCCCGGCGAGCTCGACCTCGCGCAGACCCGGGACGCGCTGCGCGACGCCGGCCTGGGCGTGGTGCTGGCCGCGCGCGTGAACCTGCAGCGCGACCTGGCCAGCGACGACGCGGCGGCGCACGCCGCCGGCATCGCCTACCTCGAGTACTGCGTCGACACCGCCGCAGCGCTGGGCGCGGGCATCGTCGGCGGGCCGCTGTACGGGGCGCCGCTGGTCTTCGCCGGCCGTGCCCCGACACCGGCGGTCGAAGCCCAGAGGCTGCCGCGCGTGGACCGTGTGGTCGCCGCGCTGCGGCGCGTGGGCGCGCGTGCCGCAGCGCAGGGCGTGCGCCTGGCCGTCGAGCCGTTGAACCGCTTCGAGACGGACTTCGCCTCGACGACGGCGCAGGGCATCGAGCTCGCCCAGCGCGTCGACCTGCCGGCCGTGGGCCTGCTGCTGGACACCTTCCACATGAACATGGAGGACGGCGACCTGCCGCAGGCGATCGCGCGCGCCGCCCCGCACCTGGTGCACTTCCAGGCCAACGAGTGCCACCGCGGCTTCGTCGGCACCGGCCACGTCGACTGGACCGGCGTGGCGCGCGCGCTGACGCGCTCGGGCTATGCCGGGCCGATCACGCTCGAGCCCTTCCGGCGCAGCGAGCAGCGCCTGGGCGTGGGGCTGGCGCAGTGGCGCGCGCCCACCGAGGACGAGGACACCCCGCTGGCCGCCAGCGCCGCCTTCCTGCGCGCGGCCCTGGCACTGGCAAGGCAGGAGCAGGCATGAAACGCATCGCATGGATCGGCTGCGGCCGGCACGCCAACGAGATGCTGCTGCCGCAGCTGGCCCGCTGCGGCCTGCGGCTGGTGCAGCTGTGCGACGTCGACGAGGCCCGCCTGGCCGAGACCGCGCAGCGCCTGGGCGTGACGACGCTCACGCGCGACTGGCGCGACGTGCTCTCCAACCCCGGCGTCGACGTCGTCGGCGTGGCCGCCGGACCGCAGGCGCACGCCGAGATCGCCGCCGCCTGCGTGCAGGCGGGGCGTCCGGTCTTCATCGAGAAGCCGCCGGCCGCCACGGCCGCCGACGCGCAGGCGCTGGCGGACCTGTCGCGGGCGCGCGGCGTGCCCGTGGTCGTGGGCTTCATGAAGCGCTTCTCGACCGCGAACCGGATCGCGCACCGCGTGCTGGCCGCCCCCGAGTTCGGGCCGCGCGCCAGCTTCCTGGGCGAGTACATGACGGCGCCGACCTACTTCGCAGGCGATCCGGACTACACGGGCTTCTACCTGCACCACTGCGTGCATTACCTCGACCTCGTGCCGCACCTGATCGGCGAGCCGGTGCAGACGCTGGGCGTGCGGCGGCACGAGCTCGCGCCCGGCAAGCTGCTGCTGCACGTGGACTTCGGCTTTGCCAGCGGCGCCATCGGCACGCTGGTCATGGGCACGCACCAGTCGCGCGCCACGCCGATGGAGTGGTGGCAGGTCATGGGCGACCACCGGCGCGTGGAGGTGCGCAACGTGCACGAGGTGCGCTACTACCGGGCCCCGAAGTTCAAGGTCGACGACCCGCTGGCGACGCTGGCCGACGGCGAGGACACGCTCGTGTGGGAACCCAACCTGACGGTGGCCGCGCACGAGGACCACAAGGGCTACGGCGCGCTCCTGCGCGAGTTCGCGCTGGCGGCCGCGGGCGAGCCGCACGCGGCGCCGCTGGCAGCCGACGGCGCGCGCGCCATGCGCGTGCTCGAGGCCATGGTGGGCTCGATGGCCAGCGGCGCGCGCGTCGCGCTGGACCGGGGCTGAACGCCATGGCCGCGGTCAGCATCGAGCGGGTGCGCAAGCAGTTCGGCGCCGTGCAGGTGCTGCACGAGGTCAGCATCGAGATCCCGGACGGCTCGTTCACGGTGCTCGTCGGCCCCTCGGGCTGCGGCAAGTCCACGCTGCTGCGCATGCTCGCCGGCCTGGAGGACATCAGCGCCGGGGTGATCCGCGTCGGCGGACGCGTCGTCAACGACCTGCCGCCCAAGGACCGCGACATGGCGATGGTGTTCCAGAGCTATGCGCTGTATCAGCACATGACAGTGGCCCAGAACATCGGATTACCGCTCA
>CAIRBF010000237.1 GCA_903876715.1 uncultured beta proteobacterium
ATGCAGACGGCACGGATCTGGGGCGCACGTCACTTCAGCGCTGATCCCAGTCCTGGAGCGGAATGTGCCATGAACCCGCACGGGGGATCGGCGGACCTGGGGGGCGTTTTCGGGCGCAAAAGAAGACGCCGGGCCGTCCCGAGGCTTCTTGACCCCCTCGGGACGCGGGCCGGGCGCATCCCGGCCCTGGGGGTGCTCATGTCCCCGGGTGGGTGCGGGCCCCTCCCGGTTCAGCCCGCCCCGGGACCCTTCAGCCACCACCACAACGCCAGCAGTGCGAGCCCGGCGACAGCCCACCGGCCCCAGCCCATGGGCTTGTCGGCATAGGGGTCAGTGAGCGAACGGCGCGCCCCAGGCGGCAGGCTTGCCACGTGGGTGAGCGCGTCGCCGAAGGGAATGTTGATGCGCGCGCGGATGTTCACGGCCCAGCCGTTGGCGTCCAGCAGCGGTCCGAGGTTGCGCTGGCGCAGCTTGAACCACGCCAGCAGCATCGAGGGCCCGGAGATCAGCAGCACGATGCCGGCGACCACCAGCGGCATCTTCCACGCCGGCAATGTCAGGAAACCGCTGACGACGGCCGCCAGCGCCGTGCCCAGGGCCCCGAGCGCGAGCCCGATCGCCGCGAAGATCCCGGCGAACCTGGCGATGTCGAAGGGTTGAGGTCCACCTGCTGCGGTCGGCGGCGCCGTGGCCTTCTTGTCCGCGTCGGCGAGACCTGCCGCCGCCCGGCTCTCGACCGCCTTGTCCTGCGCGGTCGCGAACTTCTGGATCTGGTCGGACACCATCTTCCCGATGCGCTTGTAGGGCAGCCAGAAGGCCTGGCGTACGCTGATGGGGTTGGCGACGATCTTCGTCACGCTGGCGTGCCAGTCGCGGCCCTGACGGTCGTAGAAGATGCCGTTGCGGCCCGGGACCATCATGTCGTCGGCGTCTCCGCCGGTCATGGCTGCGACGATGGTGATCGGGGCTTCGCCCTGGCGCGTGCACTGGCAGTAGACGAGGAAGGTGCCTGACAGGGGCGCCAGTGCCGCGTGCCGGCCCATGTCGGCCACGTGCAGGCAGAGCTCGCAGCTGCGTTGGTCGAGGTACAGCGTGCCGGCCTGGAAGATGGCGCGGCGGCCGGGGGTGTAGAAGTCGGCCAGGTTGACGAAGTTGCGCAGCAGTGTCGCCAGGTCGCGCCGCAAGCGCACGAGGCGCTCGAGCGCGTCGATGTGCGCTGCCGCGGTCACGGCGCCGAGGTCGCGCTCGATCAGCGCCTGGAGCCGGGCGGCGATCGACGGCTCCATCAGCGCCTGCAAGCGGTCGGAGGGCAGATCCGTCAGCGGGGTGGCCGGCCGGGCGCCGTTCCACTGGCGCCAGGCCGCCAGCCGCGCCGACAGGTCCTGCCACTGTGCGGCGGTCAGTGTGTCCTGCGGACCGAGCAGGGGTGCGACGACGCGTTCGCGCAGCTGCGCGATCCGCTCTTCCCACGCCGGGTTCAGGCCCGCGCGCAGAGGCAGGGCCGCGTCGGCAGCCACCCTGGCCAGCGGCAAGGCGGCGATGCCGGCGTCGTCGGCGGCGAGCGTCTGCGCGGCCAGGCCCGCATACGCGGACTCGTTGGGGTTCAGCACCCCTGTGGCGCAGGCGTCGAAGCCTGCCAAGCGGCAGCGGGTGAACCAGTCCTCCACCTTCGCGTGCACGGCATCGAGGGCGGCCGCGGCAGCGGCTGTGTCGCCGCCCAGCGGCAGCGCGGCGCTGCCGGCCTGGGTGGCCTGGGTGCGCCAGTCGAGCACGACGCGACCGTCGGCAAGGAAGGTGTCCAGCCGCGCGCGGTCGATGCCGGGCTGGCCGCTGCGGTCGACGGCCGGCCCGAGCGCGCCAGCGATGGTGGCCACGGCCTCGGCCAGGACGGGGTCGTCCGTCATCTCGGCGGGCACGATACCGTCGCCGTTGGGGTGGCGCGGGTCGAACAGGCGGGCTGGGTCGGCCAGGTCGGCGACCGTGACGGCCTGCGCCTGCGGCTTGCCGAGAACGGCCAGCACCTGGCGTGCGGTGGCCAGCAGTCGCTCGCCGTCCTCGTGCCCGGTGGCGATGCCGTCGAGGGGGAGTTCGTCGCCGGGCGTGAACAGGATCTGCGGGTCGGCGAGCCGGCCGCAGGCCCAGTCGACCGCGTCAAGCACCTCGGCGGCGCCGACCCTGCCTTCGCCGCTGGTGTCGATCAGGCGCAGGGTGCGTGTGTCGAACTCCAGGCCTTCCACGGGGCAGGCGAGCACGGCCCATAGCTTCTGGTCGAGGTGGCGCAGATGGCGCAGGTCGGCAGCGCTGTCGAGGCGCACCTGGTCGAAGCCGCCGCTGCGGAAGAATTGCCAGCGGTGGTTGTCGGGGTCTGGAGTGGCGGCGTTGGACATGGCGTGACGGGTCGTGCGGGCGAAGGGGCGTGCGGCTGTGTCTGTGAGGGGATCGGTGGCTGGGGAGTGCCGACCCGCTGTGAACCGCCGGTCACACTGTAGCCCTGCAGGCTCCCGGCGATGAATCGGAGAAAACCCGTCGGAGCCCCACGCCCGACCAGCCCGACCGGGCGCTTCGTGCGTGCCGGGCTGTGGCGGTCGGCCCTGGGGGGGCAAATCCGTGGGGCGGCCGGTTGACCACGGCGGGCAGCGGGCAGCGACCGGATCCGGCGCAGCCATGCTGGACCATCGGTCCGGCTGGGCATTGATCTGCGGCACGGAGCATGCGGGTCCTGACGCGCCCGCGGTCAGCCAGCTGCCCGCGGCTGGCGCGACGCCGCGGGCAGAACTTCAGGCCCGGCGCTGGCGGGCCAGTGGGGGATTCTTCAGGAAGTAGCGGCGGATGCCGTCGGCAAGGGCGTCGACGAGGCGGGCCTGCCATGCGGGGTCGCGCAGCAGGGTCTCCTCGTCGGGGTTGGAGATGAAGGCGGTCTCGACCAGGATGCTGGGGATGGTCGGTGCCTTCAGCACGGCAAAGCCTGCCTGTTCCACGCGCGGCTTGTGCAGCCGGCCCACGCGGCCCAGGCGGCTCAGCACCTCGTCGCCCGCACGCAAGCTGTCGCGGATCTGCGCCGTCGTGCCCATGTCGAGCATGGCGCGCATGATGTCTGCGTCACGGACTGCGATGTTCACGCCCCCGACGAGGTCGGCCGCGTTCTCGCGGTCGGCCATCCAGCGCGCGGCGGTGCTGGTGGCGCCGGATGTGGACAGCGCGAACACGCTGGCGCCGCGTGCCTGCGGACGCATGAAGGCGTCCGCATGGATGGAAACGAACAGGTCGGCCTGCACGCGCAGCGCCTTGCGCACGCGCTCGCCGAGCGGGACGAAATAGTCGCCGTCCCGCGTCATCAGCACGCGTACGCCGCGCTGCGCGTGCAGGTGTTCGCGCAACTGCAGCGCGATGCGCAGCACGACGTCCTTCTCGCGCAGACCACTCGGGCCGATGGCGCCGGGGTCCTCGCCGCCGTGGCCGGGGTCCAGGGCCACGATGACGAGGCGGTCCAGACCGGCCAGCGTGCTCGCCGACAGGGGGCGGCTGGATTGCGCAGCGGGGGCCTGCGCCGGCGCCGCCCCAGAGGCCGCTGGCGTGGCAGCGGGTACGCCCGGCGCGGCGCCGGGCCGGGCAGGCGATGGCAGCGCGGGCGCACTCCCGGGGGCTGTGAGTGCCGTTCCGGCAGCCGAGCCGACAGACGCCCCAAGAGCGGGCCCCGGAGCGGTGGGGCCCTGCGATGGCGCGGCCGTGCCGGCGGGGCGGTCCAGCTGCTGGATGAAGTCCCCCAGCGCGTCGTCCACGGCCTGGCTCGCCTTGCGTTCGGCGGCCTCCTTCTCGCGGATCAACTCCAGCAGCGGGTCACGCTCGACCACCGGCAGCAGGTCCAGCACCAGGCGGTGCCGGTAGGGCTGAACCGGCGGCACCGCGAACTGCTGCGGCGCGATGCGCTGCTTCAGGTCCAACACCAGGCGCACCACGCGCGGCTGGTGCTGCGCGACCCGCACCGCGGCGATGTAGGGGTCGTCAGGGCGGACCTGGCTGACGAGCTCGCGCAACTCGGCGTCGAGTTCGAGACCCTCGATGTCGACGACCAGCCGCAAGGGGCCGTCCTCGGCGACAACGTGGCGTGCGGTGAGGGCGACGTCGGACTCGATAGTCACGCGCGTGTAGTCGGCCGCGGGCCAGATGCGCACGGCGATGATGCGCGCGCCCCAGGCGATCTGCGCCGCGCCGAGGCCGAGCACGAGCGCGCCCATGCGCGCCAGCGCCTGGCGCCGGGTGTGCGCCGCCGGGCGCGTGTCGGGCAGCCCGATGGCGGCTGCCGGGGCAGTGGCCGGCGCTGCCGCCAGCGCGGCGTCGGCGGCGCAGGCCAGGCCGCGCCTGCTCATGGCAACAACGCCAGCCCGCGCGGGCCGTGCGCGTCCAGGCGCACCAGGCGCGTGTCGTCTTCGCCGACTTCGATGCGCAGGTCCAGATCGGGTGCGGGCAGCACGCCGGTGGCGTGCTCGGGCCATTCGGCCAGTTTCAGGCCTGGGCGGCCGAAGACCTCGCGAAAGCCGGCGTCTTCCCACTCTCGCGGGTCGGTGAAGCGGTAGAAGTCGAAGTGCGAGATCTCGAGCCCGCCGGCTTGGTAAGGCTCGAGTACGGTGTAGGTGGGGCTCTTGATGCGCCCGCTCACGCCCAAGGCGCGCAGCAGATGGCGCACGAAGGTGGTCTTGCCGGCACCAAGGCCCCCGTGCAGCGCGATGTAGGCCTCGCGCAGGGATGGACGCGCTGCCAGCGACTGGGCGCAGGCCGCGCATGCTGCCTCGTCGGACCAACGTAGGAGACGGCTTTCTAGAATCACCGCATGCAGGCGGGGGAAGAACAGACACAGACCGCGGGCACCGACGGTGCCGCGCAGGTCAGAGGGGCCGACCCGGCAGCCCTGCTGGAGCAGGTGCGCGGCTGGGCGCGGACGCTCGGATTCTCCCAAATCGGTGTCGCCGCCGTCGACCTCGGTTCCGCAGAGCCCGGGTTGCTGGCATGGCTGGAGGCGGGCTTCCACGGCGGTATGCACTACATGGCGCGCCACGGGCTGAAGCGGGCGCGGCCGGCCGAGCTGGTGCCCGGCACGCTGAGCGTCATCAGCGCGCGCATGGACTACTTGCCGCGCGACGCGCCACCGGACTGGGCCCAGCAGGAGCTCTCGCGGCTGGCTGAGCCGGGACAGGCCTTGGTGTCGGTCTATGCCCGCGGCCGGGATTACCACAAGGTGCTGCGCCAGCGGCTGCAGGTGCTGGCGGACCGGATCGCGGCGCAGGTCGGCCCCTTCGGCTACCGCGTCTTCACCGACTCGGCGCCGGTGCTCGAGGTGGAACTGGCCACGCGCAGCGGCCTGGGCTGGCGCGGCAAGCACACGCTGGCGCTGGATCGCGGCGCGGGCTCCATGTTCTTCCTGGGCGAGGTGTACACCAACCTGCCGCTGCCGGCCACGGCGCCGGTGTCGTCACATTGCGGCACTTGCAGCGCCTGCATCGACGCCTGCCCGACGGGCGCGATCGTCGGTCCTTACCGGCTGGACGCCCGGCGCTGCATCTCCTACCTGACGATCGAGCACGAGGGGATCATCCCGCTGGAGTGGCGTGCAGCGATCGGCAACCGCGTCTACGGGTGCGACGATTGCCAGCTCGTGTGCCCCTGGAACAAATACGCGCAGCGCTCGCCCTTGCCCGACTTCGATGCGCGCGGCGGGCTGGGCACGGGCACGCTGCTGGAACTGTGGTCCTGGGACGAGGCCCAGTGGCTGCGCCGCACTGAGGGCAGCGCGATCCGCCGCATCGGCTGGGCACGCTGGCGGCGCAACCTCGCGGTGGCGCTGGGCAACGCGCGTCGGGCGGCCGGGCCTGACCCGTCGCGGCTCGACGTCGAGAACGCGCTGCGCCGCGGGCGCCTGACGGCCTGCGATCTGGTGCGCGAGCACATCGACTGGGCGCTGGGCGCGTGAGCCCAGCCTCTCATGCCAGCCAACGCCAGAGCCCCAGCGCCAGGGGCAGGCCGGCCATTGCGAGCAGCGTCGACACCGTCACCAGGCCAGCGACGAAGGGGCCATGGCCGCCCATGCGGACGGCCAGCACATAGGCGCTGGAGGCGGTGGGCATGGCGGCGAAGGCGACGACGATAGCCTGCTGCCCCGAGGGCAGCGCGGCCAGGGTGGCCAGGGCAATGGCCACCGCGGGCATCACCGCGTGCTTGATCGTCAGCAGCGCCGCGGCGAGGCGCGGCGCCTCCCGCAGCGCCCCCATCTGCAGCCCGGCGCCCACGGCCATCAGGCCCAGCGGCAGCGCGGCCTGCCCCATGCGCGACAGCGTGGTCATGGCCAGGTCCGGCAAGCGCAGCCCGACCAGGTTGAACACCAGGCCCGAGACGGTGCCGATGATGAGCGGGTTGCGAGCCAACTCGCGCAGGTAACCCTGGCCCCCTTGGCGAGCCAGCGGCCAGACAGCGGCGACGTTGCAGGCCGGCACGACGAGGGAGACGATCAGCGCCATCGACGCCACACCGGGCGCGCCGCCGAGCCGGTCGGCCAGCGCGAGCGCGACATAGGAGTTGAAGCGGAAGCCCGTCTGCGCGCCCGAGGCGTGCAGACGGGCGTCGACTCCGGGCCAGCGCCCGAGTCCGAGCGCCAGTGCAACGCCCACGGCCACCGCGCCCAGCGCGCAGCCGGCCAGCGGCAGCGCCGTGGAGGCGTCCAGCGGATTGCGCACGATGGCCGTGAACAGCAGGCAGGGGAACAGCAAGTAGTACACCAGGCGCTCCGCGCCGTCCCACACCGAGCGGTTCAGTCCGCTGTGGCGGCAGACGAGGTAGCCGATGACGATCAGCGCGAAGTCCGGGAGCAGGAGAAGGGCGTCTTGCATTCAGGCGGCTGGCGGAGTGGAGGTGGGCCTTCGGTGGCGTGCGGCGAGCGCCGAATGCCTCCGGGCCAGCATGTCTCGTTGCGCCCCCTGGGGTGGGCGGGACGGGTTGCCCCCGGCCCCGGGGGAGTTCACCGGCAAACGCATTCTGACCCGGCGCGTGGCGCTGGTGCCGCCGTCGTGCGCGGGTGGGTCGGTCGCCGGCCGCGACCGACCCTTGCGCAGGCGCAGTCGGCGCGACACGTTTGCTCACGGCGTGCGACGCCAGCTCCGCTAGCCTGATGAGTGCAGCGGCGGCGGCGTTGCATCCGGCGCGTCGCCAGTGCCGACGCATGGCTTGGGTACTTCCTGACGATGACGACGAACCTGCGCTTTCTTTCGTGGCCGACTCCCCGGCGGCGGCTGGCCGAATGGTCCCTGGCGGCTGCAGCGCTGCTGTCCGCCTGCGGTGGCGGTGGGGGTGCCGGCGGCACCGGTGGCGAAGGGGGCGTCGGTACCCTCAGCCTGGCCCTGACCGACGCGCCGGCCTGCGGCTACAGCGAGGTGTTCGTGACCGTCGAGAGGGTGCGTGTGCACCGCAGCAGCAGCGCCGAGCCGGATGACGCAGGCTGGAGCGAGGTCGTGCTGCCCAGGCCGCAGCGAGTGAACCTGCTCGCGCTGACCAATGGCACCCTCCTGCCGCTGGGCCAGGTGGAACTGCCATCCGCCACCTACACGCAGATGCGGCTGGTGCTGTCCCCGAACACGGCTGCGGCGCCGCTGGCCAATGCGGTGACGCCCATCGGCGGCGCCACGGTGGCGCTGACAACGCCCAGTGCGGCGCGCAGCGGACTGAAGATGAACGTCCATGTCGAGGTGCCTGCCGGCAAGGTGGCGGACTTCGCCGTCGACTTCGATGCCTGCAAGTCCCTGGTGCGCGCGGGCAACGC
>CAIRBF010000238.1 GCA_903876715.1 uncultured beta proteobacterium
AGGCATGCAATTTGGCCTGCGCGCGCAACTGCGCGATCGACCAGTCGGCCCACTGCGGGTCGTCTTGCAATACGTCCACAAGGACGTTGGTATCAACCAGCAACATCAATCGTCCGCGCGCAGCAGCTTCATCAATTCATCGGTCCGCCAGGGTACGTCCGATCGACCCCGAACTGCATCGAAGCGGTCGCGGGTCGGGGTGTACGCGCTTCCCGCGGGTCGTGCCGGATGAAGAACCACTTCGCCGGCCGCGTTGACCGAGAACTCAACAGGTGATCCTGGCATCAAATGCATCGCATCGCGGATGCGCTTGGGGATCGTGACCTGCCCCTTGCTGGTCAGCGTCGTCGGCATGCACGTCCTCCATAAGTGTTACCAATCGAGAACATGGTAATACATTTGAGGCTGGGAGGGGATTCCAACTGACCAGCTCGCTCATCGCGATGCCACCCACGCTCAGCCGGGCTGGACAGCCGAAGCGTCCCTGCTCGAGCCGCTTGTACAGCACCCAGAAGCCGTGGCGGTCCCACACCTGGACATCGAACGCATGGTGGCCGGGCGGATGCCGTGCCCGTGGGCTGCGATCGTACGCCAGGTCGGGTTGATCGATCAGGCGCCTTGATCGTCCCAGGGGTTGATCAGCCGCACATCAAGGCCCGTGAAGTCCTTGGTGTTGCGGGTCATCAGCTCTCACCCAGCGTCAGCACGCTCAGAAACAAGGCAGGGCGAGGGCGCGCCTGCACCCAGGACACCACCCGTGCATCGGGTTGCTTGCGCCGAAGCTCCGACAGAACGTTGGTGTCGATCAGACAGCTCAAAAGTCCACCTCGCGCGGCAGGCTGCGGTCGCGCTCGAAGGTGATGTCATCCCGCCCATACAGCGGGGACTGGCGCATGAAGTCCACGAGCGAGTTCTGGTTGCCGCTCAAGTGGTCGAACAGCTCGGGGGAAATGATGACCGCCACAGGGCGACCGTGCACGGTGATCTCCTGCGGCCCCTCATCGGCAGCGTGCTTGACCACCTCAGAAAACCGAGCCTTGGCGGTTTGCATCTGCCAGCTCTGCATCGTTGTCCTCCAAGGGCCCATGAAACTCGGTGTCTGACCTACCAGGTCAGATTTATGTTGGCTGTACCTGAGTACATGTTCACGGGGTACAGCCCAACGCCCAGACGCCCTCATCGATCGGCCGTGTGAGGGTCGATGCCGACTGACGCCTTCATCTCCCCCGTCTTGATCAGCTCCCGGTACAGCATGCCGATGTAGACCATCAGCCGCAATGCCATCTGACCTGCTCCCGTCCAGCCGTACCAAAGTGGCGCGCCAAGTTCGGCTGCATGGAGGCGTCGGACGCACGACGGCTGCGCGAGCTGGAGGCGGAGAGCGCCAAGCTCAAGAGCCTGCTGGCTGCAAGGCGTGCCCGGATGGGGGGCCTCAATGCCCGCCGAAGACCTCGGTCAGCGTGGTGGCGTCCAGTCCTCGGTCGAACCAGATGTCAAGCTGTTCGACTGACGCGCCCTTTGCCCGCTCAGCCACCCACTCCGGCAGTGGGCCGAAGCGGCGGGTCAACAGGCGATTCAGGGTCTCAGCCTTCCCCTCGACCTTGCCCTCAGCCTTGCCCTCCTCGAGCCACTGCCTCTTCCAATCCAGAACGGTCTCGGCCAGCATGGTTCTCAGCTCCAGGAGGTTGGCGACTTGGGGCACTGCCATGCCGGGTGCCCGGGAGGGCGCTCCACGGTGATGGCCCAGTCGACCGCTTTTTGCCCATCACGAAGCGCCAGTCGAGGGCTTCGACAAGCTCAGCCCGAACGGAACCCAGCTCAGCCCGAACGGAATCTTGTAGGCGTCGTCGTGAGCGGGCATCGCCGCACGGCAGGAAGCTCACCTGCGCCGCGCATCCCCCGAAAGTGTTACCCGGATGGGGGCTGGCGGCTGCGCGGCGCGTCACCAGCGCTGCAGCTCAGCCCGATGGCGTGTCCGCTCAGTGGTCCTCGAACACCGCCTGCAGCGTGGGCGCGTCGATGATGCGGTCCAGCCAGGTCTCGAGCTGGGGCAAGGCGGCGTGGTGGATGCGGTCGACCGCATCAGGCGGCAGGGGGCCGAAGCGGCGGGCGAGTTGGCGCTCGAGGGTGCGTTGGGCGATTTCGGTGCGGCCCTCCTCGCGGCCTTCCACTCGCCCTTCCATGCGACCCTCCTCGCGGCCCTGGCGCAGCCCTTTTTCCAAGGCCCGCTGATTCCATGGGATCACGTTGCCTGAGAGCATGGCTTGTACCTCTGCAAGTTCGGTGGCGGGGGGCAGATCGGCGTCGGGGGCCAGGCGCTGAAGGACC
>CAIRBF010000239.1 GCA_903876715.1 uncultured beta proteobacterium
CCAGGCCATGCGGATGAACAGGCCGCCGTAGTGGCCCCAGTCGGCCGGCCACCAGTCCTGCGACTGCGTCATCAGGGCGGCGAGGTCTTGCTTCAGCGCCGCGTAGTCGAGTCGGGCGAAGGCCTGCGCGTAGTCGAATCCTGCGTCCATCGGGTTGGACACGGGCGTGTGCTGGTGCAGGATGGACAGGTTCAACTGCCCGGGCCACCAGTCGGCGTTGGACTGCGCGCTCTGCGTGCTGCGGGCACCGCCATGGAAAGGACACTTGATCTCGCTCATCGCAGGCTCCTCGGGCGGTTGAATGGGTGATCGATGGCCCACGACTATGAAACGAGATCGACGCGTCTTGACGGGCCATCTTCTGGATCGTCTCGACCCATCGAGCCAGCTTGCCTGCGATGCCAGCGCCTGGGTTTGCCCCGGCTCACATGGCGGCCACAGGGCGACAGGCGCTGCGAGTGCTCTTCAACCTAGATTCGGCAGTTGGGTGCGCCCGAACGGGCCGTCAACTGCCGGATCCAGGTTCAAACAGGCCCTGGGCCGACGCTGTCACGCACAGCGCCGGCAACAGCGGCGTGCGCGGAGCTGCGAGACGTCACCTCACGGCGACAGGATCATCCGCATCGTGTCGAACGACCCTCAGTGACGGCCCGCGTCCTCGAGCCAGGACTCCACAAGCAATCCACCCCCCACGCGCGCGAAGGCCCGGTCGCGGCTGACGAGGATCGCGTTAGCTGCCAGGGCATGGGCCGCGATCATCATGTCGAGCGCCGCCAGCACGGTGCCCGCAGCCTCGCAGGCGGCGCGCATAGTCCCGTAGGCCTGGGCAGCCGCCGAATCCCAGGGCAGGATCTCCACCCGCACCAGGAAGGCCTGCACCCGCTGGACCAGGCCCTCGGGGTGGCCGCGCCGTGCCAGGCCGTAGCGCAGTTCGGCCTCGGTCACGGCGGAGATGACGACCGCGCCGACCGCCAGGCCCTGGAGCCGCTCACGCACCCGGGGCTCGTCCCCCCGGATCACGTGGCTGACGATATTCGTGTCGAGCAGGTGGAACGTGCTCACGACGCGCCCGGCCGGGGGTCGAAGGGATCGCCTGGCGATGGCCCCTGGGCGCGTTCGGCGTCAGAGAGGAAGTCCGGTGGCACCTCGGTCGTCGCGTCGAGCGCAAAAAGCCCGGACCAGTCCGGCGGCCGCTTCGAGAGGATGACATCACCCGTGCGGGGATCGCGCCGGATGAAAACCTCCTGACCCTCGAAGCGAAAAGCCTTGGGCAGCCGCACGGCCTGGCTGCGCCCCGTGGTGAAGAGCTTGGCGGTGTCGGTCATCGGCAGCGGCGAGGGATGAAGCAGGAATACATATCTTAGTAGATACCGACCGCGTCGAGCCCGGCATCATGATCCCTATCCGTCGGCCGCTCCGCCCCCCTCCGTCACCCACCCCCACCCTGCCGGCAATGCGCCAGAAAGCCCGCCAGCGGCCGCCCGGGCTGGCGCTCGCGGTGGGTGACGATGGCCAGCGCCCGGTGCATGGGCGGCAGCGGGGTCTGCAGGCGCGTGAGGGTCCCGGCGGCGACAGCCTCGGTCACGGCGTGGACGGACAGCAGGCCCACGCCCAGGCCCGAGGCCACGGCGCGCTTGACGGCCTCGTTGCTGCCAAGCTCCATCTCGATGCGAAAGCGCCCCAGCCCCGGCACCAGCCAGCGGTCGGCTGCCTCGCGCGTACCCGAGCCGGGCTCGCGCAGGATCCAGGGCGCCTCGCGCAGCCAGGCGCGGTCGACTCGGCGCCCGGCCATCGGGTGGTCGCCCGCGGCCACGACGACGAGTTCGTCCTCGCGCCAGTGCGCGACGTCCAGGTCGGGGTGGGTGCGCGCGCCCTCGATGAAGCCCACGTCCACCTCCAGCGCCGCCACGGCGTCGAGCACGGCGCGGGTGTTGGCGATGTCCAGCCGCAGCCGGATGCCCGGGTGCGCGCGCTTCCAGCCGGCGATCAGCGGCGGCAGCAGGTACTCGCCCACCGTGAAGCTGGCCGCCACGCGCAGCGCGCCCTGGTCGGCGGCGCCGAACAGGCGCCCGATCTCGGCCGCCTGCTCCAGCAGGCCCACGGCGCGCGGCAGCAGCGCCCGGCCCTGCGCGTTCAGCGTCAGGCGCCGGCCGACGCGGTCGAAGAGCTTCACGCCCAGCGTCGACTCCAGCTCCGCCAGCGCCGAGCTCGCCGCCGACTGCGAGCGCGCCACGCGCTCGGCCGCCGCCCGCGTGGACCCTGCCCGCGCCACGGCGACGAAGACGCCGAGCTGGCGAAGCGTCGGCGCCGAGGCAGGGTCGTGATCGATCTGATCGTTCACAGTGAATGGAATTATGGGCTGGATCGATCAGGGGCAAAGGCCTAGGATGCAGTTTGATATTGCAGTACGCCTGCGGCGCTTCGACAGGCTCAGCGCGAACGGTGCTGCATGTGTACTGGCCTCAGCGAGCGCGAACGGTGCTGCATGTGTGCTGGCCTCAGCGAGCGCAAACGGTGCTGCATGTGTACTGGCCTCAGCGATAGCGGACGGTGCTGCAGGAGTGCTGGCCTCAGCCATCTCGCCAACACAGGACTGGCTCGCTGAAGGCCGGCCGGACCCCACCAGGAGACACCCCGCCCATGACCCTGCTCAGCGCCAGCCCCCCGCTGCACGATCCGCTGGCCGCGCCCGCCCTCGGCGCCACCGAGGTCAAGTGCACCACGTGCTACATGTGCGCCTGCCGCTGCGGCATCCGCGTGCACCTGCGCCAGGGCGAGAACGGCCCCGAGGTGCGCTACATCGATGGCAACCCCGACCACCCCATCAACAAGGGCGTGATCTGCGCCAAGGGCAGCTCGGGGATCATGAAGCAGGTCTCGCCGGCGCGGCTGACGCAGCCGCTCAGGCGCAAGGCCGGCGCCGAGCGCGGCGCGGGCGAGTTCGAGCCCATCTCCTGGGACGAGGCGCTCAGTACGCTCACCGAGCGCCTGGCGCGCATCCGCGCCACCGACCCGAAGAAGTTCGCCCTGTTCACAGGTCGCGACCAGATGCAGGCGCTGACCGGCCTGTTCGCGCGCCAGTACGGCACGCCCAACTACGCGGCGCACGGCGGCTTCTGCTCGGTCAACATGGCCGCCGGCATGATCTACAGCATCGGTGGCAGCTTCTGGGAGTTCGGCGGGCCGGACCTGGACCGCGCCAAGCTGTTCGTGATGATCGGCACCGCCGAGGACCACCACAGCAACCCGCTGAAGATCGCGCTCAGCGCCTTCAAGCGCCGCGGCGGGCGCTTCATCAGCATCAACCCGGTGCGCACCGGCTACTCGGCAATCGCCGACGAGTGGAT
The DNA here is from genome assembly GCA_903876715.1 of uncultured beta proteobacterium. Classification (GTDB taxonomy): domain Bacteria; phylum Pseudomonadota; class Gammaproteobacteria; order Burkholderiales; family Burkholderiaceae_C; genus Rubrivivax. The sequence goes on from CAIRBF010000239.1 coordinate 3,348, forward strand.
TCCCATCAAGCCGGGCACCGACGGGGCGCTGTTCATGGCGCTGATGCACGAGCTGGTCAAGCACGGCCGCATCGACCACGCCTTCCTCGAGCAGTTCACCAACGCGCCGCAGCTCGTGGTGCTGGACGAGGGCGCGCGCGAGGGCCTGTTCGCCTTCGACCCCGACCCCGCCAAGGGCCCGCCGGGCGACGGCCGCCACCCACACAACAAGCTGGTGTGGGACACGGTCTCCAACCAGCCCCTGCCGGCCTACCCGGAGGGCATCGCCGAGGGCCGGCGCCCGGCGCTGACCGGCCGCTACACCCTGCCCGACGGCACCGCGGTGGCGCCGGCCTTCCAGCTGCTGAGCGAGCAGCTGGCGCACTGCACGCCCGAGTGGGCGCAGGCCATCACCGGCATCCCGGCGCAGCGCATCCGCGCGCTGGCGCAGGAGCTCTCGCACGCCGCCTTCGAGCAGGCCTTCGAGCTGCCCGTCGCCTGGACCGACGCCTGGGGCCGCGAGCACGCCAGCACCACCGGCCGGCCCGTGGCCTTCCACGCCATGCGCGGGCTGGCGGCGCACTCCAACGGCTTCCAGACGGTGCGCGCGCTGGCAGTGCTGATGAGCCTGCTGGGCACGATCGACCGCCCCGGCGGCTTCCGCCACAAGGCGCCCTACCCGCGCCACATCGTGCCCAACTACCGCGCCTTCAGCGAGCCCGAGCAGGTCAAGCCGAACACGCCGCTGAACGCCGCGCCGCTGGGCTTCCCGGCCAGCCCCGAGGAGCTGGCCATCCATGCCGACGGCACGCCGCTGCGCATCGACCACGCCTTCTCTTGGGAGCACCCGCTGTCGGCCCACGGGCTGATGCACAACGTGATCACCAACGCGGTCAAGGGCGACCCCTACCGCCTGGACACGCTGATGGTCTTCATGGCCAACATGGCGTGGAACTCGACGATGAACACGATGGCGGTGCGCGAGATGCTCAACCGCCGCGCCGACGACGGCGAGTACGCGATCCCCTTCCTCGTCGTTTGCGACGCCTTCCAGAGCGAGATGGTGGCCTACGCCGACCTGGTGCTGCCCGACACCACCTACCTCGAGCGGCA
>CAIRBF010000240.1 GCA_903876715.1 uncultured beta proteobacterium
CTCGTGCGCGCCCGCCGCATCGCGCGGCTGTTGCACCCAGACCATGACCTCGCGCTCACCGGCCTTCTCGAAGCGCAGGGTCATGGGGAAGCGGTCGCCGTCCTTCAACGGCGCCTTCAGGCCGATCAGCATCAGGTGGTGTTCGCCGCCGTGGCGCAGCCTTACCTCGCCCTTGGCCGGCACCGTGAGGCCTTCGATGGCGCGCATGCGCATGACGTTGTTCGCGTCGATGACGCTGCGGTGGATCTCCACCTCCCGGGCCGCCGGCGTGCTCGCGCCGATCAGGCGGTCGGGCTGGGCGCCGGTGTTGCGGATGGCGCGCAGGTAGGCCGCGCCGGTGCCGGCGCCGGGCGGCGTGGGCGTGGCGTAGGGGTGGTCGATGCGCAGCGGGCCGAGACTGAAGTCGTGCGCTGACGCCGGGGGGGCGAACAGGGCCGAGAGGGCGGTGGCTGACGCGACAGCCAGTGCCGCGGCGGCGGCGCGGCGGCGGATGAGGGAGGTGGACATGAAGATTCCTGGACGTTGAAGCGGGGGTCGGCCATCCGGCCGACCCTGAGGCTGGCGGCAGCGCCGCGACGAAGGCGGCCTGCCGGGCTTGGAGGGCACGCACGCCGCGCGGAAACCGGACGGAACCCGGGCCGCGAGGGCACGGTCCGGATCACAGGCCGGCCACATTGGCGCCGCGCCGCACGCGGGCACGCGACCGCAGTCGCGGCTGCGCCTCGGAGGCGCGGCCGCGCTGCGCGCACGACGCTCAGCGCGTCAGGCGCAGGAAGGCGGGCCGCGCGGCTGCGCGGGCCGCCAGGCGTGGGCGGTGCGCGGCGCGGTGAGGAAGCGCTCAGGCGGGCCTTCTTTCAACGCCAGCGCCGGCAGCGGCGTGACGGGCGCCGGAGGCGGCGCCATGCCCTGCGATCCGTGCGGACAGCAGGGGCAGTGATCCTGATGACCGGCCAAGGGCCCGCCCGAATCGGGGCCCGGGGCGCCACGGCCAGCGTCTTCGAGCTGGACCCAACGCGAGCCCTGTGCGGTGCAGACCTCGACCCAGCGGCTGGACCCGGAGGCCAGCGCCAGCGCATGCGACATCACCGGCGCGAGCGCCGAGAACGCCAGGGCCAGCGCGGCGAGCCAAAGGGTGAAGCGGCGATGAAGGGCAGTACGGGTCACCGCGATATTCTAGGAAGCGGCGGCAGCGGGCCCAGCCTCCGCCGCAGGGGCGTCACGACCGAACTCGGACTCCGGCCACGCATTGCGCCAGCCCCTCGAGCAGCAGCTCCCGCGGCATGTCGCGCCCGATGAACACGAGCTTGCTGTCGCGCGACTCGCCGGGCTTCCACGCCGTGCCGAGGTCGCTGGCCATCAGCATGTGCACCCCCTGCAGGACCACCCGCTTGTCGACACCCTTGACGTTCAGCACGCCCTTGTAGCGCATGAGCTTCGGGCCGTAGACCTGCAGCATGGCGCCGAGGAAGTCCTCCACGCGCTCCAGGTTCAGCGGCCGCTTCTCGCGGAACACGAACGAGGTCACGTCGTCGTCGTGCTCGTGCTCCACATCGGTCAGGAAGTCGGGCTCGATCTCGAGGATGGCGTTCAGGTCGAAGCCGTGGATGTCGAGCAGGTCGTCGACGGCGGCGACGCCGTGGCGCGCCTCCCCGATACGCGCGCGCGGGTTCATCCTGACCAGACGCTGGCGCAGTGCCGCCACCTCGTCGGCGGCGGCGAGGTCGGTCTTGGTGACCAGGATGCGGTCGGCGAACCCCACCTGCTCCTGCGCCTCGTGGTGCTCGTCGAGCTGTTGCGGCGCGTGCTTCGCGTCGACCATCGTCACGATGGCGTCCAGGCGGTAGTGCTGCGCGATGTCTTCATCGACGAAGAAGGTCTGCGCCACCGGCGCGGGGTCGGCCAGGCCGGTGGTCTCGATGATCACGCGGTCGAACTGCAGCTGCCCGGCCTGCTTCTTGTCGTGCAGCTCGCCCAGGATGCGCACCAGGTCGCCGCGCACGGTGCAGCAGATGCAGCCGTTGTTCATCTCGACGATCTGCTCGCCCTCTTCCTGCACGAGCAGCTCGTTGTCGATGCCGGCCTCGCCGAACTCGTTCTCGATCACGGCGATGCGATGGCCGTGGTGCTCCTTCAGGATGCGGTTGAGCAGCGTGGTCTTGCCGCTGCCGAGGAAGCCGGTGAGGATGGTGACGGGGATCGGGCTCATGGCGCGCGCATGGTGGACGGACGGTTCCAGAGAGTATATTGCGATTGCAATCGCAAAAATAGGAATCGCCTTCCTTCGCTCGGCGCGCTCGCGGTTCCCGCGCCCGGCGTTGCCCCGCCCGGTAAGGACCCCCCGAGGGCTGTCGGGCTCGAGCGCCATCGAAGGCGCGTCCTTGTCGGAGGAGATCCCGACGCCCGGCGTCAGCCGCCGCCGCGCCGGAAGTCCACGCCCAGGCGTTCGCGCACCTGCGCCACGCGGCGGCGGCTGACCGGCATGCTCGCGCCGCCGCGCAGGTCGACGACCCAGCCGTCGCCCTGGCGGCGCACGCCGCGCACCGCGCGCAGCGCCACCCAGTGCGAACGGTGCACGCGCAGGCCCTGGTCGCCGAAATGGGCCTCCACGGCCGCCAGGCTGCCCAGCACCATCGCCCGCCCGAGGGCGGTCGTCACCTGCAGGTAGTGGAGGTCGGCCTCCACGTGCAGCACCTCGTCGCCCAGCGCGCGCGGCCAGCCCAGTGCTTCCGCGGCGGTGGGCGCTTGGATGGCTCTGGATGCCGAGGGTGAGTCTGCCGTGGGCACGGCCGCAACCTGGGCCGCTTGGGGAGCCGGGCGCACCGGGAGCACCGGGAGCGCTGGCGGCTGGGGGCCGGCCGCTGCCGGCTCCAGGGCCACCTGGACCCCGGCGGCGCCGGTGACCGCCATGCGGGCGCCTCGCGCGGGCAGCCAGGGCGCGGTGAGGTTGATCAGGTGCCAGGTCAGCAGGTAGGCCGGGCCGACCTGCAGCAGTTCAGCCACCAGGCGGCCGCCCAGCCCACGGGCCTCCAGCGCGTCCAGCCAGCCGTCCGGCGGCTCGGCCGGGGGCGGGAACACGCCCTCCAGCCCCAGCGACAGCGGCGTGAACAGCAGCAGGCCCAGCCCGCCGGACAAGGCCACTGTCTGCCAGCGCGGCCGCAGAATCCACGCCGGCCGCCGCACCAGTGCGGCCGCCACCACGCCCGCCAGGCCCAGGCCCAGGCCCACCGAGACCACCCAGAACGTGAACGCCAGCAGGCCGGGCCAGGACCCGGCAGGGTTGGCGCCGGTCAGGGTGAACAGCGCGGCGGCGATCAGCATGGCGGCGCCGAAGCGGCGCGCAGGGGACGGAGCGGGCATGGTTTACAGGTCCGGCGTTCTTCGCGGTGCGGCGCAGCGAGGAACCGGACGAGTTTGCCACCGGCCGTGCCACCGCTGGTGCGATGCCGGGCGTCCGCCCCGGCCGGGAACAATGCCATTCGTGCAGCCGATCGACCGCTCGTGCAGCGGCGCTTGGCAACGCCGGCCGGGGCGGCGATGCTCTTCCTGTCGTTCAACCTCCTCCTGTTTCACCATGCACCTCAAGTCAACGCTGATGGCCGCGGCAGCCCTGCTGGCCGCCCTCCCCACCCAGGCCGAGGACGGCGCCTGGTACCTCACCGCCCGGCTGGGCGCCGCCACGCAGGCGTCGCAGACCCTGTCCTTCAGCGGCGGCGGTAGCGTGGCGGACGGCAGCCTGCGCTACGGCCCGGGCCTGCTCAGCGGCGCTGCCATCGGCCGGGACTTTGGCGCCGGCTGGCGCGTCGAAGGCGAGTTCACCTACCAGTCGACCGGGATGGACCGGGCGCCGTTCAGCAGCCCCGGCCCGGCGGGCAAGGGCAACCACGCGGCCACCTCGCTGGCCCTGAACGTGCTGCGCGAGTTCGACCTCGTCGGCCGGCCGTCGGTGCGCACCTACCTGGGCCTGGGCTGGGTGCGGCTGACCGAGGTGGACATCGACTTCGAGCCGCCGGGCCAGCCCGGGCAGTCGTTCTCGACCTCGGGCTCGGGCTGGCAGCTGCTGGCCGGCGCCCGCTACGACCTGGACAAGCGCTGGTTCGTCGACGCCGGCGTGCGCTGGCTGCACAGCCCCCGCCTGCGCATGAGCGGCGAAGGCGCCACTGCAGGCCGGATCGACGCGCATTTCCGGCCCTGGGCGGTCACGGCTGGCCTTGGCCGGCGGTTCTGAGCGTCCCGCCAGAGCCACCCGCGGGCGATCGGGCGCGGCCTTGCCGTGGAGGCCTGGCCTCTCAGCGCCTCAGGCCAGGCGCCCTGCCCGGTAGTCCTCGACCGCCTGGTAGATCTCGTCGTTCGTGTTCATCACGAAGGGGCCGTACTGCGCGATGGGCTCGTTCAGCGGCTGCCCGGCCACGAGGATCGCCTTTGCGCCTTCGGGCCCGGCCTGCATTGCGACGCCGTCGCTGCCCGCCGTGTTCGCCAGCAGCGCCATGCGCTGGCGCGGCACCTCGGTGGCGGCCACCGCCAGCGCGCCGCGGTAGACGTAGACGAAGGCGTTGTGCGTCGCCGGCAGGGTCTGGGCGAAGGCGGCCCCGGGCTCGAGATGGAGGTCGAGGTAGGTCGGGGCGGTGCCCGCACGCTGCATCGCGCCGGCCACGCCCAGCGCCTGGCCGGCGATCACGCGCACCGTCACGCCCGGGGCGCGGGCCTCGGGGATCTCGCCGGCCGGGATGTCGCGGTACCACGGCGCGCACATCTTGTCGCGCGCCGGCAGGTTGAGCCAGAGCTGGAAGCCCTCCATGCGGCCTTCCTCCTGCTCGGGCATCTCGCTGTGGATGACGCCGCGGCCGGCGGTCATCCACTGCACGCCGCCGCCGCTGAGCAGACCCTCGTTGCCCGCCGAGTCGCGGTGGCGCATGCGGCCTTCGAGCATGTAGGTCACGGTCTCGAAGCCGCGGTGCGGGTGGTCGGGAAAGCCGGCGATGTAGTCGCCCGGCCGGTCGCTGCCGAAGGCGTCGAGCATCAGGAACGGGTCGAGCCGGCGTTGCAGCGTGTTCGTGAGCACGCGCACGAGCTTGACGCCGGCGCCGTCGCTGGTGGGCTGGCCGGCGACAAGGCGCTCGACGCTGCGCGGGCGGTGCACCTCGGGCAGGGCGGTGACGACGGGCGGGGGCGAGGTCGGGGTGTTCATGGCGCCATCATCCTAGATCCGGTCGTTGAGCGCTGACGTCCGCGCGCAAAGGGCCTCTCTGGCTGGCGCGGCTTGCCGCGGCCGGCTGAGCCTCGAGGGGGAGCCCGCTGCGTGCCCGACCGAGCCGGCATCCGCCGCAACCGCCGCCAGGGCGTGTTCAGCCCGCCTGCGCAGCAGGCAGCTGCACGACGAGGTTGCCGACGAGCCGCCCCGACTCCACCGCCTCGTGGGCCTCGACGATGTCCGCCAGGGGGACGCGGTGCGCGATCTGGTGCTGCAGCAGGCTGTCGTCCAACAGGCCGCGCAGCACCGCCTCGGCGGCGGCACGGTCGGCCGGCGCCAGGTTGTAGACGATGAAGAAGTGCCACGACAGGTTCTTCACGATCTGGGCGTGGAAGGACAGTTCGACGGCGGGCCGGCCGCTGCCGTAGACGACGGCGCTGCCGCCGGGCCGCAGCATCTCGGCGTCTGTCGCGCCATTGGCCGCGGCATCGACCTCGATCACGCGGTCCACGCCCTCGCCCCGGGTGAGCTCGGCCACGCGCGCCGCCAGGGGCTGCGTGCGGTAGTCGACGGTCGCGTGCGCACCGGCTGCGCGCGCGATCGCCGCCTTGTCCGGCGAACTCACGCTGGCGATCACCTGGCGCGCGCCCAGCAGGTGCGCGAACTGCACCGCGTAGTGGCCCACCGCGCCGGCGCCCCCGGCCACCAGCACGCGCTGACCCGCCACGCCGCCGTAGCCGCGCACCGCGTGCAGCGCGGTCAGTGCCGGGATGCCGAAGCAGGCACCGGCCTCCAGCGGCACGCCCTCGGGCAGGTCCACCGCCTGGGCCGAGGGCAGCGCGATGCACTCGGCGGCCGTGCCGTCGGCGCGGCCCCAGGCGCCGTTCCAGATCCACACGCGCCGGCCGACGCGTGATGTTGGCACCCCGGCGCCCACGGCTTCGATGACGCCGGCGCCGTCGCTGTGCGGGATCACTCGCGGGTAGGGCATGCCGCGGCCGCGCAGGTTCGCGCGCGTCTTGACGTCCGAGGGGTTCACCCCGGACCAGTGCAGGCGGACCTTGACCTCGCCGGGGCCCGGCTCGGGCTCGGGCAGGTCGGCGATCTGGAGCACCTCGCGCGCGGCGCCGGTGCGGGTGTAGAAGGCAGCTTTCATGGTCAGGCGGGTGAGTTCGGGCGGGATCGCAGCAGGGCCTGCATCATCGCTTGCGCAAGGCCCCGAGGCGCAGCGTTGCCACAGGCCGGCGCGCTGGGCGCTGGGAGCGGCGGTTCAGCGTGCGGGGCGGCCCAGGCTTGCGTGCGGGTCCGGGTGTGAGCGCGCCCAGCCTCGGCGCGGCGCTACGCTTGCGCTTGTGTCGGTTCTTCCACCTCCAGGCCACGGCGCTGCCGTCCCGCTGCCGGCGCGTTGGCGGCGCCGCCTGCGCGAAGTCTGGCGCTCGGCCGGCTGGCCCTGCCAAGACGTGCTGGAGGCCGAGCTGCTCTCCGCAGGCCTGCTGGAGCGGCGGCTCGACGTCCAGGGCCGCGAGACGCTGCGCCTGAGCGACGCCGGCGTGCGCGCCCTGGCCGGCGCGGTCGAGGCGAACCGCCGCGCCCTCGGCGCGCACGAGGCGCTGGTGGCGCGTGTGGCGCTGGAGATGCGCCGCGCCGGCCGCATCGTCTGGCGCGGCCTCACGCTGCGGGCCGGGCTCGATGCGCCGGCCGATCCGGCAGCGCCCGGGCCGGCGACCGCCCCCTTGCTCGAAGCTGCGCCAGCCGCAGCCGCAGCCGCAGCCGCGGCGCGGCGCTGGGCCCTCGCGCGTCCGGACGTCTACTCGATCCGCCACACCACGCGCGAGGACGCGGTCGAGCCCGTGGTGCACGAGATCAAGGTCTCGCGCGCCGACCTGCTGTCGGATTTGCGCCACGCCGACAAGCGCGCGGCCTACGTCGCGCTGTCCAGCCAGTGCTGGTACGTGCTGCGCGAGGGTATCGCTGATGCGGCGGAGATCCCGCCGGAGTTCGGCGTGCTCGTCGCGCCGATGTCGGGCGAGGGGGCACCTGCCGAGGCGGCCGATGCCGGTGCCGCGCCGCTGCGGCTGCTGCGCGCAGCACCCCGGCGCGCGCACCGGCCCGGGCTCGGCACCTGGATGGCCCTGGCGCGAGCGACCCCCGACGGGGACGCCGACGACGGCATGACGGCGGGCCAGGCCCTGCTCTGAGCCCCACGCGCATGCCGGCCTGCGGGCGCGCGGCGGCCGCGCTCAGCCGGCGAAGGAGGTCTCGGGCAGGCCGCGCACGCCGGGCACGCGGATGGCGAACAGCGCTCCCGACAGCGGCGCGGCGGCCAGCGCGTGCTCGCTCAGCCGCACGGCGGCGCTCGTGACGTACAGGGTGTCCAGGTTCGGGCCGCCGAAGCAGCAGCTCGTCGGCCGCGGCACGGGCATGCGGATGCGCAGCAGCTCGCGGCCCTGCGGCGAGTAGCGCGAGACCCGCCAGGCGTCCCAGATCGCCACCCACAGGCAGCCCTCCTCGTCCACCGTCAGGCCGTCGGGCGTGCCGTCGCCGGGGTCGAGCGTGATGAAGGGCCGACGGTTCGCGATCGCGCCCGTCAGCAGGTCGAAGTCGTAGGCGTAGATCGTGCGCCGGTGGGTGTCGGTGAAGTACATCACCGTGTTGTCCGGGCTCCATCCCAGCCCGTTGGCGACCGTGAAGCCGGTGTCCATGCGCTTCCAGCTGCCGTCGGCCTCGACGCGGAAGAGGCTGCCGCGGTTCGCGGCCGTGCCGATGTCCAGGGTGCCGATCCACAGCCGGCCCATGCGGTCGCACTTGCCGTCGTTGTAGCGGTTGCCGGGGCGCTCGGCCTCCGGGTGGCACAGCGGGCTCAGCGACTTGCTGCCCATGTCCAGCGTCATCAGGCCGGCGGGCGTGGCCACGAGCAGGCCGCCGGTAGCCTTGGGGATGACCACGCTGACCATGGTGCCGAGCTTGACCTCCTGGTCCTGGCCGGCGCCGGCGTCGTGGCGGTGCACCGCTGGCGCGAGGATGTCGACCCAGTACAGGGCACTGTCGCGCGGCGACCAGACCGGGCCCTCGCCCAACAGCGAGCGCGCCGGCGTCACGCACTGCACGTCGTAGTGCTGCTCCTGCGGTGGCTGTTCCCGGGGTTGGATGGACATGACCTGGCCTCCGGCGTTGTGCGAGATCGTGCGTGCCGCCCCGATCAGGGTCGAGGACAGGCCGTGCAGGCGCGACAGCGCGAGCTCGGCGTGCGCGCCGCTGATGCTGACCGCGCCGATGGGCTGACCCTGGATGTCGAGGACTGGCGCCGCCACGGACACCCGGGTGTCGTCGCGTTCGCGGCATTCGAGCGCGTAGCCGCGGCCGCGGCTGAGCACGAGCTCGCTGCGCAGCGCCTCCACGGAGTCCAGGGTCCGCTCGGTCAGCGCGGGCAGCGCAAGCCGCGCCAGCAGCGTGTCCAGGCGCGCGGGATCCATGTAGGCGGCGATCACCTTGCCGGCGGCACTGGCGTGCAGCGGCCAGCGCGCGCCCACCAGCGAGTTGCGGCGCTGCAGCGGCCCGGCTTCCTGGGAGGCGATCACCACCACGCTGTCCCCGTCCAGCACCGCGAGCTGCACGTCGGCGCCGACCTCGGCCTGCAGCCGCACCAGCTCGTCCTGCGCCGCCAAGCGCAGGTCGAAATCGCTCCAGACCTCGTGCGCGAGCTCGAGCAGGCGCAGCCCGAGCCGGTAGGTGCGGCTCGCGGGGTCGTGGCGCAGCAGACCCTCGCGTGTCAGCGTGGCGAGGATGCGGTGCAGGGTGGCCTTCGGCAGGCTGCCGGCCCGCAGGAGCTCGGTAAAGGTCATGGGCGCGGGCGCGGCCGACACGATGTTCAGCACGCTCATGGCCTTTTCCAGCACCCCCAGTCCGGAGGGCGGTTCGGCGTCGTCGCGCGCGGGCGCAGCGGCGCGTGCGGCGGCAGGCGAGGTCCGGGACAGTTTGGACTCCATGCGCGGAACTCTAACCGGCCGCCATGGCATAGGCGACTCACCGCTGTTCCAGCCAATGAAATTCCTCGACCCTGCGATCGGGAGGGTGATCGAGCTTGCCGGTCCTGCTGCCAGGGTTTGTACCGATCATCAAGACGGCGTCCTCGATAACAATCGGCCTGACTCACGTTGTTCCGTTGAACGGAACTCACATCCAGGAGACCTCGCCATGCTGAATCGCAGACAGTTCACCGCCTCGGCGCTGGCCGGCGCCGTGCTGACGCCCCCTTTCGCGGCCCGGGCGCAGGCCCGGCCCCTGACGTATGTCGGCTGGTCTCATGACGAAGCGGCCAGCAAGCCCATCCTGACGCGGATGTTCGACGACTTCCGCAAGGCCCAGGCCGACACCAAGCTGGAGGTCGTCGGCTTCCCCTGGGGCCAGATGCAGCAGAACATCCTGCTGCGCCTGCGTTCCGGCCAGCCGCTGGACGTGGTGCAGCTGGCCGAGCGTTGGCTGCCCCAGTTCGCGGCCACCGGCAAGATGCAGGACCTCAACGAGGTCTTCGGCAAGGAGCAGCTCGCCAAGCTGATCAACCCGGGAACGCTCAAGCTCGGCGAGTTCCGGGGCCGGCAGCTGGGCCTGCCCTGGACGGCCGCCTCGATCGGCATGGTCGCCAACGCCAAGGTGCTGCGGGATGCAGGCGTGAGCGCCCCGCCGACGACGATCGACGCCTTCGTCGAGTCGCTGAAGGCCATCAAGCGCACGCAGCCCCAGGTCGTGCCCTATGCGATGACGACCAAGAACAACAACTCGCTGAGCCCGGATTTCCAGGTCTGGCTGTGGACCTTCGGCGGGCAGCTCTTCGACGACGGCGGCAAGGTCCTGGTCAACAGCCCTGCGGGCGTGCGCGCGCTGGAATTCCTGGCCGGCCTGGTCAAGGACGGGCTCGCAGCCAAGGACATCGACCGGCCCGACGCGCGCCGCATGTACGCCCAGCACCAGACGGGCTATTACCACGACGCGCCGCTGGCGCGCGGCTTCGCGCGCAACAACTCCGGCAAGGGCGCGGAGTTCGACCCCTTCGTCTGGGCGATGGCGACGCCGGTGCTGAAGGCCGGCGACAAGCCGCAGTCCTTCGCCTGGGGCCACCTGCTGACCATGTTCCCGCAGGGCGCGCGCCCGAACGCGCAGTCCTCCCAGGCGCGGCTGGCCGCCTTCCTGGCGCTGAACGACGCGAACCAGCTCGCCTACTTCAAGGACCAGGGTCTGTTCCCGGTCACGCAGACGGCGCTCGCCCAGCTCGGGAGCGACCCCTACGTGACGGCCTGGACCCGGGCCGCTCACACGGCCGAGCGCGACGAGATCTCGCAGTGGACCAATTCCGCCGACCTGACGACCATCGTCGGCGAGGAGGTCCAGGGCGCGCTGCTGGGGCAGAAGACGGCGCGGGCCGCCATCGAGAGCATGGCCAAGCGCCTGGAAGCCAAGATGGCGGAACTGCCGAAGTCCTGAGCGCCGACCGTCGCGAACACCATGTCGATGCGCGCGGCGGGCGCCAGCGGCTTGAAGGCGCAGGAGCGCCGCACCGGCTTTCTCATGCTGGTGCCGGCGCTGCTCGCCTTCGTGCTCGTGATCCTGTTCCCGTTCCTGCAGTCGCTGCGCCTGTCGCTGTACCGGTACACGATCGACATGGACCAGCCGGCCTTCGTCGGGCTGGCCAACTTCCGGCGCCTGCTTGCCGACCCGGGCATGGGGACGGTGTGGACGAACACCCTGGTCTTCGTCGTGCTGACCACCGGCCTGACCTTCGTACTGGGGCTGATGTGGGCGGTCATGCTGAACCAGCGCTTCCGCGGCCGCGGCTTCGTCCGCGCGGCCTCGCTGCTGCCGTGGGTGCTGCCGACGACGGTGACGGCCTTCCTCGCGGCCTGGATCTTCAACGGCCAGTACGGCGTGCTCAACGCGCTGCTGATGACGCTCGGGGTGACGAGCGAGCCCGTGGCCTGGCTGGCCGAGGAGCGCGGCGCGATGGCGGCGGTCATCGTCACCAAGGCCTGGCTGTCCGTGCCCCTGTTCATGGCCTTCTTCCTTGCCGGGCTGCAGGGGGTCTCGCAGGACCAGGTCGACGCCGCGCGCGTGGACGGCTGCGAGAACTACGGCGTGATGCGGCACGTCGTGCTGCCGCACCTGGCGCCGACGATGATCGTCGTCACCATCCTGGGCGCGATGGGCAACCTGCAGGCCTTCGACGTGATCTACGCCTTGACGCAGGGCGGGCCGATCAAGGCGACGACGATGCTGTCGGTGGAGGTCTACAAGCAGGCGTTCCAGAACTGGGACGTCGGGACGGCCTGCGCGGTCGGGGTGCTGTGGTTCTTCACGATCGCCGTGCCCACGGTCTTCTACCTGCGCATCCTCTTCAGGCGCGAGGCTTGACCGTGAACGTCTCGAAGCCCGCACCACGCGCATGACAAGGCCGCGATGCTGAAGCTCCTGACCTGGCGCGCCCGCGCGCTGTTCGTGCTGGCCTTCTGCCTCGTTGGCGCCTTCCTGTTCCTGCCCCTGCTGTGGATGGCGATCACCTCCATCAAGCCCGAGGGCGAGGTCTTCGTCCGCTTCCCGACGCCGTGGCCGCGGGACCCCACCCTCGCCAACTACGTGACGCTGTTCGGCCGTGGCGAGATCGTGGACCAGCTGCGCAACAGCCTCATCACCGCGGGCGGCGGCGCGCTCCTCACGGTGGTGCTGGCCACCTATGCCGCCTACAGCTTCGCCAAGTTCCGCTACCGCGCCCGCAAGCCGCTGATGTTCCTGATGCTGTCGGCGCAGATGTTCCCGTTCGCGATGATGCTGATCAGTCTGTACCCGCTGCTGCAGTGGGCGGGCTTGCTGAACACGCGCATCGGCCTCATCGTGGCCTACATCATCCTGGCCCTGCCGAGCGGGACCTACATGCTCTACAGCTACTTCGTCAACATCCCCACGGAGATCATCGAGGCCGCGCGCGCCGACGGCGCCGGCGAGTGGTACATCCTGCACCGCATCGTGCTGCCGCTGGCGATGCCGGCGCTCATCACCGTGGGGCTGTACTCCTTCATGTGGGCCTGGAACGACCTGCTGTTCTCGCTGACCCTGATCACGGAGCCGCAGCTGCGCACCGTGGGTCCGGGCCTGCTGCTGAACTACATGGGCGAGAGCCGCAACGACTGGGGCGGCGCCATGGCCGCCTCCATCGTCACGTCGCTGCCGGTGGTCATCGGCTTCGCGTTCCTGCAGCGCTTCTTCATCCAGGGCCTCACGGCCGGGGCGGTGAAGTCATGAGCGCGCCGGGCCGCTCCCAAGCGCTCATCCCGGAGCGCGCAGCGCGGAGGATTCCAGTGAGCGCGCCGGGCCGCTCCCAAGCGCTCATCCCGGAGCGCGCCGGGCCGCTCCCAAGCGCTCATCCCGGAGCGCGCAGCGCGCAGGGTTCCAGTGAGCGCGCAGCGCGGAGAGTGATCGAATGAGCCGGTTGCAGGACAAGGTCGCCATCGTCACCGGCGCGGGCCAGGGCATCGGCCTGGCGATCGCGCTGCGCTTCGCCGAACAGGGCGCGCGCGTCGTCGCCTTCGAGCGCGATGCCGGCGGCCTGGCCGCCCTGGCACAGCAGCTGCCGGGGCAGACGGTGCGCGCCGTCGACGTCACCGACAAGCCCGGCTTGCGGCGCGCCATCGACGACGTGGCCGCGAGCCACGGGCGCATCGACATCCTCGTCAACAACGCCGTGGCCTACACCGAGCATGCGGCCCACCTGTGCAGCGACGACGACTGGGAGTCGACGATCGACTCCGCGCTGTCCTCGGTCTTCCGCGCCTGCCGAGCCGTGCTGCCGCACATGATGGCCGCGCGCGCGGGCAGCATCGTCAACATGTGCTCGGTCAACCAGATCGTCGCCAACCCCAAGCTGCCCGCGTACACCGCGGCCAAGGGCGGCATCCACGCCCTGACCAAGCAGCTGGCGGTCGAGTACGGGCCGCACGGGATCCGCTGCAATGCCATCTCGCCCGGCCTGATCCTCAACGCCCGCACGCTGGCCGGTCGCAGCCCGGCCGATCTGCGGCTCGACGCCGAGGCCTACCCGGTCGGGCGCGCAGGCGTGCCCGACGACGTCGCACATGCGGCGGTGTATCTGGCCTCCGACGAGGCCGCCTTCGTGTCGGGCATCGACCTGCCCGTCGACGGCGGGCTGACGAGCGTGGCGCCCTCGGCCCTCGTCTCCCCCAAGATCCGGGGCTGGTGGGGGCGCCGACCGATTTCCCTGCCCGATTGAAGAGCACGACATGGCCAGGCTCCGGATGCGGCAGGTCCGCAAGCAGTTCGATACCACCACGGTGATCCACGGCCTCGACCTGGAGGTCGGGCACGGCGAGTTCTGCGTCTTCGTCGGCCCGTCGGGCTGCGGCAAGTCCACGCTGCTGCGCATGATCGCCGGCCTGGAGGAGTGCAGCGGCGGCACCATCCTGTTCGACGACGACGACGTGACCGACGTGCAGCCGGCGCGGCGCGGCATCGCGATGGTGTTCCAGTCCTACGCGCTCTACCCGCACATGAGCGTGGCCGAGAACATGGGCTTCGGCCTGAAGATCGCCAAGGCGCCGCGCGCCGAGATCGACGCCAAGGTGCTGACGGCGGCGCGCACGCTGCAGATCGAACACCTGCTGCAGCGCCGGCCGAAGGAGCTCTCCGGCGGCCAGCGCCAGCGCGTGGCCATCGGCCGGGCGATCGTCCGCGCGCCGCGCATGTTCCTCTTCGACGAGCCCTTGTCGAACCTGGATGCCGCGCTGCGCGTGGAGATGCGCGTGGAGCTGGCGCGCATCAAGGCCCAGCTCGACACGACGGTGGTCTACGTCACGCACGACCAGGTGGAGGCGATGACGCTGGCCGACAAGATCGTCGTGCTGCGCGCCGGCCGCATCGAGCAGGTGGGCCGGCCGCTGGAGCTGTATGCGCAGCCGGCGAACCAGTTCGTCGCCAGCTTCATCGGCTCGCCGAAGATGAATCTGCTGGACGTCCGCGTGGCGGCGTCGACGACCGACGCGGTCACGGTGGAGCTGCCCGACGCCGGGCGGCTCGAGCTGCCCTGCGCCGAGGCGCCCGCCGCGGGCACGCCGCTGGTCTTCGGCATCCGGCCCGAGCACCTGCGGGTGGTGCGCTCGCAGGACGGGCATCTGGCCGGCCAGGTGACGGTGGCCGAGCGTCTGGGCAGCGAGACCTACCTGCATGTCCAGGTCGGGCGCTTGCACCTGATCGCGCGGGCCGACGGTGACGCCGGCGCCGCCGTGGGTGACCGGGTAGGGCTGCGCTTCGATCCGGCGCAGGCGCACCTGTTCGTGCCCGAGGGGCGGCGCCTGCGGCAGGGCCAGGCCACCGAGGCCGCGTCGCCAGCCCGCGCCGAGAACCCGTGAGCGAGCCCTCTTCACCACCGGGGGCCACCGCCCCCGGCCTGCTTGCAGCGACCGCGTCCCCGGTGGCCATGGCCTCGCTGCCGCCCGACTACCGCGCCCTGGTCGTCGGCGCCTCGGGCGCGATCGGTGCCGCCTTCGCCGACCACCTGCGCGCCGACCCGCGCTGCGCGCTGGTGGTGCCCCTGTCGCGCCGCACCGACCCGGCCCTGGACCTGGCCGACGAGGCGGGTATCGCCGCCGCCGCGGCGCGCCTGGCGTCGCAAGGCCCCTGGCACCTGCTCATCGTCGCCACCGGCCTGCTGCACGGCCCGGGCCTGACGCCCGAGAAGCGCCTGGCCGACCTGTCCTTCGACGCGCTGCAGCGGGTGTTCCAGGTCAATGTCTTCGGCCCGGCGCTGCTGCTGCGGCACGTCGCGCCGCTGCTGGCGCGCGAGCGCGCGCTCGTGGGCCTGGTGTCTGCCAAGGTCGGCAGCATCGGCGACAACCGCCTGGGCGGCTGGTACGCCTACCGGGCGTCGAAGGCGGCGCTGAACATGATGGTGCGCACGGCTGCGATCGAGCTCGCCCGCACCCAGCCGCGCACCGTGCTGGCGGCGCTGCACCCGGGCACGGTGCGCTCGGCGCTGTCGCGGCCCTTCCGGGGCGACGAGATCGGCGTCGAGCCGGCGCTGGCCGCGGCGCGGATGCTGCAGGTGCTCGACGGCCTGCAGCCGGCCGACAGCGGCAGCTTCCTCGCCTACGACGGCACGCAGCTGCCCTGGTAGGCGCTGGTGCGGCTCGGCGGCGGCGGCGCGTGCCGTGGTGGCACGGGGCGTCCGATGCAGTGGTACTCGAAGCCGCGCTCGCGCAGCAGCCGCGGCGGGTAGAGGTTGCGCCCGTCGAAGATCACCGGCTGCTTCAGCGCCGCAGCGATGGCGTCGAAGTCGGGGCTGCGGAATTGCTTCCACTCGGTGGCGATCAGCAGGGCGTCGGCGCCGCCGAGCGCGTCCATCGGGTCGCTGGCGTAGCTCAGCCCGGCGGCACCGCCCAGTGCGCGCTGCGCTTCGCGCATGGCGCAGGGATCGTAGGCGCGCACCGTCGCGCCGGCCCCGAGCAGCCCCTGCAGCACGTCGCGGCTGGGTGCCTCGCGCATGTCGTCGGTGTCGGGCTTGAAGGCCAGCCCCCAGAGCCCGAAGTGCCGGCCCCGCAGGTCGGGGCCGAAGCGTTGGCGCACCTTGCGCACCAGCACCTGCCGCTGCGTCGCGTTGACCGACTCCACGGCATCGAGCACGCGCAACTCCAGCCCCGCGTCCTGACGTGCGGTGCGGATCAGTGCCTTGACGTCCTTGGGGAAGCACGATCCGCCGTAGCCGCAGCCCGGGTACAGGAACTGGTGGCCGATGCGCGAGTCCGAGCCGATGCCCTGGCGCACCGACTCGATGTCCGCGCCCAGCGCCTCGGCGAGGTTGGCCATCTCGTTCATGAAGCTGATGCGCGTGGCGAGCATGGCGTTGGCGGCGTACTTGGTCAGCTCGGCGCTGCGCACGTCCATCATCAGCAACCGGTCGCGGCTGCGGTTGAAGGGCGCGTAGATCTCGCGCATCAGACGGGCGGCGTGCTCGTCGTCGGCGCCCACCACGATGCGCTCGGGCCGCATGAAGTCGTCGACGGCCGCGCCCTCCTTCAGGAACTCGGGGTTGGAGACGACGCTGAAGGCGTGGCCCGCGCCACGCGTGGCGAGCTCCTGTGCCACGGCCTGGCGCACGCGCTCGGCGGTGCCCACCGGCACCGTGCTCTTGGTGACCACGAGCCTGCGCCCGTCCATGTGCCGGCCGATGCCGCGTGCGGCCGCGAGCACGTGCCCGACGTCGGCCGAGCCGTCGTCGCCGGGGGGCGTGCCCACGGCGATGAACTGCGCCTCGCCGTGGCCCGCGGCGAGCGCGGGGTCGGTGGTGAAGGCCAGGCGCCGCGTCGCCACGTTGCGGCGCACCACCTCCTGCAGCCCGGGCTCGTGCAGGGGCATCTCGCCGGCCTGCAGGCGCGCGATCTTGTCGCCGTCCAGGTCCAGGCACAGCACCTCGTTGCCCACGTCGGCCAGGCAGGCGCCTGTGACCAGCCCCACATAACCCGTCCCGATCATCGTCAGCTTCATCGCGTCTCGTTCCCTTTTGCCATGCCATTCATCACCGAGGAGAGGAGGCCACCCGCGCGCGGCCGGTGGCCGGCGATCGCGCGTTCGTAGACCTGCATGAGCCCGGCGTAGTGGCGCTCGGGGCTCAGCTCGGTCTCGACGAGGTGGCGGCCGCGCCGGCCCATCTCGACGGCCCGGGCCGGCTGCGCCAGCAGCTCGTCGATGCAGCCGCGCAGCGCCTGTACGTCGCCGGGTGGGAAGGTCAGGCCGGTGTCGCCGTCGCGCACCAACTCCGGGATGCCGCCGATGCGGGCACCGATCACGGGCTTGCCCAGGGCGAAGGCCTCGATCACCGAGCGTGGGTTGTTCTCGTACCACTGCGAGGGCACGACGACGGCGGTGGCGGCGCGCACGTGGTCCTGCAGCGCGTCGCCCGAGAGGTAACCGGTGAACACCACGTTGGCGATCGATTCCAGGCTTGCCAGGGCCTCCAGCGGCTTGCGCATCGGCCCTTCGCCGATGATCTCCAGATTCAGCGGCAGCCCCTTCACCGCCCGCAGCAGGGTCGCCAGGCCCTTCTCGCGCCCGAGCCTGCCGCTGTAGACGAGGCGGGGCCGGGTGCTGCCGTACTGCGGGGCCACCTGGGCCAGCCCGCCGACGAAGTTGGGCAGGTGGACCACCTCCCCGGGGAAGCCCATCTCGCGGACCTTGTCCTTCAGGAAGGCGCTGGGAGAGATGAAGAGGTCGACCAGGCCGTACAGGTCCAGGATGCGGTGGTGCAGCGTCATCTCGACCGTGGTCAGCACGCTGGCCGCCAGCGACTCCTTCACGCAGCGCTTGAGTGTGGCCTGCAGGTGGCGGCCTGCGCGGCAGGCCTCGCACGGGCGGTCGTCCGCCAGCATCTGGTAGGAGCCGCACACGACCTTGTAGTCGCGCAGGCTCATCACCATCGGCACGCCGCGCCGGTGCAGCGTGCGCAGGATGGACGGCGAGAGCTGGTGGTAGATGTTGTTCAGGTGGGCGATGTCGATGCGGGCGTCGTCCAGCAGGCCGGCGAGCTTGCGCGCGGCCTCCAGCGAATAGAGCATGCGCGCGCCGGCCTTCAGCCGCATGCGCAGGCTGCCGTCCTCGTAGTCGACCTCCGAGACGAAGTGCCGGGCATCGGCGCAGGGCAGGTTGCGCGCGTGCTGCATCGCGAAGAAGCGCGTACCGTGGCCGTGCGCCTGCAGCAGCCGGGCGGTCTCGAACAGGGACTTTTCGGCCCCGCCCTTCTCGAAGAGGAACTTGTTCGCCAGCAGGACCTGCACGGTGTCGGTGGCCTCTGCGGGATTCAGGCGCTCGCGCGCGGGGTGGCCGGGCCGTGCTGCTCGAGCCAGGCCTGGAACATCAGCACGTTCCACAGGGGGAAACCCCAGTCGTGACGACCGGACAGGTGCTCGGACCACTTGCGCCCGATTGCCGCCCGGTCGAGGTAGCCCTCGCGCGCCAGGCGCGCAGGCTCGAGCAGGGCCTGCGCCCAGGGCCGCAGCGGGCCTCGCAGCCAGGAGCCCAGCGGCACGCCGAAGCCCTGCTTGGGGCGCTCGAACAGCGCCTCGGGCACATGGCGTGACAGCACCCGGCGCAGCACCCATTTGCCCGTCCCGCCGCGCAGCTTGTAGTGCAGCGGCAGGCTCCAGGCGAACTCCACGACCGCCGGGCTGAGCAGGGGTACGCGGGTTTCCAGGCCGGCGGACATCGCCGCGCGGTCCACCTTGGCCAGCACATGGTCCGGCAGGTAGGCCAGCAGGTCGGTGGCCATCATCTGCTGCACGAAGCCGTCGCTTTGCCGCTGCCAGGGCGGCGGCCAGTGCGCATCCCCCGGCAGGGTGGCGGGTTCGACCGCGCCCGCCACCAGGGCGGCCGGATCGGGCCACTGGCTCATCACGCGGCGGTAGAAGTCGGCCGAGTCGGCGGCCTCGAAGACGCCCGCAGCCTTGTGCAGCCGGTCGCCCAGGGCCGGCAGGGCCCGTGCCGGCGCCCGCCATCCCGGCGGCAGCGCCATCGCCAGCCCCCCCCAGGCCTCGGGTTGCATGTGCCGCAGCATGCCGGCGCCGGCGGCGCGCGCGGCCGGTGACATCCGCGCCCACGGCCGCCACAACGCGCGGGCCGAGAGGTAGCGGCGGTAGCCGCCAAAGAGTTCGTCGCCCGCGTCGCCGGACAACGAGACGGTGACTTGCGAGCGCGCCAGGCGGCTGACCAGCAGCGTCGGCACGGCCGAGGGGTCCGCCAGGGGCTCGCAGTAGTGCGCCGGCAGGGACGGAATGACGTCCAGCGCCTCGCGCGCCGACAGCCGCAACTCGGTGTGCGCGGTGCCCAGGTGCCGGGCCACGGCGCGCGCGTGCTGGGACTCGTCGTGCGCCGCGTCGTCGAAGCCGATCGTGAAGGTGCGCACGGGCCGGCTCGAGCGGGCCTGCATCAGAGACACGATGGTCGACGAGTCCACCCCGCCCGACAGGAAGGCGCCGAGCGGAACGTCGGCCACCATCTGCTGCGCCACCGAATCGCCGAGCAGGCGCTCCAGCGTGTCGACCGCTTCGTCGGGCGTGCCGGTGAAGGGCTGGGCCCGGCCGGTCTCGATCACCTGGCGCAGGTCCCACCAGCGGCGCGGCGCGGCCTCGGGCGTGCGGGCGCTGAGGGTGACCCAGGCTCCCGGCAGCAGCTTGTGCACGCCCTCATGGATCGAGCAGGGCGCCGGTATCGCCCCGAAGCGCAGCAGCAGCGCGAGCGCCCCGCGGTCGACCGGCGCCTGGAAGGCCGGGTGGGCACGCAAGGCCCTCAGCTCCGAGCCGAAGAGCAGGGTCCCGCGCTGCCAGCCGTAGTACAGCGGCTTCTCGCCCAGGCGGTCGCGCGCCAGCGTCAGGCTCGCGGTGGCGCGGTCCCACAGCGCGAAGGCGAACATGCCCACCGTGCGCACCAGCGCGGCCTCCAGCCCCCAGGTCTCGATCCCGGCCAGCAGGGTCTCGGTGTCCGAGGCGCCTTGCCAGCGCGCGCCCGCGGCCTCGAGCTCGCACCGCCAAGCCCCGTGGTTGTAGAGCTCGCCGTTGAAGGCCAGCACGTACCGGCCCGACGCCGAGACCATGGGCTGGTGGCCCGCCGGCGAGAGATCCAGGATCGACAGGCGGCGGTGCGCCAGGGCGATACCCGCCGGCGCGTCGACCCAGACCCCCGCATCGTCCGGGCCCCGGTGCGCGATGCGCCGGGCCATGGCCTCGGCCACGGCCGCTCCCTCTTCAGCCTGAAAGCCGCCCGGCTGGAAGAATCCTGTCAACCCGCACATGCCATCCTTTCGGGGCGAGGCGACGACCGTCGGGTCAGCGTCGTCCGCGCTCAAGCCACCCGGCAAGGTAGCCGGGCACCAGCAGCGCCTGCTTGAGGGCGCGCAAGTGCTTCGCAGGCCGGCCTGAAGTCCGAGCGTGTGCAGGTCCGCAGCCGGCCGTGTTAGCGTCAATGTCATGGACAGGCGTCGCTGGATCGGTGCAGCCGTGTCGGCCGGCGCGGCCGGCGTCGCGCCGTGGTCGGCCGCGCGGGCGGTGGCGCGCGCGCCTTCTGTGTCGGCCGCCGCGCCTGCGGGTGCTGCGTCGGCAGTCCCGGCCGATGCGGCCGGGCCCGTGCTCGGCCGCTGGACCCATGGCTATGCCGCCTTCGGTCCGCCGAAGTTGCCGCCGGACTACGTCCACTTCGCCTATGCCGACCCGGCCGCGCCCAAGCGCGGCACGCTCTACCTGCGCAACCCCGACCGGCGCAGCACCTTCGACAAGTTCAACCCCTTCACGATCCGCGGCCAGTCGCCGGCCGGGCTGATGATCTTCATGTTCGAGCCGCTGGCCGTCAGCGCCGGCGACGAGTTGTCGACGATGTACGGCCTGCTGGCCGAGTCGCTGCTCGTGGCGCCCGACCGCTCGTCCATCACCTTCCGGCTGCACCCGCAGGCGAGGTTCTGGAACGGCGACGCGGTCACGGCCGAGGACGTGCGCCACAGCTTCGAGCAGCTGACGAGCAAGTTCGCCGCCCCCGGCTACCGCATCGCCTACGGCGGCGTGGAGCGCGCGGTGGTGGTGGACGAGCGCACGGTGCGCTTCGAGCTCAAGGACCGCAGCAACGACACGCTGTTCACGATCGGCAGCCTGGTGGTGTTCTCGCGCAAGTGGGGCGTGGGGGCCGACGGCAAGCCCCGGCGCTTCGACGAGATCGTGACCGAGCACCCGATCACCAGCGGCCCATACACCATCGGCCCGGTGGACAGCGGCAAGCGCATCGAGTTCAAGCGCAACCCCGACTACTGGGCGCGCGACCTGCCGCCGCGGCGGGGCTTCTTCAACTTCGAGCGCGTGGTCTACCGCTACTACAAGGACCAGGCGGTGGCGCGTGAGGCCTTCAAGGCCGGCGAGTTCGACTTCTTCAAGGAGTACAGCGGCCGCGCCTGGGTGCGCCAGCACGCGGGGCCGAAGTGGGACGACCGTCGGATCGTCAAGGATGACTTCCCCACCGCCACCGGCCAGGGCCTGCAGTGCTACATCCTGAACCTGCGCCGCCCGCTGTTCCAGGACCGGCGCGTGCGCGAGGCCCTCGTCTGGACCTACGACTTCAACACGCTGAACAAGAACAGCCTGTACCAGCGCGCGCACAGCCTGTTCAACAACTCGGAGTTCGCGGCCGAGGGCCTGCCCTCGGCGGGCGAGCTGCGCCTGCTCGAGCCCTGGCGCGCCGAGCTGCCGCCGGAGGTCTTCGGCCCGCCCTACCGCGCGCCGGACACGGGGCGCGACCCGGCGCGCCTGCGCGCCAACCTGCTGAAGGCGCGCGCGCTGCTGGCCGACGCGGGCTGGAAGATCGCGCCCGACGGCCGCCTGCGCAACGCCGCCGGCCAGGCCTTCGACTTCGAGTACCTGGTGCCCGGCGAGGCGCGCGCCTTCCCCGAGTGGGAGAAGAACCTCGAGAAGCTCGGCATCGCGCTGAAGATCCGCAACGTCGACTTCGCGCTGTACCGGCGCCGGCTCGAGAGCTACGACTTCGACGTCGTGGCGATGGCCGGGGGCGACTTCACGCTGCCCGACCCCTCCGGCCTGGCGGCCTCGATGGGCAGCGCCGGGGCCGACCAGCCCGGGGGCAACAACTTCCGCGGCCTGAAGAGCCGCGTCGTCGACGCGCTGATCCAGGCCATGGGCGCGGCGCAGACCCTGCCGGCGCTGCGCGACGCGGCGCGCGCGCTCGACCGCGTCGTGATGTGGAACCACTGGCAGCTGCCCGACTTGTGGACCGCCAACGAGCGCGCCAGCCACTGGAACCGCTTCGGCCAGCCCAAGGTGCGGCCGCTGTACTTCGACATCGACACCAGCCTGCAGGCCTGGCCGCTGACGACCTGGTGGCACAAGGAGGGGGCGGCCCGCTGAGGCGGGCGCCCGCGCGACGATGCTCGGCTACATCCTCAAGCGCCTGCTGCTGATGGTGCCCACGCTGCTGGGGGCGCTGACGATCACCTTCGTCGTCATCCAGTTCGTGCCCGGCGGCCCGGTGGAGCAGTTGATGGCCGAGGCGCGCACGAGCGAGAAGGCGGGCGCGGGCGAGGGCATCAGCTACAAGGCCGGCCGCGACAGCGACGCCAAGCAGATCGCCGAGCTGAAGAAGCTCTACGGCTTCGACAAGCCGGCGCACGAGCGCTATGTCGAGATGATCGGCAACTTCCTGCGCTTCGACCTCGGGCGCAGCTTCCTGCACAACAAGGACGTCTGGACGCTGATCAAGGAGAAGCTGCCGGTGTCGATCAGCCTCGGGTTGTGGACCTTCGTGCTGTCCTACCTGGTGTCGGTGCCGCTGGGGGTGGCCAAGGCGGTGCGCGAGGGCTCGCGCTTCGACGCGCTGACCTCACTGCTGGTGCTGCTGGGCTACGCGATCCCGGGCTTCGTGCTCGGGGTGCTGCTGATCGTGCTGTTCGCCGGCGGCAGCTTCGTGGAGTGGTTCCCGCTGCGCGGGCTCGTCTCGGACAACTGGGCTGAACTCTCCTGGCCGGCGCGCGTGGCCGACTACCTGTGGCACCTGACGTTGCCGCTGATCTGCATGACCATCGGCAGCTTCGCGGTGACGACGATGCTGACGAAGAACACCTTCGTCGAGGAGATCCGCAAGCAGTACGTGCTGGTGGCGCGCGCCAAGGGCCTGTCGCCGCGGCGCGTGCTCTACAAGCATGTTTTCCGCAATGCGCTGATTCCGCTGGTGACGGCCTTCCCGGCGGCCTTCGTCGGCGCCTTCTTCGCCGGCTCGGTGCTGATCGAGACGCTGTTCTCGCTCGACGGGCTGGGCCTGCTCGCCTACGAGAGCATCGTGCGGCGCGACTACCCGGTGGTGCTGGGCTCGCTGTGGCTGTTCACGCTGATCGGCCTGCTGGTGAAGCTGCTGTCGGACCTGCTGTACGTGGTGGTGGACCCGCGCGTGCAGTTCGGCGCGGTGGGGCGCTGACCATGGCCGTGCAAGCCATGTCGCCGAACCAGCGCGCCTGGGCGCGCTTCAGGCGCAACCGGCTGGGCGTGATCTCGCTGTGGGTGTTCGCGGTGATGCTGGTGGTGGCGACGCTGGCCGAGCTGGTGAGCAACGACCGGCCGCTGCTGGTGCGGTACGAGGGGCGCTGGATGGCGCCGCTGCTGGCCAACCCGCCGGAGACGGCGCTGGGCGGCGACTTCCAGACGCCCACGGACTGGAAGGATCCCTTCATCGACGCGCAGCTCGGCAAACCGGGCAACTTTGCGCTGCGCACGCTGAACCCGCATTCGTCGCGCTCGGTGGACTATTTCGAGAAGGTGCAGAGCCCGGCGCCGCCGAGCGCGGCCAACTGGCTGGGCACGGACGCGAACGGGCGCGACATGACGGCGCAGCTGCTGTACGGCTTTCGCGTCAGCATCTGGTTCGCGATCGCGCTGACGCTGGTGGGCACGGTGATCGGGGTGGTGGCGGGCGCGGTGCAGGGCTACTTCGCCGGCCGCATCGACCTGACGCTGCAGCGGCTGATCGAGGTTTGGGGCGCGGTGCCGGAGCTTTACCTGCTGATCATCTTCGCGTCCATCTTCGAGCCTTCGCTGCTGCTGTTGCTGGTGCTGTTGTCGCTGTGGGGCTGGATGGGGCTGTCGGACTATGTGCGCGCGGAGTTCCTGCGCAACCGCTCGCTGGAGTACGTGAAGGCGGCGCGGGCGCTGGGCTTGTCGAACGGGCAGATCATCTGGCGGCATGTGTTGCCGAATTCGTTGACGCCGGTGATCACTTTCCTGCCGTTTCGCATGAGCGGGGCGATCCTGGCGCTGACGTCGCTGGATTTCCTGGGGCTGGGGGTGCCGCCGTCGGTGCCGTCGCTGGGGGATCTGCTGCGGCAGGGGAAGGCGAACCTGGACGCGTGGTGGATCATCGTGCCGACCTTCGTGCTACTGGTGCTGACGATGCTGGTGCTGACCTTCATCGGGGATGCGTTGCGGGATGCGGTTGATACGCGCAAGGGGTGAGGGTGAGGGGCGCGCACTTCTTCCTTCTTCGGGCCGGTTCGGTGGTTGATGGGTCGGCGCGTGCCTGCGTTGTCGGATTCGCGCTGGTCGGGAGACTTTCGGGTCAGCGCATGCCCTCGGCTGCGGCGCCTCGCGGGATCCCGCGGCCGGGGAGGCCCGCTGCGCTCATGTCCCCCGCATCGGGCTGCGCCCGATGCTCCTCCTTTACTTCGCTCCGCAGGCCCCCCCGGCCACGGGATCTGGCCGACAGCATGGCGCTCGGAGAGCGGCCGAGCTTTGCTTTATCGAGGCCCCGGACCGTGGGGGTGCTGCTTTGAATCCCCTCCTCGAAGTCCGCGACCTCACTGTCAGCTTCGGCCCCGCCAAGGTGGTCGACGGGGTGTCGTTCACGATCGGGGCGGGGGAGAAGTTCGCGCTGGTGGGGGAGTCGGGGTCGGGGAAGTCGATCACGGCCTTGTCGGTGCTGCGGCTGGTGGATGCGGCCACGACGAGCGGGCAGGTGGTGTTCGAGGGCGAGGACCTGACGGCGGCGAGTGAGCGGGTCATGCGCGGGGTGCGCGGGGCGCGGATCGGGATGATCTTCCAGGAGCCGATGACGGCGCTGAACCCGCTGTACACGGTGGGCAACCAGATCGGGGAGATGCTCGAGTTGCACGAGGCGCTGCGGCCGAATGCGGCGCGGGCGCGGGCGGTGGAGTTGCTGGCGCGCACGGGGATCGCGGACGCGCAGCGGCGGGTGGACGCCTACCCGCACCAGCTCTCGGGCGGGCAGCGGCAGCGGGCGATGATTGCGATGGCGCTGGCCTGCCGGCCACGGCTGCTGATCTGCGACGAGCCGACCACCGCGCTGGACGTGACCGTGCAGGCGCAGATCCTGGCGCTGCTGGACGAACTGCAGGCCGAGATGGGGATGGCGCTGCTGTTCATCACGCACGACCTGAACCTGGTGCGGCGCTTCACGCACCGCGTGGGCGTGATGGAGCGCGGGCACCTGGTGGAGTGCGGGCCGACGGCCGAGGTGTTCGGCGCGCCGCAGCACCCGTACACGCAGCGCCTGCTGGCGAGCCGGCCGCGGCGCGAGGTGCAGCCCGCTGACGCCGACGCGCCAGTGCTGCTGCAGGCGCGCGCGGTGGATGTGGACTACACGGTGCGGCGCGGGGCCTGGCGCAAGGAGGCTTTCCATGCCGTGCGCGGCGCGGCGCTGGAGCTGCGCCGCGGACAGACGCTGGGCATCGTGGGGGAGTCGGGCTCGGGCAAGACGACGCTCGGGATGGCGCTGCTGGCCTTGCAGCCGCTGGCCGGTGGCGAGGTCTGGCTGGACGGGCAGCGCACCGACAACGCCGAGGCCGCCGCGCTGCGCGCGATGCGCCGGCGCATGCAGGTCGTCTTCCAGGATCCCTTCGCGTCACTGTCGCCACGCATGACGATCGGCCAGATCGTGGGCGAGGGGCTGGCGCTGCACGCGCCGCAGCTCGGCGCGGCCGAGCGCGAGCAGCGTGTGCTGGCGGTGCTGGACGAGGTGGGCCTGTCCGAGCGCCACGGTGTGCCCGCGGTGCTGCAGCGCTACCCGCACGAGTTCAGCGGCGGCCAGCGCCAGCGCATCGCCATCGCCCGCGTGCTGGTGCTGCAACCCGATTTGCTCGTGCTGGACGAGCCGACCTCGGCGCTGGACGTCTCGGTGCAGCAGCAGGTGCTGGCGCTGCTGGCCGAACTGCAGCGCCGCTACGGCCTGGCCTACGTCTTCATCAGCCACGACCTGGCCGTGATCCGCGCGATGGCGCACCACGTCATCGTCATGCGCGGCGGCGAGATCGTCGAGCGGGGCGAGGTCGAGGCCCTCTTCGCGGCGCCGACGCACCAATACACGCGGGAGTTGCTGTCGGCGGCGGGGTGAGGCGCGCAGCCCCATCACTCGGTCGTCCCTGTGTAGCCCGCGCAGCCTGGCCTGCGGCTTCGAGGCCCACCGATCGGGTGTGCAGCGGTCTCAACCCCGGGGTGAAGCAGGCCGTGGGCGGAATCTTCAGCGGGGTCCACATTTGCCTGCGGAGACAAGCGGTCAACTGCCGGATCTAGGGTGATTCCTCTGCTCACCGCGGGCGCGGCGGGTGTCGGGCGGAAAGGGCGTGGCCTCGAAGTCGATCTCTGCAGCGAGCTCGAACGACCGCGCTGAATCAGCGCAGCGCTGCGGTGGGAGGAACGGCCTCCATGAACGCTCGCGCGATGGCCTGGCGAGGGGCGATCCACAAGCGCTCCCGTCGGTCGGCCAGCATCCCGAGAATGTTGCGAAACGCGGCAAACCGGCCTGGCCGACCGACGATGCGCAGGTGAAAGCCCAGGTTCAGCAGACGCGGCATGCCACGCCTGCCCTCCTCCTCGAGGACGTCGATCGCGTCGCGCACATAGTCCACCATCTCGCTGGAGCGGACGAAGCCGTTGGGGTGGAAGAACTTCATGTCGTTCGCGTCCAGCGCATAGGGCACCACCAGCAGGGGCCCACCTCGCGGCGACAGGTCATAGTACGGCAGGTCGTCATCGAAACCGTTCGAGGTGTAGAGGAAGCGCCGCTCGGCCAACAACTCGCGTGTCCAGGGGCTCTCGCTGCCGCGACAGAAGAAGCCCAGCGGAGCCACCCCCGTGGCCTGCTGGATCGCTTCGATCGTCCGGTCGAGGTCGGCCGCCTCGTCGACGGGATTCGAGTAGTCTGCATGGGGACGCCAGCGCCAGCCGTGCACTGCGGGCTCGTGACCTCGATCGGTGACGGCCCGCGCCAGGCCAGGCGAGCGCTTCACTGCCTGACCGCAGAAGAAGAAGGTCGCTGGCAATGAATGTGCGTCGAGCGCGTCGAGCACGCGCCACAAACCCGCCCGTGTCCCGTATCCGAAGATCTGTTCCTGCCCGATGTCGCGCACCCCGGCCGGCACCACGCTCACCACTTCGCCGATGGTTTCCGAGCGCGAGTCGCCGTCACCCACCTGGAGCTCGGCCCCTTCTTCGAAATTGACAACGACCGAAACCGCCAGCCGGGCACCTCCGGGCCAGCTGAACTCCGGCCACTTCCCGCCGTATCCCGTGAGGTCGCGGGAGGTCATTTCGCAAAACCTTCCGGGACGGGCCGAGCCTGCCACCGCGGCAATCCGAGGCCGTCGCGCCAGGCATGGGCGATCTCGTCGCGGCGCGCAAACCAGGCTCCAGGATGCCCCGCGACATGGGCCAGCAAGCGCTCCAGACCACCGATGCGTGCGGGGCGGCCGATGATGCGCAGGTGCAGACCGATCGACAGCATCCGTGGCTGCTGCGCACCTTCACGGTACAGGCGGTCGAAGGCATCGATGCAGTAACGCGCGAAGTCGTCACCGTGGACGAAGCCTCCGTGGTTGAAGAAGCGCATGTCGTTGGTGTCGAAGGCGTAGGGCAGGACCACGTGCGGGCGGCCACCACAGGAGACCATGTAGGGCAGGTCGTCGTTGTAGGCGTTCGAGTCGTAGAGGAAACCTCCATGCTCGACGAGCAATTGGCGCGTGGCCACCGACGGCGCCGACCGGGTGTGCCAGCCCACGGGCGGGGCGCCAGCCGCCGCCTCGATGGCCGTGACTGCCTGCACCATATGGCGCCGCTCGGTCGTCTCGTCCATGTATACCTGCCGCTCCCATCGCCAGCCGTGGCACGAGACTTCATGTCCGTCGGACACTGCCTCCTGGGCCAGCCAAGGAGAAATCGCCAGCGCCCGTCCGTTGGCGTTGAGCGTGGCTGCGACACCGTACTGGCGCAGCAATTCGCGGATGCGCGGCCATCCTGCCCGGGTGCCATATTCGTAATGGCTCTCCATGCACAGGTCCCGCACGCCCTCGACGCGCTCGACGGCCTCATAGATGAATTCGTTGGACTCGTCACCCATGCCGATGGACAGTTCGGCACCCTCCTCGACATTGACCACGATCGACACGGCGAGTTGCCGCCCGTGTGGCCACCGGATCGGTGGCGGTGACCCTCGGTAGCCGGCGAAATCGCGGTCTGTCACCATGGTGTGC
This sequence comes from uncultured beta proteobacterium, assembly GCA_903876715.1. GTDB lineage: Bacteria > Pseudomonadota > Gammaproteobacteria > Burkholderiales > Burkholderiaceae_C > Rubrivivax. Next base: position 28,254 of record CAIRBF010000240.1, read on the forward strand.
GCTGCGTCCATGGCGACCTCAGCGGCCGCGGCCAGAGGTCGCAGCCCGCGCCGCGTCCATGAAGCGTTGCGTCTTGTCGTGGTCCCAGCGCACGAGATCGGTGACCGCGGCACCGTCGCGCATCAGCGAGGTGGAGACGATGGCGCCGTCGGCACGTGCCAGCGTCTGCGCGACGTTGTCCTGTGTGACGCTGCCTCCGACGTAGATCGGTTGCCGGACGCCAGCCGCCTTGGCGGCGCGCACGCGCTCGAGCGAATCGGAAAACGTCGCACCCGTCAATATCAAGGCATCGGCGCCCAGGCGAACGGCAGCCTGGGCAGCTTCGTGAGGCGGAACATCGATCATCGGCACGCTGGTGCGGTCGAAGACATCGGCGAACAAGGCAATGTCCTCGCGCCTCAAGTCGTGCCGATAGCTGCGTGCCTCGACCGCGAGTCCCGACTTGGGGCCCTCCATCGTCATCGCGGCGCCGACGAACACCTTCAGTCGGACATAGCTGGCGCCGCACGCGTGTGCGACAGCCAGTGGTGCCACCGCGTCATGTGCCTGGATGATGATGCCCAGGTCCATGGCGGGGTGCGCGCGGCGGATCAGGCCGCCCAATGCGGCCATCAAAGCGACCGTCGACGGCGCGGCCGGACCGTTCTGTCGCGTCTGGTCCTGCAACATCAGCGACGGGACGCCGGCCTGCGCGAACACGGCGGCATTGGCCAGGACGTAGTCTTCGAGGTAGGCCGTCGAGGTCTGGCGCGCGACGGCAAGATCAGGCAGGTGCAGCGCGGCAATGATGGTGCGGTCGACGGGTGCGCGGGGGGTTTGGTTCGGGGTCATGCTGGAGGGCGGCGCATGGCCGCGAGTTCACGCAGGAGTCGTTCGGAGTCAGGCAGGGCGCAGCGCTGGGCGAGCTCGCGCCAGCGCCTGGTGACCTCGTCGGGGCGGGCCGAGAACAGTGCGAACGGTCCGAAGGCTTCGACGGCGAACGAGGCCGATACCGTTGCGCACACGGCGGCGCATGCGGGGTCGGCAGTCGCCACCAGACCCGCCAGGAAACCCCCGCAGAAGGCGTCGCCCGCGCCCGTGGGGTCGACCGCCTGCACTGCAATGGCCGGGATCGACAGCGGCTCCTTTCGGTCGCCTTCGTCCATCATGGCGCCAGCCGCCGCAAGCTTGACCACGGCGATGTCAGTGCCGCCGCGGCGCAGCTCGGCAATCCCCTCGGCATGGGTCCTGGCGGCCGTCATGACCTTCAGCTCCTTCTCGCTGGGCAGCACTGCGTCGAGCAGAGGCAGCAGGCGGGCGAGAGCCGGCCCGGTGAGCTCTGCGGCGTGGGACCCCGGGTCCAGCGTGATCCGGCGCCCCGGCCGGCGCAGGTCGCGCGCCATTTCGAGCTGCGCCATGGGGCTGTTGGGCGCCAGGTGAACTCCCCGCGCGCCTTGGTAGGCGGCCGGGACATCGGCACTGCGGACGGGATGCAGGCGGCGAAAGGCCGCGTAGTCGAGTCCAGCGACCGCATGGGTGCGCAAGCGGGCTTCGAATGCTGCGGCCTGTTCGGCCGTGAGGTGATCGCCGCCATAGCCGCTGGCCTCGAACATCCCCGGCTCGGCATACAGCCGGTCGACACGGCTGCCGTCGCCCCGGTAGAAGAACCATTCCGAGCAAGTGACGGGTTCAGGTCGCGTCGAGATCCCGGCGATGTCGATCCCTGCCTGCTGCAATGTATCGAGCCATTCGAGCGGGTAGTTGCCTGGAATGGTCGCGACGATGCCCACGTCGTCCATCCACAAGCGAGCACCGGCCGCCGAATACACGCCGTTGCCTCCGAGCGTCTGTCGATGCACCATCCCCTCGGCAGTGACGACGTTGTCGATGATCATGCCGCCGGCGGTGAACAGCCTCACCATCTTCAGCCCCCCGCCTTTCAGGAAAACGCCGGGCGGTCCCCGGTTTTCTTGCGCCCCTGCGGGGGGGCCGGGGCCGGCGACGCCCGGCCTTTGGGGGCGCGCACGCACCACGCTGCTGTGCTCGCCGGGGTCGCACGCGGTTTGCACAGGGGGACGCGCACGGCATGCATGGGGCGCGGCGAACCTGTCAGGACTTCAGGGGCGAGCCCGCGGCACCGAGACCCAGCGCATCGCGAGCGATCGCGAAGTGGTAGGCGAACAGGTGCAGCGCCACGGTGGATACCAGGGCAGCCAGTTCCGGACGCACCAGCGGCACCTGCACCGTGTGCTGCACCCGCGAGGCAATTTCTGGCAGATCCTGCGCCACCACGGCCAGGGTCCAACCACCGACAGCCTGAGCGACCAGGACGGTGTCCAGCGCCCGCTCATGGCTGGCGGGATCGGTGGCCACAAGGACGATCGGCTCGCCGGCCTTCTGTGATCGGTAGTGGTGGTACTCCTCCAGCGGCACGGCGATCGCATGGATCGGCGACAGTTCCTTGACCTTGGCAGCCCCAAAAGCAGCGGCTGCGCCGTTCGGGCCCAGTCCCGAGAAGAGCAGCAGCGGAGCGGCAGCCACTTCGCAGGCGATGGCCGACATGCGTGCATCCAGCGCAGGCGCGAGCGCATCCAGCATCGGCGCTATCCCGTCCAGTTCCGCCCCCAGGGCTTCGGCCTGGGCGTTGCCTGCGAACGCCTGGGCCAGCCGGATCAGCAGCGCCATCGTTGCCGTGCTCGACTGCGTCGGCCAGCCCTTGCGGGAGGCGTGCACCCGCAGTGCGGCGTCGCATTCCGTCAGCACCAGGCTGCCCGGGGTATTGGAGATGCCCAGCGTCAAGGCGCCTGTCTTGCGCGCTTCGCGCAGTGCTGCCAATACCGCGGGCGTCGACCCGCCAGAGCTGATGCCGACCACCAGCGTCTGCGCGTCGGCGACTGCCGCCCCGTAGCACGCGTAGTCCAGCGCCTGGGCCGCGATCACAGGCGTGCCCGCCAGCGACTGCCATGCATGTGCGACGCCGGCGCCGACGTGCCAGGAGTCGCCGCAGCCGGCAACGACCACACGCCGTACGGGGCGTGCGCGCATCATCCGAGCGACCTCGCCGATCGCGTCTGCCTCGGCTGACAACGTGGCGGAAATGGCCGAGCCCTGGGCCATCATCTCTGCGCGCGTGCGGGCCACGCGCGCCAGTCGGTGCGGATCACCGGCCAGGTCTTTGGACGGCTCGGCAGTCAGGGCGCGCAGGCGCTCGGAATGGTCGGTCATGATGGGTCGTGGAGCCGGATCTGCGGCGGTTCAGCGCCCCAGGCGATCGAGGCCGACCGTCTTGGCGATCAACAACATCGCCAGGAACGACAGCATGATCTCCAAGGCGGAGATGGCGGCGATCACGGGGGAGCTTTCGAACTGCACGAGGTAGTAGAGCTCAACCGGCAAGGGACGACCGCGCACATCGGACGTGAACAGTGCCACCGTGACGTTGTCGAAGGCCTCGATGAAGGTGAAGGCCGCCGCGGCCAGCAATGCAGGTGCCAGTTGCGGCAGGGTGACACGCGCGAAGGTCTCCAGCGCGCCGGCTCCGAGGTTGGCACTGGCCTCGTCGAGCCGGGCGTCCAGCCCGGCCATCCGAGCCATCGTGATGCGAATCACGAACGGCAGGCAGAACACCGACAGGCTCAGCACCAGCATCGTGTTGGAGGCGCGAAATGAGAAGTAGGCACCGAAGAAGAGGCTGGCGATGCCGATGACCATGCCCGGCATCATCTGTGGCGACAGCAGGAAGGCATTGACTCCCGCCTTGCCCCGAAAGGTTCCTCTCACGCTGGCGAATGCGGCGGGAACGCCGATCGCCAGGCAGATCACCATCACCCACAGCGCCGTGCGCAGGCTGACGACGACCGAATCCATCAACTGTCGGTTGTCCAGCACCGCCTGGTACCAGCGCAGCGTGAACCCGGACGGCGGGAACGAGACGTAGGCACGCGGCTCGAAGGAGATGGCGATGACGATGATGCTGGGCGCCACCAGCAGCAGCACCGACAGGGCAGTCACGCAGATCAGCAGCGCCTTGCCCAGGCGGTCGGCCAGGGGCAGGGATCGGCGTGAAGCGGCTCCTGGCGCGGGCGCTCCGGGCAGGGGCCCGGTTCGGGCGTCGCCAGAGGGCAACTGGGCGTTCACGGGCGCACCTCGTTCCAGCGCGTGAGGCGGGCACCCGCGGCAACGATCACGAACACGATCGCGAAGCAGGTTCCCAGCAGCAAGGTCGCAAGCACTGCGCCCCGATTCCAGTCGAGCACCACGATGGTTTGCTCGTAGACCTGGACCGCCAGGGTTGAATAGCTCCCGCCGCCGAGCAGCTGCGGCACGATGAAGTTGGTGTACGACACGGCAAACACCAGGGCAAGGCCGGCGACGATCGCCGGCACGCTCATGGGCACCGTGACGCGGAAGAACGTGCCGATCCGGCTCGCGCCCAGGTTCAGCGACGCCTCCTCCAGCCGCCGGTCGCGCTCTGACAGGACTGCGAGCAGCGGCAGGATCATGAAGGGCAGGTGGATCTGGGTCATTCCGATCAACACCGCCAGGTCCGTGTTGAGCAGGCGCAGAGGCTCATCGATGATGCCGATCGACATCAGGGCCTGGTTGACGATGCCACGCCGCCCGCCGAGTATGACCAGCCAGGCATAGGCGCGCACCAACGCGCTGGTCAGCAACGGAGAGACGATGGCCACCAGCAAGAGGGTGCGCCAGAACCCGCGAAGTTCGCCATAGACATAAGCCACCGGATAGGCCAGCAGCAGTGTCAGCAGGGTGGAGACGCAGGCCACCCAGAAACTGCGCCACATCAGGCGCCACACCAGCGGGTCGTTCAGCGCCGCCATCATGGGCTGCAGCGTGAAGCTGTCTCCGACGATGCGCCCCCGCTCGATGGTCACGAAGCCGAACAGAAGCAGCGTCCCGATGGGCAGCACCATGAAGACCACAAGGTAGAGGACGGCCGGCAACGCCGGCGCAAAGCCGCTGTTTGTCAGGGGGTACAACCACCACCGGCGCGGCGCCGGCCCGGGCCGGGACTCAGTGGCCATGGACGCGTGATCCTGCCAAAACGACGGCCGCCTGAGGGTCGCTGATCACGGCCCTGACAGGCGTCCCGGCGGGGATGGTGCCCAGGCCGTAATGCCGAGGCACCATGGCGCGCAGGGGTTGCGCCCATCCGCAGTCGATCTCGTATTCGACTGTGGGCCCGATGGACGTCGCAAATGCGATCGTGCCGGGCCAGCCGGGGCCGGCCCCGGTCTCGATGGAAATGTTCTCGGGCCGCACCACCAAGGTGACCTCCCCTTCCGCAACGCGGCTGGCGATCGGTTGCGGGCCGACGAAGAAACCCTTCTCGCAGCGCCCGGGAATCAGGTTGGCCCGACCGATGAAATCCGCCACGTAGGGACTTGTCGGCCGATCGTAGATCTCCAGAGGCGGGCCGAACTGCTCGATGGCTCCGGCGCTCATGACGGCGACGTTGTCCGACAGGGTCATGGCTTCGAGCTGGTCATGGGTCACGAAGATTGACGTGATGCCCAGACGCTCGATCAACTTGCGCAGCTCGATCTGCATCGTGTGCCGCAGCTGCGCATCGAGCGCGTTGAAGGGCTCGTCGAGCAGCAGGACCGAGGGCTCGAGCACCAGGGCCCGTGCAATGGCCACGCGCTGCTGTTGCCCTCCAGATAGTTGCGAGGGGTATCGCGACGCCAGCGCCTGCAGGTTCACGAGGTCGAGCGCATGCGCGAGCTTGCGTGCGATCTCGTCGGCCGGACGGCGCCGCACCCGCAGGCCATAGGCCACGTTGTCGGCCACGTTCAGGTGCGGGAACAGGGCGTAGTGTTGGAATACGTAGCCCACCTGGCGCTGGTTCGGCGCCAGGGACGTGATCTCCCGGCCATCGACCCAGATGCTTCCCGCGTCCGGCTCGACAAATCCAGCGATCGACCGCAGCAAGGTCGTCTTCCCGCATCCTGATGGCCCGAGAAGCGTCAGCACCGTGCCTTTGGGCACGCTCAGGCTGCAATGAGTCAGCACCTGTTGGCTGCCGAAGCGCTTGGACACCCGGTCGATCACGAGGTAGCCCATGTGGTCCTTGTCTGGAGTGTTCATGGCGAATGCGCAGGCGAATCAACGGCGAGGCCCAGGCCCGCCGGTCCGGTGCCGGTCGTGGCCAATGCACCGACGGTGAGTGCCGCCCGTGCGGCGGCCAGGAAGTCACCGTTGGTCGACCAGTGTGCCGCGAGTGCGCCCACTGTCGCGTCTCCGGCGCCCGTCGGGTCGACCACCGCAGCGGGCGGTGCCGGGATGCTGGCGCTTTGCCCCGCACGCCCCACGATGGCCCGCGCGCCTTGCGCTCCCCTCTTCTGCAGGATGTGGGCGCCCAGGCCCGCCAGCCAGGCCGCGGCGGCGTCATCGTCGTGTCTTGGCAGCAGCTGACGCGTCTCCTCCCGGCTCGGCGCAAAGATCGCGAGTCGACCGACGAGTTCCATCAGCAATTCCGGGCTCTCCGATACGAACGCCTCGCTCGTGTCCGCCACCACCGGGACGCCGGCGTCAGCCGCTCGCGCCATGAGCGTGGACAAGGTCTCGATGGGCATGGGGCAGGCCACGACGACATCGGCGCGGCTCAAATCGTCTGCGGCCACCGGTGCCAGCTCGCGCGTGCGCTCCCACCACAGGGCATCGCGAAAGTGCGAGGACGTCCTGCTTCCGCCGTCGTGGTAGCGCAAGGTCGCGGTGCGGGTACGGCCGGTCCGCCGCTGCACCCGCGACACGTCGATGCCCAGAGCGCCCACCGCCCGCAGCCAATGTGCCGGATAGTCGTCGCCGACGCAGGCCTCCATCGACACGGCGGCTCCAGCATGGCGGGCTCCCAGCGCCGCGTACAGCGCCGCACCGCCGGGCACCCGCTCCGACATCGTGTCGTCGACCTGCAGTGTGTCGATGGACAGGTATCCCACGACCCTCACCCGCGCCTGGCGCATCAGGCCCCAGTACCCAGGAGCGAGCGGCGTGTCAGCATCCGGCTGACACGAAAGCGCGTGGCATCCGATTTCAGGTGGATGCGGGTGTCGGGGTCGAGTCCGGAGCGGCGCGCCAGGCTGGCGGCCAGCAATTGCAGCGGAACGACCGTGGCCAGCGGGGCCAGTGCCGCATCGTCCGCCGGCAGGGTGATGCGGTGACGCGCGCGGGGCACCGGGCTGCCCGGGGTGTCCACCGCGAGCGTCGCCACGCCGAGCTCGGCCAGTGCGCTGCAGGCCTCGTCTGCGTAAGCGGCCAGGGCCGCATCAGCGGCGACCACCACCACGAGGTCGGATTCCGGCATCGACCAGTACTGGCTGTGCGCGAACTCCTCCAGGTCGGCGCTCCAGGCCGGGATGCGGCACAACTCCACCAGCTTGGCGGCGCCGTAGGCCACCGTGCCCCGATCGGCTCCGGCCGAAAGCAAGCGCACGCCGCTGGGCAGGTCGATGTCGGACAGTACTCGATCGGACGCGGCCAACGCGGTGCGCTGTGCTGCGAGCACCCGGTCCACGCCGGGCGCCGAGCGCCCTTCGGCAGCGCCCGCGGCCAGGGCCATCAGCGCCAGCACGGTCGCGGAGTAACTGGACGTGCCGCACAGGAACGGCGCGATGTCAGTGATGTCCAGGGACAGGCGTGCCACCGCCAACGCACCGAGGCGGCCGCCATCCGCGCTGTTGACCAGTCCCACCAAAGGCGTCCCGGCGGCCTGCACGGCTTTCGCCGCCTCGACCGTCCGGTCGACATTGCCGGACATGGAAATCGCGATGACGCGGTCCACCGGCCTCAGCCGCGGTGCGCTCAGCACCATGTCCAGGGCGCTGATCGGTCGCCAGTCCAGACCCAAGCGCTCCGCGAAGGCCTGGGCGGAGAGAGCCGCGAAGTAGCCATCTCCGCAGCCGGTCACGTAGATCCGGCCGTGGGGGCCCGGCCGCAGGCGCTGCCGCCCTGTCTCTAGGAACGCATCGCCGCGCGACGCGAGGGCCGCGAGCACTTCAGGCTGCCGGTCGATGTCCTGGCGCAGCGGCGAACGGGCGGACGCACTCGGGTTCAAGGCGGTCAACTCGCGAAGAACCGATCGAACTGTTCGACGAGCCTGCCGCGCACCGGCGCGATCTTGGACCAATCCACCGATTGCAGCCGCAACACCTCGGCCGGGGTCGATGGCGTGTACGCGCGTGCGGCTTCGGGGATGGCGATGCCCTTGACGGTCGGACCGAAGTAGTAGGGCGCCCTGGCGGCCATCGCCTGGTACTCGGGCGACAGGAGCTCGTTCATCCATTCGTTGACCAGTTCGGGATGCCGCGTCCTGGTGATGGCCGACATGAACGAGATGATGGCCACCGGACCGGGGTCGGGCTGCACGAACTTGATCGGCAGTCCCTTCTGTGCGGCGCCTGCGGCATCGTTGTTCCACAGGGGCGCGATGGCGATTTCCTCGCGTTCGAGCATCTGCAGCAACTGGGTCGGGGACCGCCCGACCAGGGGTTTGAGTTCCCGCAGCTTCGCCCAGCCAGGCTCCAGGTTGTCTTCCGATCCGCCGAACACCTTGGCGGCGATCACCAGGGCCCCCAAGCCGAGGTTGGACGACGCGCGCGGAATGGCGACCTTGCCGCTGTACTCCGGCTTCCAGAGGTCGGTCCAGGCTTTCGGCGGCGTCTTGACCATCTTTTCGTTGTAGGCGATGCCGATGAGCGAGTAACTCACGGGGACGCCGTAGCCCTGGCTCTTCTGCAGGAATTCAGGAAACACGTTCGCGTAATTGGGCAGCAGCCTGGGATCGACCTTCTGGATATACGCCTCGCGGATGCCGATCAGGTGGGGCGGTTCACCATTGGGCATGGCGTCGTACGGAGAAAAGCCCTGTGCCGCCTTGATCTGCGCGACGATGTCCTGACTTTCGCTGGGGACGAGTCGGATCCTCAGGCCCGGACGGCGCGCTTCGATGCGCTTGGCGAGCCACTGGTGGGGCTCCTGCAAGGCACCGGCGAAACTCACGATCACCAGTTCGCGACTGTCCTGCGCGCGCACCAGGGTCGGCCCGAGGGCGCCCATGGCAAGGCCTGCTGCACCCTTGATGAAACTGCGACGAATGAACGGCTTGGACATGAGAAGTCTCCTTGTGGATGGCGGCGTCTACATTGCGAAGGTTCGATCGAAGCGCTCCACCAACTGGCCGCGCACGGGCACGATCCTGGGCCAGTCGATCGTCTGCAGCGCAAGCACTTCCTCTGGCGTGGAAGGCGTGAAGGCACGAGCGTCGGCGGGCACGCTGACACCGCGAACGGTGGGGCCGAAGTAGTAGGGGGCCCCGGCTGCACGCGCCTGGTAGGCCGGGCTGAGGATGCCGTCCAGCCACTCGTCCACCAGTGCAGGATGTCGCGTCCTGGCGATGGCCGAGAAGAAGGAGATGATGGCAATGGCCCCGGGGCGCGGCATGACAAAGGCGATCGGCAGGCCCTTGCTCGCGGCGGTGGCGGTGTTGTTGTTCCACAGCGGAGCCAGCGCAATCTCCTCGCGCTCGAGCATCTGGGTCAGACTCGCGGGCGATCTCGCGGCTCTGGGGTCCAGGGCCTTCAGACGGTCCCACCCGACGTCCAGATTGCTCTCGGATCCCCCATGGGTCTTGGCGGCGATCGCCAACGTGGCAAGCCCGAGATTTGACGATGTCCGCGCGATGCCGACCTTGCCCTTGAATTCCGGCCTCCACAGATCGGCCCAGCTTTGCGGCGGCGACTTGACCATCTTGGTGTTGTAGGCGATGCCCACCAGCGAATAGGTGGCCGGGACGCCATAGCCCTGGCTCTTGCGAAGCAGTTCCGGGTAGACCGAATCCAGATTCCTCAGCGCCGATGGATTGCGCCGGCCCAGATAGCCCTCGCTGATCCCGATCAGGTGCGGAGGTTCGTCATTCGGCGCCGCGTCATAGGGTGAAAAGCCCTGCGCCGCCTTGATCTGCGCCACCATGTCCTGGCTGTCCGAAGGGACGAGCCGAACCTTCAGGTTGGCGTGCCGCGCTTCCATCTGGTCGGCCAGCCAGCGATGCGGCTCCGACAGGCGGCCCGGGTAGGTGATCACCACCAGTTCCCGAGCCTCTTGCGCGCCCACGATGGCGGGAACCGCCAGTACGCCGCTGGCGGTTCCCGCCATCGCCTGAACGACTTTTCGTCTGGAAAACTGCGTCATGACGATCCTCTATCGCTGTTGGATGGACAAAGGTAAAAACTGTGAGAATACTAACAAGAAATCATGCGCAAGACAATCCGATCCCACCTCGCCGCGTGACGGTGTCGGACCCGGGATGGTCGATGGGATCACCGATCGAAGCGAGGAGTTCTTGGATGAAGACGACACGCCACGCCGATGCGCTGCGGGTTCGACGCCGACCAAGCATTCTCCAGCGATGTTAGATTTGTATCAAGATTGTGAAGGGCAGTGCATGCGCGTGGCCGGCAAGACCATGAGGTCTTCGGGGGGCGGCTGGCCGCCCGGGAGGCCTCCGCGAGCCAAGGCCCTGTTCGGCGCGGCGTCCCGGCGGGAGGGCATCACGCGCCGCTCGTGGAAGTCACCTGGCGCCGTTTTCCGTGATCATCGCGTCGAACGCATCCACCTTGGCAAACAGCGCAGGTCGCACGCGGTTGAACTTGCTCTCGTCGAAGACCAGGTAGTTCTTGCGGGCCACCGCCATCACCTGTTTCTTGACGACCGCCTCGTGCATGTAGGAGCAGGTCACGCCGCGCTTGATGTCAACACCACCAGCCGAAATGAACGCCTTGTGGACACCATAGCGCGACAGTCCGTCACCGCCCACGCCAAACACGGCATCGAGACCGGAAAAGGAAGAGGATGCTTGATGGTATTGACCGCCGAGGAGGATCATTTGAACCTTCGGCTTTTTCGCCAGCCAGTTGGCGACATTGAGCGAATAACAGATCACCGTCAACGTCAGGTCGCTCGGGATCAGTCGCGCCAGGTTGTCCAGGGTGGTGCCGCAATCGATGAAGATAGTGTCATCCGGTTGGATGAACGCCAGCGCATGCTCGCAGGCGCGTGCCTTGGATTCGGCGTTGCTGCCGGCATCCTGCTGCAGATCGAATGCAGAGGCTCCCTCGGGCGAAGCGGCGGGCAGAATGTATCCACCGTAGTAAGAGAAGCGTTCGCCGTGCGCTGCCAGCGTTCTGCGCACCGTCATTTCCGACACGCCCAGCAGCGCGGCTGCGTCGCGCAGTCGGAGCACGCCCTTTTGGGCCAGGCGCTGCTCGATCAAAGCCAGCCGTTCTACCTTGCGTTTGCTAGCTTTCATGCGATCGGTGGCTTCGGATTGCTGGCGGCATCTGGTTGAATTTTCACTGATGTGCAGGCGTGGACCGGGCAGGTCCGACGCTGCGAGCCGGCCGGTCCGGCCACCTCGACCACTCTGAACCAAGGGGCTATTGCCATGTCAAGAAAGCTGGTCTGCGGCCGCCTCGTGCTGCAGGGTTTTCGCAGCGACGATTCTCCGGTGGTTCATGCCGACGCGGCTGTCCTGGTCGACGGCAGCACCGTCAGCGCCGTCGGCCCGGTCGAGGCACTGGTGCGCGACCACCCGGATGCCGAACGCGTCGGCGGACCCGAGTACGTGGTCGTTCCAGGCTTTGTGAATGCGCACCACCATGTCGGGCTGACGCCGTTGCAGCTGGGGTCGCCGGACCATCCGCTTGAATTGTGGTTTGCGAGCCGGCTCGCTTTGCGCGATGTCGATCTGTACACCGACACCCTGTATTCGGCCTTCGAGATGATCGCCAGCGGCGTTACGACGGTGCAACACCTCCACAGCCGGGCGCCAGGAGGCCCGGAGGACATTCTCCGGGCTGCAGACAAAGTCATCTCCGCCTACCGGGCCATCGGCATGCGAGCCTCCTATTCGATGGCTCTGCGAGACCAGAATCGGCTTGTCTATGAGGCTGATGAGGACTTTGTCTCCAGGCTGCCCGAGGCGCTGCGTCCGGCAATGGCTGCGTACTTCCGCAGGTTCACGATTCCGTTGTCGGTTCAGGTGTCCGTGTTCGAGGAATTGGTGCGGCGCTCGCGCGAGGAGGCATTGATCCGGGTGCAATTGGCGCCGTCGAACCTGCATTGGTTGTCCGACCAGGCGCTGGAGACGGCGGCCGAACTGTCGCAGCGCCATGAGGTGCCGATGCACATGCACCTCCTGGAGACGCCTTACCAGAAGGCCTACGCGCACCGTCGCACCGGCGGGTCCGCCTTCTCGCATATTCACGCCCTCGGGCTCACAGGCACCAGGCTGACTATCGGCCATGGGGTCTGGATGAGTGAGGACGACATCGCCCTGTGCGCCCATACCGGAACGATGGTGTGCCACAACTGCAGTTCCAACTTCAGGCTCAAGAGCGGAACGGCCCCGCTGAACCGGTTCACGGCCGCCGGTGTTCCCGTGGCCATCGGAATCGATGAGGCGGGGATCAACGACGATCGCGATATGCTCCAGGAAATGCGGATGGTGCTGATGGCGCACCGTGAGCCCGGGATCGACGCAGCCCATCCCTCGCCGGCGTCTGTGTTGCGCATGGCCACGGAGCATGGAGCCGCCACCACGCCTTTTGCGGGCCGGATCGGTCAACTGCATCCCGGCGTGTGTGCCGATCTCGTGCTCATCGACTGGCGGGCCGTCACCTACCCCTATCAAAGCGCGGCGCTCGGGCTTGCCGAGGTCCTGGTCCACCGCGCCAAGGCCAGCGCGGTGCGCAGTGTCATGATCGGCGGGGAATGGGTCTATCAGGACGGTCGGTTCACCCGCATCGACCGAGACGCGGTGCTGGCCGAGATCGCGCAGCGGTTGGCGCGGCCCTTGAGCGAGGACGAACTGGCCCGCCAGGCCTTGGCCCAGGATGTCCTGCCGCACGTCCGGCGGTTCTACCGTGACTACCTGGCAGGTCTCGGCGATGAACCCCACTACCGGACGAGCGGTCGGACCTGAAGCTCGAGTTCGGTGGCTCCGCGCGATCGCGCACCACGTCATCGTCATGCGCGGCGGCGAGATCGTCGAGCAGGGCGAGGTGGGGAGCCTGTTCGACGCGCCGGCGCACGCCTACACGAGGGAGTTGCTGTCGGCGGCGGGGTGAGGGTCAGAGGCCGGGAGCAGCCCGGCCCTGGGGGCGCTCTATAGTCCCCCTGCCTGCGGCCGCCCTGCCGCTCACCGCGCCGCCCTTCGCGGCCCTTCATCATGCGCAAGGACGAACCCAATCCCCTGCCCACATTCGCCGACCTTCGCGCCGCGGCGCGGCGGCGGCTGCCGCGTGTGGTGTTCGACTTCATCGATGGTGCCGCCGGGCGCGAGGTCGGGTTGAGGCGCAACATGGCAGCCTTCGATGAGGTGACCCTGATGCCGCGCGTGCTGGTCGACCCGCCGGTGGGCGACCTGACGGTGCGGCTGCTGGGGCAGGAGCTGGGCCTGCCCTTCGGCTGCGCGCCGATGGGGATGTGCAACCTGGCCGGCCCCGGCACCGACCTCGCCCTGGCTGACGCGGCCGCACGCGGCCGTTTCCCGCTGGGGGTCTCGACGGCCGGCTCCACGGCGGTGGAGGTGCTGATGGAGCGCTCTCAGGGGCGGGCCTGGTTCCAGCTCTACGTGACCGGCTCGGTGGATGAGGCGCTGGCGCTGGCCGACCGGGCGGCCGCGGCGCAGTGCGAGGTGCTCACGCTGACCGTGGACACGCCGCGTACCGGCAATCGGCCGCGCGACACCCGCAACGGCTTCCGCACGCCCTTCCGCATGGGGCTGCGTCACTTCGTCGACTTCGCACTGCACCCGCGGTGGTCGCTGGGCACCTTGGCCGCGGGCGCGCCGCGCATGGTGCACTTCGACGGCCTGCGCCCGGGCGGCTATGACCGCACTGCGCCGCGCCGAGGCGCCAACTGGGACTTCCTGGCGCGGCTGCGCGAGCGCTGGCCGCGCCGCCTGGTCGTCAAAGGGGTGCTGAACCCCGGGGACGCGCAGCGCCTGCAGGCGATGGGCGTCGACGCGCTGCAGGTCTCCAACCACGGCGCACGCCAGCTCGACGCGGCGCTGACGCCGCTGGAGGCCCTGCCCGCGATCCGCGCCGCGGTCGGTCCGGACTACCCGCTGATCCTGGACGGTGGCGTGCGCCAGGGCGAGGACGTCGTCAAGGCCCTGGCCTGCGGCGCGGACTTCGTGATGCTGGGGCGCCCCTTCCTGTACGCCGCGGCGGCGCGCGGTCTGCCGGGTGTCAACGCCCTGGTCGACACGTTGGCCGACGACATCCGCATCGCGCTGGCCCAGCTCGGGCTCGCGTCGGTGGCCGAGGTCGGTTCGCAGGTCCTGGCCGCGCCGGCCGGGCCGCTGCCGCGCGATCATCGGGTTTGACCCGAGCGCCCGGCCCCGTGACCCTTTTCCCCACCCACCTCGCACCATGACCACCTCGATCGACCGGCTCGAATGCTGGGTGCTGCGCGCCCCGATCGCCGAACCCGTTGCCAATGCCTTCGGCGCGATGACGAACCGTCCTGCGGTCTTCCTGCGCCTGAGCGCGAGCGACGGGGCCTGGGGCTGGGGCGAGGTGTTCAGCAACTTTCCCCAGGTGGGCGCGGAGCACCGGGGGCGGCTGGCCACGAGCATCTTCGCGCGGCTGCTCGAAGGGTTCTCCGCCGACGAGCCGCAGGCGGTCCGGACCATGCTCGAGCAACGCACGCGCCAGATGGCCCTCCAGTGCGGCGAGCCGGGCCCCTTTGCCCAGATCACCGGCGCGGTCGACCAGGCGATGTGGGACATGGCCGCGCGACGTGCCGGGGCGCCGCTGTGGCGCCACCTGGGCGGACGCCACGGCCGGGTGCGCGTCTATGCCAGCGGGATCGGGCCGGACAAGGTGGCCGAGGTGATGCTCGCCAAACGCGCCGAGGGCTACCGCGCCTTCAAGCTCAAGGTCGGGTTCGCGCCGGAGCGTGACCGCGCCAACCTGCAGGCCGCGCGCGAGGCGCTGGGCGACGAGGCGGTGATCATGTGCGACGCCAACCAGGCGTGGCAGCCCTCGAACGCGGCCGAGCGCATCGCCGCCCTGGCCCCGATGCGGCCCTACTGGATCGAGGAGCCGCTTGCCGCGGACCAGCCCCACGAGGCCTGGTCGGCCTTGGCCCGGAACAGCGCCGTGCCGCTGGCTGCAGGCGAGAACCTGCGCGGCGAAGCGGCCTTCGGCGAAGCGCTGGAGGCCGGCTACCTGCGTTTCGTGCAGCCCGACGTCGGCAAGTGGGGCGGCATCGGCGGTGGCTTGTCCGTGGCCCGGCAGGCGCGTGCCCGGGGTGTGGCCTACTGCCCGCACTGGCTCGCCGGCGGCGTGGGGTTGGCAGCGTCCATGCATGCCCTGGCCGGGGCCGGCTTCGACGACGGCTGGGCCGAGGTCGATGCCAACCCGAACCCGTTGCGGGAGCGCGTCTTTCCCTTCGCGATCGAGGACGGCCACGCGCTGCTGCCCGAAGGCCCGGGGCTGGGCGTGGAGCCCGACCTGCGGCAGCTGGCCGACTTCATCGTCCGGACCTGAGGCGAAACAAGGAAGAGCCCGCACCGGGATGGCGCGGGTCCACAATGCCCGCACCGTCGGCCGTGCGGGTGACGTGGACTCGCGGGCCCCTTCAGCCCGCCGCAGCTTGTCGAAGGAGATGCCATGAGGTCATTTGTTTTCCTGGCCACGCGCCCTGCCGGTCGCCTGCGCCGCACCCGGCGCGCGTGCGCGGCGGCCCTCGGCGCGGTGCTGGCCCTGGGCACGTTCTCGGTGCCTTTGCAGGCCGCCGCGTTTCCGGACAAGCCGATCCGCCTGGTGGTGCCCTTCCCGCCCGGGGGCGCGGTCGACTTCTTCGCGCGTGTGGTCCAGCCGGCCCTGGCCGAGGCGCTCGGTCAGCCGATCGTGATCGAGAACAAGGGCGGGGCCGGCGGCATGGTCGGGGCCGGCGCCGTGGCGCAGGCTGTGCCCGATGGCCACACGCTGCTGGTCGGCAACATCGCCTCGCTGGCGATCAACGTGGGCATCTACCCCAAGATGCCCTACGACCCGCGCAAGGACTTCACGCACATCGTGCGCACCGTCGACGTGCACTACGTGATGGCCGTGCACCCGTCGGTGCCGGCCAGGACGGTGCCGGAGTTCATCGCCCATGCCAAGGCGCAGGGCGGCAAGCTGGCGTATGGCAGCGCCGGCAACGGCAGCCTGCCCCACCTGGGCACCGAGCTGTTCAAGTCCATGACCGGCACCCAGATGACGCACGTGCCCTACAAGGGGGGCGGCCCGATGGTGACCGACCTGCTGGGCGGCCAGATCCAGCTTGCGATCGGCGATCAGGCCAACCTGATGCCGCACGTGCAGACCGGCAAGCTGCGCGCGCTGGCCGTGGCCACGGCGCGACGCGCGTCGAGCCTGCCCGACATCCCGACCGCGGCCGAGACCCTGCCCGGCTTCGAGGCCACGGCATGGCAGGGTCTGGTCGGCCCCGCCGGGCTGCCGCCCGAGGTCACGCGCAAGCTCAACGAGGCCTTCAACCGGGTGATGGCCCTGCCCGTGGTGCGCGACAAGCTCCTGGCGGCCGGCCTGGTGCCCGTGGGCGGCACGCCCGAGCAGTTCAGCCGCTTCATCGACAGCGAGATCGTCAAGTGGACCCGCATCGCCAAGGAGGTGGGCGCGACCGCGGACTGAGGGGGCTGAGAGCGCTCCCAGGGCCGGGCTGAGCCCGGCCCGCGCGGGGGTCAAGAAGTCTTGGGGCGGCCCAGCGTTTTCGTGAGGGGGCCTTTGTCCGGGGGGCCGCGCTGCCGACCGTACCGCAGCGCGCACCGCTCAGCCACTGACGCGGTAGTCCGAGGTACCCACCTTCTCGCGCAAGGTGGCCGCCAGCGCCAGGCGGCGCTCAGCGGCGGCGGCGGTGCCGTCGAAGCGGGCGGCCGCTTGCGCCATCGCCTCGGTGAAGCGCTCGCGTTGGGTCGCGTCGGTGAAGAAGAACACGCGCGCATGCGTCCAGTCGCCACAAGCGTCCTCGGGGCACATCGCGACCATGTGAGCGAACACACCGGCCTCGTGGGCGATGGCGTCGATGGGTTCGACGGCCTCGCGCAGGTAGCGCTCGTAGGCATCCTCCTGGCCGGGGAAGACGCGAACCTTGAAGGCCCGGGCCAGGCAGACGGCCGCAGAACTGGCAGGGCTGTTCATGGCCATGGACGCGCTCTCAAAGGTCGAATTCGGCGGGGGAGCGCAGCCGGCGGTGGCGCAGCGCCGGCACCATCTTGCGCACCGATTGCAGGCGCTCGGCGTTGATCTCGCCGATGATCACGCCCTCTTCCAGCGCCTGGGTGGCCAGGACCTCGCCCCAGGGGTCGACGAGCATGCTGTGGCCGAAGGTGCGCCGCCCGTTGGCATGGGTGCCGCCTTGTGCTGCGGCGAGGACGTAGCACTGGTTTTCGACGGCGCGCGCGCGCAGCAGCAGTTCCCAATGGGCGCGACCCGTGGTCTCGGTGAAGGCCGAGGGCACGAGGAGCAGGTCGACCTCGCCCAGGGCGCGGTACAGCTCGGGGAAGCGCACGTCGTAGCAGATCGACAGGCCCACGCGGCCGACCTCGGTGTCCACGGTAACGCACTGCCGCCCCGCCACCATCGTACGGCTCTCGTCCAGACTGCGCTCGCCATCCTGGAAGCTGAACAGGTGCAGCTTGTCGTAACGCGCCACCAAGCGGCCCTGCGGGTCGAACATGAGCGCGGTGTTGGTGACCTTGGACGGGTCGGGCGTCTTCAGCGGGAGCGAGCCACCGGCCAGCCAGATGCCGTGCTCCCGGGCCTTGGCGGACAGCAGGTCCTGGATCGGGCCTTGGCCCTCGGCCTCGGCGACCTGGAACTTGTCGGTCTCCTTCCAGCCGAAATGGCAGAAGTACTCGGGCAGAGAGACCAACCGCGCACCCTGGGCCGCCGCCGCATCGATCAGGCGCGCGGCTGCGGCCAGGTTCTCGTCCCGCACCGGGGTCGAGACCATCTGGATCGCGGCGACTTTCATGGCCGTGCCCCGCGCGTGCGCGCTGCTTGCGTGTGCATTCCTGTGGCCTCTTCTTCAGTCGAGCTGGGCGTTGGAGTCGGTCACGATCTTCTTCCACAGCGCGGCGTCGCGCTGGATCAGCTCGGCGAACCGGACCTGGCCCGCGCCCACCGGCTCGGTCACCTGCTTGACCAGCGACTCGCGCACGGCCGGCTGCGCCAGCACCGCGGTGACGGCGCTGCCCATGCGGTCGACCGCGGCCTGCGGTGTGCCCACCGGCGCGCAGATGCCGACCCAGCCGGTGAAGGCCATGTCGGACAGGCCCAGCTCGCTCAAGGTCGGGACGTCGGGCAGCTTGGGCAGGCGCGCGCTGGTGCCCATGGCCAGGGCCTTGACGCGGCCGCCTTCGAGCAGCGGCAGCGCGGAGATGAGGCTGTCCATCATGAGGCTGACGCGGCCGCTGCCGATGTCGGTGTACGCAGGCGTGGTGCCCTTGTAGGGCACGTGCTGCATGTCCAGCCCGTGCCGGGCCTTCAGCGCCTCGCCGGCCAGGTGCGGCGTGGTGCCGTTGCCCGACGACGCGAAGTTGAACTTCCCCGGCTGGCTCCGGTCCAGTGCGATGAAGTCCTTCAGTGTCTGGGCCGGCAGGTCGGGGGCCCCGACCCAGACCGTGGGCGTGTTGACGATGTGGCTCACCGGCACCAGGTCCTTCACGCCGTAGGACAGCTTGGAATACAGCGCCGGCGCGACCGCCACGTTGCCGGTTGCGCAGATGCTCAGCGTGTAGCCGTCAGGCGCGGCCTTGGTGACGTAGGCCACGCCCAGCGTGCCGCCGGCCCCGGGCCGGTTCTCGACCACGACCGGCTGGCCCAGCACCTGCTGCAGGCCGGGCGCGATCTGGCGCGCCACCAGATCGTTGCCGCCGCCGGGCGGGAAGGGCACCACCAGGGTGACCGGCTTGGCGGGCCAGGCCTGGGCCAGCGTGGGCAGGGGCGCGGCCACGGCCAGGGTGCACAGGGCGGCGAAGGTCAGCAGGCGCTTGCAGTGGGGCATGGAGGCTCCTCCAGGACGGGTGGTGCCGCTCAGGAAGGTCAGGCGGGTTCGGCAGGAGCCCCAGGCTGGGGCCTGCGAAGGCCTCGGTCAGGGTGACGCCGAACAGCGAAGGTCCTGGGACGACGGATACCCGATTCTGCTCCGGCGCACCGCCCGATGACGACGGACCGTCTCGGGCTCTCAGGCGGCGCTGTGTGCGGGCCTGGCCGTGACCCAGGCATCGGGCCCCCAGGGCGTCACGGGCGCGTCGTCGTCAGCCTGGAAGCGCTCGGGAAGGTCCTCCACCATCGACCAGGTGGCCGCCAGGCGGCCGAAGCCGACGCACATCCCGCAATACATGCCCAGTTCCACCACGGCGCGGTGATCGAAGTGCTGCGCCAGTTCGGCGTGCATCGCATCGTCGATCGCGAGGTGGTCGGTGGCCAGCCGCTCGGCGTAGCGCAGGGCCACCTTTTCAGCCTCGGTCAGGTCGGCCGCGTCCTGCGGTCGCTCGAGCGAGCAGACCAGCGACTCCGAGACCCCGGCGTCCACCGCGTCGGCGTAGCGCATCGCCATGCAGCTGCGGCACTGGTTGAAGAAGGCGATGCGCAGGCGCACCAATTCCTTCAGCCGGGCCGGCAGGACCCCGTGCTGCCGCATCGCTGCGCCGAAGCGCAGGTAGGCCTTGGCGATCTCCGGGTGGTGGGCGCGAATGGCCGTCGGGTGCAGTTCCCGCTGCGACTTGTCGGTGCCGCTGACGAGTGCCCGCAGCTCGGCGTCGAACTGATCGAATGGCACGGATGGAATTCTGGACATGTCGAATCTCCCGGTCGATCAAGGCGCGCGGTCCTGGGGCGTCGCGGGGGCGGCCTTGGCGGGCATCGGCACGAGACGGCTGTCGAGGTAGGTCTGCAATCCGTCCGGGATGTCGGCTCGCTGCGGCAGCTGCCCGGGCCACCGCACGCGCATCGGGTCGCCGATGCCGGTGGCCACTTCGTCGAAGGGCAGGACATAGCTGAAGAGGATGCGCCGCGACGCGAACATCCAGCCGTGGTCTCCCCGCACGTAGGTGTCCATGTAGCGCAGGGAGATGCGCACCGCGCGACCGTCGATGCACAGCTCGGCGTGGGCATTGACGACGCCGCGGGCGGTGTCGTCGCCGATGTCGTCGAAGTGCCAGCCATGGGCGTAATGCGTGCTGGTGGTGAAGCCTGCCGTGCGGGCGCGGTAGAACTCGATGATCGCGTCCCGCCCCCGCACCCCGTTGAACTCGCCGTCCGGGGCGAACATCCGCGCGAGCGCGGCGAAGTCCCGGTCGTCCACCGCCATGCCGTAGCGGGCGATGAGTTCGCCCAGCTGCTGCCGGGTGTCGACGCGCCGCAGCAGGGCGGCCAGTGAAGAGAGATCGGTCTCGGTGGTGGACATGATCGCCGGCCTTCGTGCGGTGCTGAGGGTGACAGGACGGCTTGATTGTGTCGTCGAGCGGCTTGCGATGTCACGGTGGTCGTGACGGCCTGCGGCATCGGGGGGCGGCGGCCTCGCCACGGGGTGGCGGCCCGCGCCGGCCGCAGCGGCCGGGCATCTCTTCATTCGCCACGGACCGCAGCGGCGCCAGCGCCCGATGGACCCGCGGCCCGACCCGGCATACGATCGCTTCCTGCGGGCCAGTCCTGGGCGCATCGTGCCCCTCGGCCGCCACCGCAGCGTGCCGCCGGCGAGGGCCGGCAGCCCGGGCACCCCTTCACCACCACCGTGCACCAGGAGACGTTCACCGTGCCTTCCCACCCCGCCTTTGAGCGCCGCAGCGGTCTGCGCGCCGGCTTGTCCCTGGCCCTCTGGCTGTCGGCGCTGCTCGTGGCGCCGTTGGCGCAGGCGCAGGACTACCCGACCCGGCCGCTGCGCCTGGTGGTGGGCTTTGCCCCCGGCAGCACCACCGACACGCTCGCCCGCCTGGTGGCGCTGAAGATGGGCGAGTCGCTGGGCCAGCAGATCGTCGTCGAGAACCGCGCCGGCGCCGGCGGCAACCTCGGCGCCGAGCTCGTGGCCAAGGCCGCGCCCGATGGCTACACGCTGCTGCTGGCGCCGAGCAGCCATGCGATCAATCCCAGCCTCTACCCGAAGATCCCGTTCAAGACCGAGACCGCCTTCGCGCCCGTCGGCCTGATCGGCGAGGCGCCGCTGCTGCTGGTGGCGCATCCCTCGTTCCCGGCCAACAACGTGAGGGAGCTGATCGAGCTGGCCCGGTCCAAGCCCGAGGCGCTCAACTACGCGTCCGGGGGCGTGGGCTCCCCCAGCCACCTGGCCATGGAGGTGCTGCGCAGCAGCGCCGGCATCCAGATCACGCACGTGCCGTTCAAGGGCGGCAGCGAACTGCTCACCGCGCTGGTGGGGGGGCAGGTGCAGATGACGCCCACTGGCATGCTGATCGGCCTGCCGCTGGTCAAGCAAGGCCGCCTGAAGCCGCTGGCCGTCACCGGCAGCCGGCGCATCGCCATCGCGCCCGAGGTGCCGACCGTGGCCGAGTCCGGGCTGCCGGGCTACGCGGTCACCGGCTGGTGGGGCTTGCTGGCGCCTGCCGGCACGCCGGCGGCCATCGTCACCCGGCTCAACCGCGAACTGGTGAAGGTGCTCAACGCGGCGGACGTGCGCGACCGGCTGCGCAACGACGGCATCGAGGGCGGCGGCGGCACGGCGGAGGACTTCGACGCCTTCATCAAGCGCGAGCTGGTCAAGTGGGGCAAGGCCGTCAGGGACTCCGGCGCGAAGGTCGATTGACCCGACTCGAACCTGATGCCGGGATGGAGCCTGGAGAAGTCCGCGAGCACGGGGCTGAGGAGCATCACGCTGCAATTCACCGGCAAGGAGGCTCGGATGGCGCCGCCGGGCCGGGCTTGCAGGTGGATGAGTTCCGGGCGCGCCAGCGGGGGTCGAGTGGGTCCTGGCCGGCAGTGGCGTCTGGTGTTTGGCATCGGTGCCGGCCACTTGCGGCATCGGGCAGCGGGCCGCCGATGGCCTTCCAGTGGTGGCTGTCGATGCCGCCTGCGCGCGAGTTGGCGCCGCCTCACACCCGCTTCATCCAGCCCCACGAGGCTCCCCGCAGCGTGCCGGCGACGGTCTTGCGCTGATCGCACGCGGGCACGGTGAGCCCGCTGGCCGCCCCGCGGATCGGCTGAGAAGTGCGCCACGCAGGGGCTGGGCGTCGCGGTGCCCTCGGGCGAGCGCCCGCCCTGCCCTTGCGGTTTGCAAGGCGGGCCCCATGTGTTCTTCCTGTCTGATGCGGGTGCTCTCCTGGGCGCGTCCCTCAGTCCCTTTTCTTGGAGACCTCATGCTGTTCGACCCGATCCAGATCCGCTCGCTGCCGCTGTCCAACCGCACGGTCATGTCGCCGATTACCCGCAGCCGCGCGCTCGGCAACCTGCCCAATGCGCTGATGGCCACCTACTACGCGCAGCGCGCCTCGGCCGGCCTGATCATCACGGAAGGGGTGTCGCCGTCACCGAACGGGCTGGGCTACGCCCGCATCCCCGGGCTGTTCAACGAGGCCCAGGCGCAGGCCTGGAGGGCGGTGACCGACGCCGTGCATGCCCGCGGGGGACGCATCGTCGTGCAGTTGATGCACACCGGGCGCGTGGCCCACGTGGCCAACCTGCCTGCGGGCGCCGAGGTGCTGGCGCCGGTGGCGGGGACCTGCCCGGGTGAGATGTGGACCGACAGCCAGCAGATGCAGCCCCACTCGAGCGCCCGCGCGATGACGCCCCAGGACATCCAGCGCAGCATCGACGAGTTCGCCCAGGCCTGCCGCCTGGCCGTGCAAGCCGGCTTCGACGGGGTGGAACTGCACGCGGCCAACGGCTACCTGATCGAGCAGTTCCTCAACGCCAACGTCAACCAGCGCAGCGACGGCTGGGGCGGCAGCATCGAGGGCCGCAATCGCTACGCGCTGGAGGTGGCGCGGGCCTGTGCCGCGGCCATCGGCGCCGACAAGGTGGGCATCCGCCTGTCGCCGCACGGCGCCTTCAACGCCACCGGCACCTTCCCCGAAGTGGAGGTGCAGGTCGAGGCCCTGGTGGCTGGGCTCTCGTCCTTGGGGCTGCTCTACGTGCACCTGTTGGACCACTCGGCCATGGGCGCGCCGCCTGTGCCGGCCGCGCTCAAGCGCCGGCTGCGCGAGACCTTCAAGGGCCCGTTCATCCTGGCCGGTGGCTTCGATGCGTCCAGCGCCGAGGCGGCGCTGCAGGCCGGGCAAGCCGACCTGATCGCCTTCGGGCGACCCTTCCTCGCCAACCCGGACCTGGTGCGGCGCCTGCAGACCGGTGCAGCCCTGAACGCGCCCGACATGACCACCCTCTACACGGCCGACGCCAAGGGCTACACGGACTACCCGACGCTGGCTGGCTGAGGCCGGCGCCCTCAGGACCCGGGCCGATCCATCAGGCGGCGCCGTCGCTCCGCGCGGATCAGCACGGCCCAGCCCCAATACACCACCAGGTAGGCCGAGACACCCAGCACCACCCCTGCCAGGGGGAAGCCCGCCAGCAGCGCCGGGCCCCAGGAGGTGACCGCGTCCCAGAGGGCCGCGGGCCACGACAAGGGGTCGGAGAACTGCCACGCCACGGCAGGGGGTGCCGCCGCACCCGCGTCGGCTTGCGGGACGACGAAGGACCCCAGCAGTGCCGCCAGCGCCCAGATCGGGGCCATCGTGAACGGATTGGTCAGCCAGGTGGCCGCGGCCGCCGCGGCCACGTTGGCCCGCAGCGCGACGGCGGCCAGCATCGCCGCGGGCATCTGCAGCGGCACCGGGAACACGCCGATGCCGATGCCCAGGGCCACCCCCAGGGCCACGCCCCGCCGGTGCAGCACCCACAGGCGCGGATGCTCGCGCAGGTAGTGGCCGAGCCACGCGAACCCCCGGGTCTGCTCGAGCGTCTGGGCGGTCGGGAACCAGCGGCGAAGGCGCTTCTTGAATTCGGCCATGGGATCTCGGAAAGAAGCCGGGATTCTGGGGCAGGCGATCGCCGCTTGGACCCTGGGGCGAACCCGCGTCGGCCGCCGTCCTTGATCGAGCAGAATACCTCGGACCTCGGACCTCGGACCTCGGGCCTCGGGCCCCGGGGCCCCGGGCGCCGGTGCGGCACGAAGGCCTCGAGGCGCCGGCTGGACATCGGATCCCGAGGATGGGGAAGCGCTCATGAAGGTCTATGTCATCGGGGACAGCATCTCCATCCACTACGGCCCCCACCTGCAGGCCCTGCTCGGGCCCGGCTGGCACTATGCCCGCAAGGAGGGCCAGGAAGAGGCCCTGCTGAACCTGGACCATCCCCAGGGGGCCAACGGCGGCGACTCCTCGATGGTCCTGGCCTTCCTGGAGGGCAGGGCCCGCTCGGGTGGCATCGACGCCGATCTGCTGCTGGTGAACTGCGGCCTGCACGACATCAAGACCGACCCGGCCAGCGGACGCAGGCAGGTGCCCGAGGATCGGTACGAGGCCCACCTGGAGCGCATCGTACAGACGGCCGCCGCCCTGCGGCCGCGGCTGGTCTGGATCCGGACCACGCCCTGCGACGAGGCGGTCCACAACCACCCCGGCATGGCTTTCCACCGGTTCTCAGCCGACGTCGAGGCCTACAACCGCGTGGCCGACCGCGTCATGGGCGACGCGGGGGTCCCCTGCATCGACCTGCACACCTTCACGGTGAACGTGGGTGGCGATCTGTACTGCGATCACGTTCATTTCCACGACCACGTGCGCCAGAAGCAGGCGGCCTTCATCGCCGGTTGGCTCACGGCCTTCGCGCAGGCGATGCCGGTCGCGGCGCCTCAGCGCCCGCAGGCCCGGCGCCAGGCGTCGAAGGCGACGCGGTTGGCTTCTTCGGTGGGCGGGTACAGGCCGAGGATGGACTGACCAGCGAGCACGCGCTCGGTGACGAAGTCCTCGAACGCGGTCATCTCCCGTGCCTCGTTCGACACCTCGTCGGCCAGATGCGCCGGGATGACGACCACCCCTTCCGCATCGCCCACGAGCACGTCGCCCGGCCAGACCGCGACGTCGCCGCAGCCGATGGGCACGTTGATGTCGACGGCCTGGTGCAGCGTCAGGTTGGTGGGTGCGCTCGGCCGGTGGTGGTAGGCCGGGAAGGGCAGCTGCGCGATCTCGGGACTGTCACGAAAGCCGCCATCGGTGACGATGCCAGCGACGCCGCGCTTCATCAGGCGCGTGACCAGGATCGAGCCCGCCGAGGCGGCGCGGGCGTCCTTGCGGCTGTCGACCACGAGCACCGCGCCGGGCGGGCAGTCCTCCACCGCCTTGCGCTGCGGGTGCCCGCGGTCCTGGAAGACCGACAGCGGGTTCAGGTCCTCGCGCGCCGGGATGTAGCGCAGCGTGTAGGCCTCGCCGACCATGTTCCCGAGGCCGGGGTTCAAGGGCCTCACGTCCTGGATGAACTGGTTGCGCAGGCCACGCTTGAACAAGGCGGTGCACAGCGTGGCCGTGCTGACGTGGCGCAGGCGTTCGCGGCTGTCGGGTGTCATCGTGGGGGCCTCCGTGGGGTGCCGCGGGCTCAGGGTTGCTCTCAGCCGCTCAGAATCGCGGCCGGGTCGGGTCGAAGTCCGGGCGGTGCTTGCGCATCTCGCTGGCGTCGTCCCGGCGGCGAATGCCGCAGTCCAGGTAGTTCTGGTGCAGGCGCGAGAGCGCCTCGCGGTCGAGCTTGACTCCCAGGCCCGGGCCGGGCGGCGGCGCGAGGCTGCCGCCACGGATGGCGAGCTTGCCGCCTTCGATCACCTCGTCCTCCTGCCAGGGGTAATGCGTGTCGCAGGCATAGGCGAGGTTGGGCAGCGTGAGCCCGACATGGGTCATCGCCGCCAGGCTGATGCCCAGGTGTGAGTTCGAGTGCATCGAGATGCCGAGCCCGAAGACGCGCCCCAGCGCCGCCAGTTGCTGGGTGGCGCGCAGGCCGCCCCAGTAGTGGTGGTCCGACAGCACGACCTGCAGCGCCTTCAGCTCGACCGTGCGCGGCAGGTGCCCGAAGGCGATCGTGACCATGTTGGTGGCCAGCGGCATGGGGGCGAAGCGCGCCACCTCGGCCATCTCCTCGAGCGTGCCCACCGGGTCTTCGAGGTACTCCAGCAAGCCGGGCTCGGACAGCGCCGGCATGACGCGGCGCGTGGTCTCGACCGACCAGCCGCCGTTGGGGTCGATGCGCAGCGGATGGTGCGGGAAGGCGGCCCGCAGGGCGCGCAGGCCCTCGATCTCGACTTCGGGCTCGAACACGCCGCCCTTGAGCTTGATCGAGCCGAAACCATAGACCTCGGCCATGCGCCGCGCCTGCTCGACGAGCTGCTGCGGCGTCAGCGTCTCGCCCCAGTCGTCCACCGGGTAGCCCGGGTCCTCGTGGTGGCGGGCGAACTTGTAGAACAGGTAAGCGCTGTAGGACACCCGCTCGCGCACCGCGCCGCCCAGCAGCTCGTGCAGGGGGCGGTCGGCCATCTGGCCCTGCAGGTCCCAGAAGGCGACCTCGAAGGCGCCGAGGGCGCTCGCGCGGGCCTTGTCGCCGCGCGGCGGGAAGGGCGCGCCGATGTCGTCGTCGCCGCCGACCCGCGCGTAGACCTGGCGCGTCAGGCCGTTCAGGTCGTGCGGCTCGAGCCCGACGAGGGTCGGCGCGATCGCCTGCAGGTGGGCCAGGGTGTCGGCCTCGCCGTAGCTCTCGCCCAGGCCGATGCGGCCGCGGTCGGTCTCGACCTCGATGATGCTGCGCAGCGCCCAAGGTTGATGCACGCCGGCGACGTTCAGCAGCGGCGGGTCGCGAAAGGCGATCGGGGTGACGCGGACGTCGGCCACGCGTTCTCTCATCATGAAGACTCCGGGGGCGCAGCCTGCAGGCGCAGGCACAAGGTGACGCACAGTGACCGCCCGGGCTCGAGCCAGTGGGTGCCCGTGCCCGCCAGGCCCTGGGCCTCGAGGTTGAAGCCGTCGGCCACGTGGGTGACCGGCTCCACGCACAGATAGCGCCCATCGGGCGGGCGGTGCAGCACGAGGTGCGACACCGCCGCGTCGGCCTGCAACGACAGCACCTCGCCACCGGGCAGGTCCACGCGCAGGGCGCCGTCCCAGCCCGACAGGTAGTCGGTCAGCGTGCCCGCGCGCAGGGGCCGGGGCGGTACGTAGCCTTCCTCGGGCTGCAGCGCGCGCGCGTGCGTGGCGAGGAAGTCGTCCGTCGTCGGCCACAGCGTGGTCGCGGTCAGCCCGATGCGCGCCTGAGGCTGGTGCTGCAGATAGGGGTGCCAGCCCAGGCCGGCAGGCATGGGCCGCTCGTCCCGGTTGACGATCTCGAGCATCAGATGCAGGGCGGTCGGCTCCAGGCGCAGGTGCTGCCGGGCCGCGTAGCGCCAGGGCCAGGCGGCGCAGGGCGCGCTCTCGAGCGCCATCGTCGCTTGCGTGTTGGGCGCGTGCGGATCGGGGGCGGCCTGCCACGGCAGGCCGTGGGCGTTGCCGTGCAGCGTGTGCGGGTGCGCGTCGGGGTGGGGCGCGAGCGTCACCTCGCCCGCGGGCGTGCGTAGCCGGGCCTGCGCGATGCGGTTCGAATAGGGCAGCAGCGGGTAGATGCCGCCCTTGGCCCAGCGCAGCGGGTCCACGTCGGCCGGCTCGTACGGGAAGAGCACGGGGACAGCTTCCCCGCCCGGGGCCTGCAACCGCAGGCTGCACACGCGCCCGCCCGCGTCGGGCCGCAGCACGGCCTGCGCGGCGCCCGCGCGCAGGACGAGGTCGCCGGGCATCGCCTCAGGCATAACCGGTCGATCCATCGGGCTTCAAGGGCACCGCGCGCTCCCAGTGGACATAGTCCTCGGTGCCCAGCAGCTTCTCGTCGATCTCCACCCCCCACCCCGGCCGGTCGGGCCGCAGCTCCAGGTACCCGTCCTTGGGCAGGTAAGGGTCCTTGACGTACCACGCGCCCTGCAGCCGGTCATCGGGGCGGATCGTCGAGTCGGTGCCGTATGCGTATGCCGGCCCATGCGGAAGCCGGTACTCCAGGATGCGGAAGTTGGGCTGCGTGGCGCAGAAGTGCAGGTTGATGGCGGTGGCCAGCGGGCCCATCGGGTTGTGCGGGGCGATGCTGACGAAGTGCGCTTGCGCCAGGGCGTTGATCTGCAGCATCTCGGTCAGGCCGCCCACGACGCAGATGTCGGGCTGGATGATGTCGCAGCCACGCACCTGCAGCAGGCGCAGGAACTCGAAGCGGCTGTAGAGCGACTCGCCAGTGGCCAGCGGGCAGCGCAGGCTGCGCTTGAGCTCGCCCCAGGCCTCGAAGTTCTCGGGCCGGATCGGCTCCTCGAAGAACAGCGGGTCGTAGGGCGCCAGCGCGTTGCCGAGCTGCGTGGCCTGCGCCGGCTCGAAGATCTTGGCGTGGGCGTCGAAGGCGAGCTCGTAGCTCGGGTCCACCGTCTCGCGCAGCAGGGCGAAGTAGTCGGCCGACGCACGCACCACCTCGCCCCAGCGGTGGCGGTGCATGTCGATGCGGTAGGGGCTGAGCTTGAAGGCCTTCAGGCCCCACTGCGCGTGCAGGGCGTCCATCTCGTCGCGCGCCCGGGGCGCGTCGGGCGCCGTGTACAGGCCGGCGTAGACCTGGACGCGGTCGCGCACCTCGCCGCCAAGCAGGCGGTACACCGGCACGCCCAGCGCCTTGGCCGAGATGTCCCACAGGCAGTGGTCGATGGCTGCGATGGCCGCCAGCCCCAGGGCACCGGGCGGGAAGCGGCTCTGCTGCATCAGGTAGTGCGTCAGCGCCGTCACGCGGCGCGGATCGCGCCCCTGGATGAAGCGGGTGAAGTACTCGAGCAGCGGAAACAGCGCCTGGTCCGGCCCGTGGTTGTAGCACTCGGCCCAGCCGGTCAGGCCCTCGTCGGTGTCGATGGCGACGAGGACGCGCGGCCGGTTCTTGTCGCGCGACATGTAGGCGCGCAGGCGGTCGATCTTCATGGCAGCGTGGTGCGGAATCCGTCGGCGGCGTGCTCAGCGCGGGCCGAAGTAGCGCGCCTGCCGCAGGCGGGTCTGGACATAGACATGCTCGTCGAAGGTGCCTTCGACGTAGGAACCGGAATCGCGGGTGATGGGCACCGACACATTGGCCTGGCTCGGGAAGCGCGCGACGAAGGCCTCGTCGATGTCGACGCCCAGCCCCGGGGCGTCGGGCACGCGCAGGAAGCCGTCCTCGGAGACCGGGTGCGGGATGACGGTGCGCGCCCGGCCCTCCCAGTCGTCCTCGACGCGCTCGAGGAACAGCGCGTTCGGGATGGCCGCCATCAGGTGCAGCGCAGCGTACTCGGCCACCGGCCCGAGCGAGCCCGAGTGCGGCGCCATCATGATGTGGTGCGCCTCGGCCATGGCGGCGATCTTCTTCATCTGCGTCAGCCCGCCGGCGCGTCCGGTGTCGGGCTGGACCACGTCCACGAGCTCGCGCTCGATGAGGTCGCGCAGGCCGAAGATCGTCGTCATGCGCTCGCCCGCCGCCAAAGGGACGTGCGCGGCGTCGCGGATGCGGCGGTAGCCGTCGAGGTTCTCCGGCGCGATCGGGTCTTCGATGAACAGCAGCCGGTAGGGTTCGAGCGCGCGCGCCAGCGTGACCGCGTCGGCTGGCGTGAGCCAGGGCGGGCCGTGCAGGTCGATCATCAGGTCGATGTCGTCGCCCACGGCTTCGCGCAGCGCGGCCACGCGCCGCACGGGGTCGGACACGCCGCCGCACTTCAGGGCCTTGATGCCGCGCGCCTTCAGCGACAGCGCCGCCTCGGGCGTGTTCGCGTGGGCGTAGATGCGCACACGGTCGCGCACCTGGCCGCCGAGCAGGCTCCACACCGGCACCCCGAGCACCTTGCCCTTGATGTCCCACAGCGCCATGTCCAGCCCGGTCAGGGCCCCGGCGCCCACGGTGCCGGTCATGCCGTGGCCCATGATGGCCGTCATCATCTTCTGCCACAGACGCTCGATGTGCTGCGGGTCCTCCCCGATCAGCAGCGCTTTCAGGTCCTGGACCGCGGTCTCGATCACGCGCGGCCATCCTGAGCATTCGCCGATGCCGGTGACGCCCTCGTCGGTGTAGACCTTGACGAAGAGCCAGTTGCGCGTGCCGGTGATGTTGCCGGAGAAACGCCCGGCGCCGAAGCCGCCGTCGGTGGCGTAGCGCTGGGGGTCGGGGGCCCCCACGTGCATCAGGAAGGTCTTGACGTCGGTGATCTTCATGCGGCGCTCTTGCCAGGGCTTCCGGCGGCTGTCGCCTCGTAGCGGAAGCGCTTGTGGATGCTGCGCTGCCGCGGGTCGGGCCGGGGGATGGCCGACAGCAGCGCCTGGGTGTAGGGGTGGCTCGGGTGGTCGCAGACCTGCTCGGTCTCGCCGCTCTCGACCACCTTGCCGCGGTGCATCACGGCCACGCGGTCGCAGAAGTAGCGGATCACCGCGATGTCGTGGCTGATGAAGATGAACGACAGGCCGAGGTCGTCCTGCAGCCGCAGCAGCAGGTCCAGCATCTGCGAGCGCAGCGAGACGTCCAGCGCCGAGGTGGCCTCGTCGGCCACGATGAGGCGGGGGTTGAGCGCGATCGCGCGCGCGATGCCTATGCGCTGGCGCTGGCCGCCGGAGAAAGCGTGCGGGTAGCGCTCGCGCCAGGCCGGGTCGAGCCCCACCTGCTCGAGCAGACGGGCCACCCGGTCGTCGAGCTCGCGCCCCTGCGCGACCTGGTTGACGAGCAGGGGCTCACCGATGATCTGGGCCACGGTCATGCGCGGGTTCAGCGAGCTGACCGGGTCCTGGAAGATCATCCGCATCTCCCGGCGGCAGCGCTGGAGCGTGTCCTTGCGGGCCTGCATCAGGTCGACGGTGCTGCCGTCGACCTGCCGGTAGATGATCTGGCCTGCCGTGGGCTCGTAGACGCGCAGCAGGCAGCGCCCCATGGTCGTCTTGCCCGAGCCCGACTCACCGACGATGCCCAGCGACTCCCCGGGCTGCAGCGTCAGCGACACGCCGTCCACGGCCTTGGTGACATTGCGGCCTTGGGTGAAGTGCATGCACAGGTCGCGCACCTCGAGGATGGGCGGCGTGGCCGGATCGATGGGGGGACGCCGCAAGCGCAGCTCGGCCTTGCGACCCAGCCGCGTGACCGAGCCGATCAGCATGCGTGTGTAGTCGTCCTGCGGGTCGTGGAAGATCTGGTCGACCGGGCCGTTCTCGACGATGCGGCCGTGGTTCATCACGATCACGCGGTCGGCGATCTCGGCCACGACGCCCATGTCGTGGGTGATGAACATCACGGCCATGCCGTGGGCCTGCTGCAGGCGACGGATCAGGTCGAGGATCTCGGCCTGGGTGGTGACGTCCAGGGCGGTCGTCGGCTCGTCGGCGATCAGCAGGGCCGGGTTGCAGGCCAGTGCCATGGCGATCATCACGCGCTGGCGCATGCCGCCCGAGAACTCGAAGGTGTAGCGATCCACCGCCTGTTCGGGGCGCGGGATCTCCACCTGCCGCAACAGCTCGATGCAGCGCTCGCGCGCCTGCGCCTTGTTCATCTTCAGGTGCAGGCGCAGCACCTCGATGATCTGATTGCCCACCGTGTGCACCGGCGACAGCGACGACATCGGCTCCTGGAAGATCATCGCGATGGTCGAGCCGCGGATGGCGCGGATCTCGCGGCCGCGCGGGTCCAGTCGGGCGAGGTCGACCGGCGCGCTGCCGGGCATGTTCAGCACCATGGACCCGCCGACGATGCGCCCGGGGGTGTCGACGATCTGCAGGATCGAGCGCGCCGTCACGCTCTTGCCGCTGCCGCTCTCGCCCACCACGCACAGCGTCTGGCCGAACTCGACGTCGAAGGACACGCCGTCGACCGCCCTGACGACACCCGTGCGCACCGGGAAGTGCGTGCTCAGGTCGCGCACCGACAGCAGCACACCGCTGGGGCGGCCGGGGGTTCGATCGTCGCTCATTTGTTGTAAGGGTCGGCAGCGTCACGCAGGCCGTCGCCCAGGAAGTTCAGCGCGATCACGGCCACCACCACCGCGGCGCCGGGCGCGAACAGCCAAGGGGCTGTGGCGATCGAGCGGATGTTCTGCGCTTCGCGCAACAGAACGCCCCACGAGATCGTGGGCGGCTGCAGGCCCAGCCCCAGGAAGCTCAGGGAGGTCTCGGCCAGGATCATCGCCGGCACCGCCAGCGTGATCGACGCGATGATGTGACTGGCGAAGCTCGGCAACATGTGCCGGAAGATGATGCGCGACTCCGGCACGCCGTCCAGTCTGGCCGCGGTGACGAATTCCTCGGTGCGCAGGCTGAGGAAGCGCCCCCGCACGACGCGCGCCAGCTGTGCCCAGCCGGTCAGCGACAGGATCACCGTGATCATCATGTAGTTCAGGATGGCGGGCCAGTCCTGGGGCAGGGCGGCGGCCAGCGCGAGCCAGATCGGGATCGTCGGCAGCGCCAGCACGAGCTCGATGACGCGCTGGATCACGAAATCGGTGCGCCCCCCGTAGTACCCCGAGATGCCGCCGAGCACGATGCCCAGCAGCAGGGACAGGAAGACGCCGAGCAGCCCCACCGACAGCGAGATCTGCGTGCCCACCATGATGCGGCTGAAGACGCATCGGCCCAGGCGGTCGGCCCCCAGCAGGAACAGCGGCTGGCGCGCGTCCTCGGACCCGATCAGGTGGGTGGTGCTGGTGAACAGCCCCAGCACGCTGTAGGCGTGCCCCTGAGCGAAGAATTCCAGGTGGATGCGCCGGCTCTTGTCCTCCTTGTAGATCGAGGCCAGCGTGGTCGGGTCGCGTTCCAGGACGTAGGGGTGGAAGTAGGGTCGCAAGGACCAGCCGCCATCCTCGTCGGAGGCGAAGAAATGCAGCGACTGGGGCGGGTGGAATTGGGCGCGCCGGTTCTGCTGCTCCGGGTCGTTGACGGTGAACACGCCCGGGATGATCGCGATCACGTACAGCGCCACCACGACGAACAGGCTGGCCATGGCCAGGCGGTGCTTGCGGAAGGCCCACCACACCAGCTGCCACT
The DNA here is from genome assembly GCA_903876715.1 of uncultured beta proteobacterium. Taxonomy (GTDB): domain Bacteria; phylum Pseudomonadota; class Gammaproteobacteria; order Burkholderiales; family Burkholderiaceae_C; genus Rubrivivax. The sequence continues at coordinate 61,336 of CAIRBF010000240.1, forward strand.
GCGAGGCCACAGCCAGGCGGGTGTCGGTTGTCGGCTCGGTGGCCACGGCAGGGGAAGCGGTTGAGGACATCGTGCCGGCCCTCACTCGAGACGGATGCGCGGATCGACCAGCGCCAGCAGGATGTCGCTGACCAGCGCGCCGATCACCGTCAAGGTACAGATCAGCAGGATGAAGGCGCCCGCGAGGTACATGTCCTGGCTCATCAGCGACTGCAGCAGCAGCGGCCCGGCGGTGGGCAGGCTCAGCACGATGGCCACGATGATGGAGCCCGACACGAGGTTGGGCAGCAGCCAGGCGATGGTCGAGATGAAGGGGTTCAGCGCCAGGCGCATCGGGTACTTGACCAGGAGCGTGAACTCCGACAGCCCCTTGGCCCGCGCCGTCGTGACGTAGGGGCGGTTGAGCTCGTCGAGCATGTTGGCGCGCATGACGCGGATCAGGCTGGCCGTCCCGGACACCGCCAGGATCACGACCGGAATCCACAAGTGCTGCACCAGGTCGACCACCTTGTCCCAGCTCCAGGGCGCGTTCTGGTAGGGCTCCGAGAACAGGCCCCCGACGCTCTGGCCGAAATGCACGGCGGCCACGTACATCAGCACCAGGGCCAGCAGGAAGCTGGGAATGGCCAGCCCGAGAAAGGACACGAAGGTCACCACATAGTCGCCGATCGAGTACTTCTTCACGGCGGAGAACACCCCCACGGGCAGGGCGATGGCCCAGGTCAGCAGCAAGGTCGACAAGGTCAGCACCAGGGTCAGGGCCATGCGCTCCCAGATGAGCTCGGAAACCGGCTGCTGCCACTCGAAGCTGAGGCCGAAGTCGCCGCGCAGGACCACGTTGGTGATCCACTTCCAATACTGGATGATCATGGGCTGGTCGAGCCCGAAACGCGCCCTGAGGTCGGCTGCGGCCTGGCGATCGACGACCTCGTTGGACGCCGCCAGCGTCGCGATGTAGGTCGTGACGTAGTCACCCGGCGGCAGCTGGATCAGCACGAAAGCGAGGAAGCTGACCGCCAGCAGGAAGGGCAGCATCCACAGCGCTCGCACGAGGATGAAGCGGAGCATGGAAGGTCTCTGGGACTGCGCGCGCGCGTCTCACCGAGAGCCCGCCCTTGGCGGACTCCCGGGAGCACCGACCTGCGCGGCGTGCGCGAATCAGGTGCGCGTGAAGAAGAACTGCTGCGGCAGCGCCGGCCCGGGATTGGGCCAGGACCACGAGCTCGGATAGGACTTCGGCACGTTCTGCAGGTTGTTGCGCGCGATGCCGAAGCTGTTGACCGCCAGACAGACGCCGATGGTCTCGAAGGCGTCGGCGGCCAGGTCGAAGACCTGCTTCATGATCTCGCCGCGCTTCTTGATGTCGGCCGTCGCCAGCGCCTGTTCGTACAGCTTCATGCGCCGCTTCTGGCTCTCGGGCGGCTCCTGTCCGTCCTTGCCGTTCGAGACGTACCACAGGGTCCAGGGGATCGCGTAGCGCGAGCCTTGCGGGTGCTGCGCCAGGTAGTCGCGGGCGTCAAGGATGGGGTCCAGCCCGCCCGGCCCCGGCCAGGTGGCGGCGTCATGGTCATTGCTGTCGCCGCGCGTGTAGTAGAGCGCGCGCTCGATGGTGTTGACCTTGATGTCGACGCCGATGTCGGCCCAGTGCCGCTTGATCAGCTCCAGCGTGTCAACCGCATCAGGGTACAGGGTCGGGATCACGTCGATCGAGAAGAAGACCCGCTTGCCGTCCGGGCGCAGGCGGAATTTCTGCCCGTCACGCTTGTCGTAGCCGATCCGGTCGAGCAGGGCGTTGGCCTGCTTCGGGTCGAACTCGGTGAACTGCGTGGCCAGCTTCTCGTGGTGCCAGGGGTGCCCGGGCCGGGGGCCCGTCTGGTACGGCCGGGACTGCCCGAGGTAGACGATGTCGATGATCTCCTTGCGGTTGATGCCCAGCGACAGCGCCTGACGGAACTGCTTGTTGCCGAACATCTCGCGCATCTTCGGGTCCTTGTGCGTGAGGTTCAGGTAGATCTGCACCTGCTGCGCACCCGAGGCGATCAACTCGATCAGCCGGTAGCCGCCCTTCTGCATGTTCTGCGTCAAGGTCGGCTTGTTCTGCAGCGAGTCGATGTGGCGCTCTTGGATGTCGAGCTTGCCCGACAGCGCGTCGAGCATGAGCGACTCCACGTCCTGCGCGATGCTGAAGCTCAGGCGGTCGATGTAGGGCAACTGCTGACCGGTCTGGTCGACCTGCCAGAAGTAGGGGTTGCGCTCCATGACCACGCGCGTGGCGCCGCCCGTGTAGGGCTCGGAGATGACCCAGGGGTCGAGCGTGGGCTTGGCGGCGTTGCCCCAGCGCGCCGGGATCTCGATGTCACCGCAGCGTGCGCGGAACAGCGCGGCCCAGTCGGACAAGTTCGCCGCCTTGGCCTGCTCGGTGGCCTTGGGGTTGTACTTCGGGTGGAACTGGCTGCAGTAGTGCTTCGGGAACAGCGTGGGGTGCTGCCCGAGCGGCGTGGCCAGCTGCTCCAGGAACAGGGCGTAGGACGAGGCGAAGGTGAACTTGACGGTGTCCTCGTCGACCTTGGTGACCTGGCAGGGCTTGCCCCCGATCATCAGCTGCGAGGGCACCGACTTGTAGAGCTCGGGGTTCTTCGCGCAATCCTCGATGGCGAAGACGACGTCGTCGGCCGTGAAGGGCTTGCCGTCGGACCACTTCATGCCCTTGCGCAGGTGGAAGACGAACTCCGTGGACGTGGCATTGACTTCCCAGCGCTCTGCCACGTTGGGCAGCACCTCGGTGAACGCCAGGTTCCAGCGCACCAGGCCCTGGTTGCCGACCATGCGCAGGATGCCGTTGTGGTCCGCGCTGCCGCGCAGGCCGCGCCGCAGCGAGCCCCCGTAGACGCCCACCTTCTCGGCGTTGATCACCAGCGGCGCCGCCGGCAGGCGCTGCGCGAGTGCCGGCAGCTTGCCTTCGGATGCCAGCTTGGCCAGGGCGGGCGCCTCCTTGCCGGCCTGCGCCCAGGACGAACCGGCGCCTCCCACGCCCGCCAGGGCCGCCGCGCCGGCGAATCCCTTGAGTACATCACGCCGGGACGTTCCGGCGGGGCCCGACGACACACGCTTGCTGCTCTTCATCGAAGTCTCCTAGCTCTGCACAGTGATCGGCCGACGTACCGAATATCCGGGCGGCCCCGCACCATTCTTTGGGCATGCCAGACGCCCTGCCTGAACGACTTTGTCTGACAACCTGGGCACTGTCAAGAATGGAGAGTTCGGGAAAAACCCGAATGCGGGTCAGGACTGCGCCGAAGCCCCACCAACTTGCTTGACAACTTGGGGCCTGGACCTTACAAATTCGGCTCGCGCGCCGTTGCCCAGACGCGGGTAGGACGCTGACCCGCTCGCAGTGCCGGTCTTCTGGAAGCTTGAAATGAAACGACTCCCCACCTCGCTGCGCTCGGTATCTCCCATGGGGACGCTCAGCACCTTTGGCGCGCCCGGGCGATGCTGAGATGAACCCGCGTGCCCCAACCCCCGCCGATCTGGTTCAGTCGGTGCTTGCCGTGCCGCCGCTGGCGCGGCGCCCTGATCTTTCGCTCGATGCCGACGCGAACCGGGCGCTGGTCAGGCATGTCGAGGCGGGCGGGGTCCGTGTCCTGCTGTACGGCGGCAATGCCAACCTCTACCACCAGCCGGTGTCGGAGTTCGGCGCCATGCTCTCGATGCTCGCCGAGGTCGCGTCGCCGACGACCTGGGTCATTCCCTCCATCGGACCCGACTACGGCAAGATGATCGACCAGGCTGCGCTCCTGCGCCGCAGTGGTTTTCGCACGGCGATGGTGCTGCCGATGCAGGGGTTCACCAGCATCGAGGGTGTCGAAGCAGGGTTGCGGCGGGTCAGCGACGCCGCTGGCATGCCCTTGACGGTGTACCTGCGCAGCGAGGACTACCTCTCGGTCGACGCGCTCGGTCGGCTGGTCGACGACGGCCACGTGTGGTGCGTGAAGTACGCCATCGGCCGCATGGCCGGCGTGCACGAGGACCCGTTCCTGGATGCCCTGGTCCGGCGCATCGGCGCGGCGCGCATCGTCAGCGGCATGGGCGAGCGTCCGGTGCTCGGGCATGTCGGCCGGGTCGGGCGCTACGGATTGGCCTCCTTCACCACGGGCGGCGGCTGCATCGCCCCGCGCAGCTGCATGGCGCTGCTGGCAGCCCTGCAGGCTGGGGACGTCGAGCGCGCGCGCGCGCTGCACGCACGCTTCATGCCGCTGGAGACGCTGCGCGAGTCCCTGTCCCTGGTGCGCGTGCTGCACGACGCGGTCAGCTGGTCCGGCGTGGCCGACATGGGAGCGCAGCTGCCGCTGCTGAGCCCGACGCCAGCGTCGATGCGGCAGGATGTCCAGGCTGCGGCGCGGTGGTTGCGTCAACAGGACGAGGCCGTCTGAAGGCCATGGACCAGACCCTCGATCCAAAGGCTCGTCCGGGGCGCGCCCCGGAAGGCCTGGCCGACCGGGTCTACCGGGAACTGCTGGCGCAGATCATCGCCGGGCAGTGGCGCGAGGGTGACCGCCTGTCGACCGAGCAGGCCTTGGCCGAGCAGTTCAACACCTCCCGGCCAACGGTGCGCGAAGCGCTTTCGCGACTGCGTGCCGACGGCATCGTCACGAGTCGCCAGGGCGCGGGGACGTTCGTCGTGCGACGGCCGGACCCTGACTTGCCGCGCTTCATGCCGCTGGAGTCGATGTCGGATCTGCGCCGGGTCCTGGAGTTCCGCGCCGTCGTCGAAAGCGGCGCGGCGGCGCTGGCAGCCGTGGCCGCCGATGACACCGATCTCGAGCGGCTGCGTGGCGCATTGCAACGACTGGAGCAGGCCGTCCAGGCGCAGACCCTAGGGGTCGATGAAGACTTCGAATTCCATCTCGCCGTGGCCCAGGCCACGCACAACCGATTCTTCGTCTCGGTGATCGCCTCCATCCAGCCCCACATGGAGTTCGGCATGAACCTGTTGCGCAACTTTTCGCTCCACCGCACCAGCGAGCGGGTGGTTCGTGTCCAGTCCGAGCACGGCGACATCGTGAAGGCCATCGCCGCGCGCGACCCAGCTGGCGCGGAGCAGGCGATGCGAACCCACCTCGAGAACACCCGCCAGCGGATGTTCGGCAACTGAAAGAGCCTGGGGCTGACCCGGAGGATCACCATGGCCTACCGATTGACGAGTGAGGACCGACAGGCCTGGACGCGCGACGGCTACATCATCGTCCGCGGACTGTTCGACGCGGAGGAGACGGCGCTGTTGCGCGGGGCGATCGAGACCGATCCGCTGCTCAAGGCCAGCCTTTACGAACGCAAGGATGCGCAGGGCCACGCCACCCGCATCGCCCTGTGGAACGAGCCCGGTGACAGCGTCTACGGCCTGGCGGCGCGCAGCGAGCGGGTCGTCGACACGATGCATGACCTGCTCGGGGCCGAGGTCTACCATTACCACTCCAAGCTCACGGCCAAGGAGCCCTACGACGGCGGCGCATGGGAGTGGCATCAGGATTACGGGTACTGGTACCACAACGGCTGCCTCCACCCCGACATGGGCAGCGTGATGGTCGCCCTCGACCGTGCGGACCGCGAGAACGGATGCCTGCAGGTCGTTCGCGGCTCGCACCGCATCGGCCGCGTCAACCACAGCGCCGGGAAGGCCGCGGGCGAGCAGGTGGGCGCCGACATGCAGCGCGTGGAGTGGATGCTCGCCCGGCATGAGCGGGTGCACGTCGAGCTCGAACCGGGCGACGGCCTCTTCTTCCATGCCAATGTGATGCACCGCTCCGACCAGAACCGATCGCCGCACCGCCGGTGGACGGTGCTGTTCTGCTTCAACGCCACGCACAACGCACCCTTCGATGCGCAAGGCGCGCAGACGGCCTTCAGCCCGTTGCACAAGGTGCCCGACAGTGCAGTGAAGGCTGCCGGCCTGCGCCTGAGCGATCCCGCGCAAGCCAGTTTCCAGGCGCGTCGAGGGCACACGGCCGTGCCCCACACGTCGGCCTGAAGCGTCAGGCGCATCGGATGCGACCGCAGCGTCTGCTGATCACCGGGGCCGCGGGCCGGCTCGGCTCGCACCTGCGCCAGGGCCTGAAGCCGCATGTGGCGGCGATGCGCCTGTCCGACATCGCGCCGATGGCCCCGGCGGGCGTTGGCGAAGAGGTCGTGAGCTGCGACCTGGCGGACAAGCCCGCGGTGGGCCGCCTGGTGGCCGGGTGCGATGCCGTCGTCCACCTCGGTGGCATCCCGAACGAGCAGCCCTTCGAACGCATCGTCGAGGCGAACATCAAGGGCGTGGTGCACCTGTACGAGGCCGCGCGGCGGCACGGCGTGCGCCGCTTGGTCTACGCCAGCTCCAACCACGTCGTCGGCTTCCACCGTCAGGGCGAGGTCCTCGGTACCGACTGCGAACGCCGGCCCGACGGCTTCTATGGCCTGTCGAAGTCCTTCGGCGAGGACGTGGCGCGGCTGTACTTCGACCGCTGGGGCATCGAGAGCGCCTGCCTGCGCATCGGCTCGTGCGTCGCGCAGCCCAGCGACCGCCGGATGCTGCACACCTGGCTCAGTCATCGCGACCTGAACGAGCTGGTGCGCTGCTGCCTGGCGGCGCCGAGTCTGGGCTTCAGGATCCTGTGGGGCGTCTCGGCGCACCGCGATCCCTGGTGGCGCGACGAGGCGGCCGCGTCCCTGGGCTTCCATCCCGCCGACAGCTCCGAGCCGCACCGCGAGCGCCTGGAGCGCCTGCCCCCGCTGGACGCTTCGGACCCGGCGCGCCTGTACCAGGGCGGCGCCTTCGTGAAGATGGGGCCTTTCGAGGACGGATGGTGAGCCCTGTGTTGTTGACTTCGGTGGTCCTCGTGTCCTGCGCCGACAGCGGCGAGATCCGCCGCTTTGCGCTGGACGCGGGGAGCGGGCGGCTGGCCGAGCAGCAGGTCGTCGCGGCCGGCGGCCAGCTGATGCCGATGGCGCTGAGCCCCGACCGCAGGCGCCTGTATGCGGCGCGTCGCAGCGCGCCGCTGGCGGCCCTGACCGTGGACATGGGCCTGGACGGCGGATTGCGCGTGCTGGGCGAGGCGGCGCTGCCCGCCAGCATGGCCTACGTCGCCTGCGACCGCAGCGGCCGCTGGTTGCTCAGCGCCTCCTATGGCGAACACCGCGTGGCCGTCAGCCCCATCGGTGGGGACGGTGTGGCGGCACCCGCGCACCAGGTCTTGCCGGTCGGCCGGAATGCGCATTCCATCGTCGTCGATCCGTCCAACCGCCACGCCTATGTCGCCTGCCTGGGCGACGACGTGCTCGTGCGGCTCGAGTTCGACGCCGACACGGGTGTCCTGGCCGGTGATGCCGCCTCGGTATTCCCGATGCGGCCTGGCGCCGGACCGCGCCATGTCGTCATCACCGCCGACGGCCGATGCCTGTACCTGCTGAACGAACTGGACGCCACGATCGATGTGCTCGAGCGCGACGTGGCCACCGGGGCCTTGCAGCGGTGCCAGACCATCGCCCTCATGCCCGCAGGGTTCGATGGCAAGCCCTGGGGCGCGGAGTTGCGCCTGTCGCCGGACGGCGCCTGGCTGCTGGCCACCGAGCGCCGGTCGGACACCATGAGCCTGCTGGCCGTGCAGCCCGGCCGCGGGGAACTCACGCTGGCCGACCAGGCCACCGTCGAATCCCAGCCGCGCGGCATGCAGTGGTCGCCCGACGGGCGGCACGCGCTGGTGGCCGGGCAGACTTCCCACCATCTGGCGAGCTGGCATGTCGACCGCGCGCGCGGTCGGCTGGACTTGTGCGACCGGGTCGCGGCCGGCTTGAACCCGAACTGGATCGAGACCCTCGCCCCCCTCACGCCGCCGCTGTGACGGGCCGGTGGCGGACGATGTAGATGTGCTCGGCCGCCAGCACGACCTCGCCGCGCTGGTTCAGCACCTCCAACTGCTCCCAGACCCGGCCGAAGCCGGGGCGCTTCGGGTCGGGCTCCTTGCGCGAGATCGTCAGCCGGCTCTTGATGGTGTCATTGATGAAAACGGGTTTTACGAACCGAAGCCGGTCGTAGCCGTAGCTGAAGGCCGCCGGGTTGATCGCTCCCGCGCCGAGCCCGACCCCGACGGCAAAGACGAGCGTGCCGTGGGCGATGCGCTGGCCGAACTCGTGCGTCTTCATGAATTCGGCGTCCAGGTGGTGCGGGAAGAAATCACCCGTGTGGCCGGCGTGGACGACGAAGTCCGTCTCCGTGATGGTGCGGCCCATCGTCAAGCGCTGCTGGCCGACCTGGTAGTCCTCGAAGTAGCACGTCTCTTCCATGAGACCTCCTGGCTGGTTTATCGTTTTCCCTAAGCCAAATAACTTTTACCCATAAATTATACTTTTGCCGTCGAAATCGCTGCCGGGAGTCTTTGCTTGGATCCGACCGTCACCCTGCGGGGCATCACCTGGGGCCACACCCGCGGATTCGTCCCGATGGTGGCCACCGCGCAGCGCTACAGCGAACTGCATCCCGGGGTCCGCATCCAGTGGGAGCTGCGTTCCCTGCAGGCCTTCGCCGACCAGTCCATCGAGGCGCTGGCGCGCAGCTACGACCTGCTGGTGATCGACCATCCCTCGATCGGGGAGGCCGCGGCGCATGGCCTGTTCCTGCCACTGGATGCCCATGTGCCCGCATCCTTCCTCGAGGACCAGGCCCGCCATTCGGTGGGACAGTCCCATCCGAGCTACACCCATTCGGGCCATGCCTGGGCGCTGGCCACCGACGCGGCAACGCCAGTCAGCGCCGCGCGGCCTGACGTGCTGGCGCGCCACGGCGAGCGCGTCCCCGAGACCTGGGAGGAGCTCATCGCCCTGGCGCGGCGCGGGCTGGTGGCCTTCGCCGGCTTGAAGCTGGACTGCCTGATGCACTGGTACACCCTGTGCATCAACGAAGGCGCGGAGCCCTTCACCGAGCGGGAGCGCATCGTCGCACCCGAGCTTGGCGTGGCGGCGTTGCAGGCCCTCAGGGAACTCGTCGAGGCCTGCGGCCCGGCCTGCCGCAGCCGCAATCCGATCGCCGCCTACGAACTGCTCAGCAGCAGCGACGACCACGGCTACAGCCCCTTCGCCTACGGCTATTCCAACTACGCGCGTGCCTCCTATGCGGCGCATCCCCTGACCTTCGGGCCGCTGGTCAGCCGCCAGGGCCGGCGCCTGCGCTCGACGCTCGGGGGCGCGGGCCTGGCCGTGTCGGCGCACTGCAAGTCGTCTGCCTCCGCGATCGACTACGCCTGCTTCGTGGCCAGCGGCGAGGTGCAGACCGGGCTGTACACGGCCATGGGCGGCCAGCCCGGCCACCGCCGGGCGTGGCTGGACGACGAGAACAACCGCATCACCAACGGCTTCTTCCGCGGCACGCTGTCGACCCTGGACGAGGCCTACCTGCGCCCGCGCTACGCTGGCTACATCACGTTCCAGGAGCAGGCGCCGGAGGTCATCGCGCGCTTCCTGTCGGGGCAGCTCGACGCAGCCTCGGCCTTTGCCGAGCTCGACGCGCTGGACGCCGCCCACCGCAAGGGGGTGTTGGACGAGCGGCATCTGCAGCAGGGAGGCGCACGATGACGACACAGGCACCCCTGGAGGGCCTGCTGGTCCTCGATTTCAGCCAGTTCCTCGCCGGGCCGAGTGCAGCACTGCGTCTGGCCGACCTGGGGGCCACCGTGATCAAGGTCGAACGCCCGGTCCAGGGGGAGTTGTGCCGGCAGCTCTACATCTCGGACCTCGAGATCGACGGCGACAGCACGCTGTTCCACACCATCAACCGCAACAAGCGGTCGTATGCCGCGGACCTGAAGAGCTCGAGCGACCTGCACAAGGTGCGCCAGCTGATCGCGCGCGCCGACGTGATGATCGAGAACTTCCGTCCCGGGGTGATGGAACGTATCGGCCTGGGCTTCGACGCGGTGCGAGCGCTCAACCAACGCATCGTCTACGCCAGCGTGACCGGATACGGCCCGCGCGGGCCCTGGGTCGAGCTGCCCGGGCAGGACTTGCTGGCGCAGAGCCGCAGCGGCCTGGTGTGGCTGAGCGGCGATGGCGGTCAGGGGCCCGTGCCGGTGGGCTTGGCGCTGGCCGACATCCTGACCGGCGCTCACATGGTCCAGGGCATCCTCGCCGCGCTCGTCAGGCGCGGGCTCGGCGGGACGGGGGGGCGCGTGGAGGTCAGCCTGCTGGAGTCGGCGCTCGACTTCCAGTTCGAGGTCCTGACCACGCACCTCAACGACGGCGGCCAGCCGCCGCGGCGCGCCATGTTCGCCAACGCCCACGCCTACCTTGGCGCGCCCTACGGCATCTACGCCACGCGCGACGGTCACATCGCCTTGGCGATGGGTTCGATCGAAACCCTGGCCAAGGCCCTGGACTGCGGCGCGCTCGCCCCGTACTTCGACCGCTCCACCTGGTTCAAGCAGCGGGACGCGATCAAGCAGATCCTGAAGGAGCACCTGGTCTCCCAGGACACCCAGTACTGGCTGGACCGCCTGGTCGCTGTCGACTACTGGTGCGCGCCGGTCATGTCCTGGCCTGAACTGCTGGCGCACGAGGGGTTCAAGACGCTGGACTTCCTGCAGGACGTGCGGCGTTCCAGCGGGGCCGTGGTGCGCACCACGCGCTGCCCGATCCGCATCGACGGCCGCCGCGCAGGTTCCGCGCTGGCCGCGCCCAAGGTGGGCGAGCACAACGCCTGGGTCGAGCAGACCTTCGGCATCACGCAAGCACAGGAAACCGCCCATGTCGTCTGAGCCCCGCAGCAAGCCGCACAACACGCCGCGCGAGGCCCACGGCGCGATCCGGGTCTGGAACGCCGAGGACTGGTACTGGGAGGATATCGTCGTCGGGACGCAGATCCGCTCGATCAGGCGCACGCTCTCCGAGGGCGAGTCCATGCAGTTCAACGCGCTGGTGCTCGACATGCACCCCTACGTGGCCGACGACCTGTTCGCAACCCGGGAGGGGGTCTTCGGCAGGCGCCTGGTCGCCGGAGCGATGGTGTTCAGCGTCGGCCTGGGCCTGGTGGCGACCAACTGCGTGAACGCATTCAGCTACGGCTATGACCGGCTGCGCTTCGTCGCCCCGGTCTTCATCGGTGACACGCTCTACACGATCAAGACCGACCTCGACAAGGGCCCCAAGACCGCAGACATGGGCCTGTACAAGGCGAGCTACGAGGTCTTCAAGAACGATGGCGAGCTGGTGCTGTACTGCGAGCACCTGCAGATCGTGAAGTACCGCCACCCCGAGCAGGTCGTCGGGCGGACCTGACCGCGTCCGGTCCGTCAGGCGCGCCCTCATCCTTCCCACAGCGCAAGTGCGCCCTCATCCACCCCAAGGAGACTCTCGATGACATCCCATGCATCCCGGCCCGTCCTCGGCCGTCGCCTGCTCCTGACGACCGCCCTCGCGGGTGCGGCCTTCGCCGCCCCCGCCTGGGCGCAAGACTTCAAGCTGCGGTTCGCGACCTCGGTGGCCAACACACAGGAGGCGTCGTTCAAGGAGATGGAAGCCTTCGCGCGCCGTGTCAAGGAGCGCTCCAAGGGCCGCATCGACATCCAGCTCTTCCCGGCCGAGCAGCTGGGCGCGCAGAAGAAGGTCAACGAGATGATCAGCTCGGGGGCCAACATCATGAACATGACCGACTACGGGCAGATGGGTCAGTTCGTGGCCGACGCGGGCATCTTCGCCGGCCCCTACATCTTCGGCAGCCTGGAGCAGGCCGACAAGCTGTTCGCCTCGCCGGCGTACACCGACGTGGCCGGGCGCCTGGAGCAGAAGGGCATCAAGGTCATCATGCCCAACGGCCTGTTCGGCGCGCGCCACATGATCGCCGACCGGCCGATCCGCAAGCCTGACGACCTGAAGGGCCTGACGATGCGCGTGCCGCCCTCGCCCATCATGGTGGAGACCTTCAAGTCCTTCGGCGCACGCCCGACCGAGATCCCCTGGGGCGAGGTCTACAACGCCTTGCAGTCCAACGTGGCCAACGGCGCCGAGGCGCCCTTCGGCGCGATCTGGGGCTCCAAGCTGCAGGAGGTGCGCAAGGTGATCTCGCGCACGAACCACCAGATCATGTACACGACCTGGGTCGTCAGCGCCAACTTCTTCAAGAACCTGCCCGCCGACCTGCAGCAGGTCATGATCGAGGAGGGCAGGAAGTCCGCCGAGAACCTGACCAAGGCCACCGTGCAGCAGGACGAGCAGTTCGCCAATACGCTGCGCCAGGCCGGTGTGCAGGTGATCAACGACGTCGACATCCCCGCCTTCCAGAAGGCCAGCGCTGGCGTCTACCAGAACCTGGCGGGCGTCACCCCGGGCTTCGTCGATCGCGTCCGCGCGGCGATGCGCTGAAGACCGGGGTGTCATGAGGACCGCCGCGCCCGCGGGCAGCGCGCCGCCTTCGCTGGTGGCGCGCCTGCTGCAGCCTCGGTACGAGGAGTATGTCGCCATGGTCGCGCTGCTGATCGTGGTCGGCTCCGTGTTGTGGGGGGTCCTCACCCGCTACCTGTTCGCGCAGCCGGCGCCGTGGAGCTACGAGGTCGCGACCATCGGCTTCGCCTGGCTCGTCTTCTTCGCCGCGGCGGCCGGCGTGCGGCACCGCCTGCATGCGGACATCGACGTGTTCACGAACCTGTTGCCGGCCCGCTGGCAACGCGTCATCGGCGTCTTCAACTTCTGCATGCTGGCGGTGTTCTTCGCCACCCTGTGCGTGCTGTGCGCGATCCACACCGTGGACGCCCACAAGTCCACCACCATCGCGCTGAACATCCCGCGCTCGATGATCTACCTGCCCCTGTGCCTGGCCACGGCGATGATGCTCGTGCGCCACCTGCAGGTCTGGTTCATGCCCGAGGACCCCGCCTTCGGTTCGCACGAGGCGAACATCACATGAGCTCGACCTTCAACACCTGGGCGCCGTTCGTCCTGATGTTCGTGCTGTTCGCGCTGCGCACGCCGATCACCTGGGCCATGGCCATCCCGGCCTTCGTCTTTTTCCTGCTGAACCGGCAGGACGTGCCGCTGTCGACCTACTCCCAGGAGCTGATCGAAGGGACGCAGTCGATCTCGCTGCTGGCGCTGCCCTTCTTCGTCCTCGCCGGCGGGATCATGAACGCCGCCGGCATCACGCGCCGCCTGCTGGACGTGGCGGAGACCCTGGTCGGGCACATGACGGGCGCCCTGGCGCAGATGTGCACCGTCCTGGCCACCTTGCTGGGCGGCCTGACCGCGTCGTCGAACGCCGACGCGGCCATCCTCGCCAAGACCATCGGCCAGCAGATGGTGGACCGGCGGTATTCGCGCGCCTTCGCCGCCGTGATCACGTCCAGCGCGTCGATCATCACGGCCCTCATCCCCCCCTCGATCGGTCTGATCATCTTCGGCTATCTCACGGAGACCTCGATCGGCCGCCTGTTCGCGGGCGGGGTGGTTCCCGGCCTGCTGCTCGCGGCCGGGCTCATGTGCACCACCTATGTCGTGGCCCGCCGCCGGGGGTATGCGCCGCAACGCGTGCGCCGCGCCACGCTCGCAGAGGTTCGACGCGCCCTGCTCGACGGCCTGTGGGCGCTGTCCATCCCGGCCGTGATCCTCGTGGGCACCCGTTACGGGGTCTTCACGACCACCGAGTCGGGCGCCGTGGTCGTGATGTACACGCTGCTCATCGGCATGGTCGTCTACCGCGCCTTCGGCTGGCGCCAGATCCCCGGCATCCTGCGGGAGGCCGTGCTCGACACCGGCGCCGTCATGATCATGATCTGCGCCGCCTCGGCGCTGGGCTTCTACCTGGCCTGGGAGCAGGTGCCGCAGAAGATGGGCGGCGCCCTGGCCGGGCAGTGGGGCCCGCTGGAGTTGCTGCTGCTGATCAACGTGATCCTGATCGTCATCGGGACCGCGATCGAGGGTTCGTCCGCACTGATCATCCTGACGCCGGTGCTGATGCCGCTGATCCAGAAGGCGGGCATCGACCCGGTGCAGTTCGGCGTGATCATGGTCGCGAACCTCACCATCGCCGGCATCACGCCCCCCGTGGGCGGCATGATGTACATCGCGTCGCGCGTCCTGAAGGTGCCGATGAAGGAATACGCGGTCGAGGTCCTGCCCTTCCTCGCGATGATGTTCTTCGTGCTGGTCCTCCTGAGCGCCTTCCCGGCGATCACGGTCTGGTTGCCCAACCTGCTCTACAACACCCCCTGAAGGCCGCGCTCGGGGCGGTCGAGCCATGACGCGCATCTCGGCGATCGACATCCGGGCCTGTCACCGCGCCGCCGATCGCCTCACCGGCGACGCCTTGCGCGGGCGATCGTTCAGCGGCCTTGACTTCCTGGTGATCACGATGCGGACCGACACGGGCCTGTCGGCATCGATGTTCGGTTTC
>CAIRBF010000241.1 GCA_903876715.1 uncultured beta proteobacterium
CGGCGGTCTGGAGCTCGGCTTCCACTTGGCCGACGATACCCTCTCGCCGCATCCACAGCGCCAACTGGGCCTGGTTGAACAACTCCGGCAGCCCCCGGGACTTGAAGACGATGCCCAGCAGCGCGAGCCGCACCTTGTCGCCCACCCCGGCGCCCAGCTTGCCGGCGGCGGCGTGCAGACCACCGTGCCGGCGGCCCTGGGTGGAGAGTTCCTTGAGGTGCTCGAACACGCTGGTGGGCAGACGGGCCAGGCTGCGCGCCGTGGCGCCGTCGGCAAACGGGTAATCCGTCCACAACGTGCGCAGCATCTTGGCCAGGTGAGATTTGCCGCTGCCGTAGAAGCCTGAGATCCAGACGCCCGGCTGCTCGGTCTTGGAGTCGAGATTGAGCAGGAACTTGTCGAGGATGGTCTCCAGACCCTTCTCGTACTGACCGTCGCAGACGAAGGTCTCGAGTTCGTAACGCAGAACGGCCTGGGCCCCCTCGGAATGGTCTTCGGCCACCTCAGCCACGCCGTTGTTGACGAGGCGGTTTTCCTTCGGGGGCTTGTTGTAAATGTCCCTGTTCAGCATGGTGGTCCTTGCTTTGTTGGTTGGGCAGCAGCGCGGGGCAGCACCCTCAGTCGTGGGCGATGTCCTGGGCCATCAAGGGCACGGCCAGGTAGTTCCAGCCATCGCGTGCGTCCAGCAGCCGGTAGGTATGGGTTTCAGGGTGGTGCTCACCGGGGAAAAACACCAGCAAGCGCCCCGGCACGGCGTCCTTGATGCCCTCCACCACCGTGGACACATGGGCCAGGCCGAACAAGGTACCGGCGCCCAGCAGCGCCACGACCGTCTGGGCGTCAGCTTCGGCCGCGATCTGCGCCTTCAGCCGGGCCACCAGGTCGCGCACGAAGCCGGCCAGTTCACCGGACTGGTAGCCTTCCAGGTCTTCCGGGCAGTCAAAGTAGGCATCGCGGTACTCCTGCGCCGCCATCCATTGCGGAAAGGCATCGGTCAGGTCGATCAAGAGCCAGCGCCGGCCAGCCTGCTGGGTGGCCAGGGAAAACTCACCCAGTTGTGCGCGCAGCCGCAGTTCGTCGGTCTTGTCGTACACAGCAAAGATCACGCGCTGGATCGCGGCGAGGCCCTCTTGCCAGGGCACGGACAGGTGCTGGCGATAGACGGCGGCGAGCTTCTGAAGTCGAGATGACATCGGTAAACCTCGGATGGTCAGCCACGCAGCAGGGCCTGCTCATCGGGCGTCAAGGCACCCGGAAAACGCAGCTCGACCACCCCGCCAGCTTTCATGAACACGAGTTCGCCCTTGTGGGCGGCTGAGGTGGTCAGCGCGTCGAGTTCAGAAGGCACGCATGGAAACAGTGACACCCAGGGCGAGCTGAACAAGCCCTGGCCCGACCGCCCTTCCAGGTGCCCGAGGAACAGGGCGAACGCCAGAACCTCGGGCGTGACGTGCGGGAACACGCGTAACTTGCGACGACGCCCGGAGAGGAACCCTGCCTCCGTCCAGGTGCCACCGACGTTCTGGGCGAAGGAGCGCAGCGATGCGGGGCTGAAGCGTTCGGGAAAGGCGCGGGCCAACACACCCTCGAAATCCTCGCGGTCGACTTCGGCGCCGATGGGCAGGTCAACAACTAGCGCCCGCGAAGCCCGCAGCAGCGGGTCCCTGGCGAGCGCCATGGTCAGCGCGAGCAGCGGTTGACCATCGGCCTGAACGCCCCACAGCCGGCGCATCTGCCTGAACAGCGGGTTGGTGGGGTCCAGGCCGTACAGCGCGGACAAATAGCGCAGTGATAGCGAGCGGGTGACACGGGTGGCCTTGCCCAGCACGTTGTCGCTGACGACGGCTTGGGCGTAATCGGCCCGCGTGGCATCAGGGGGCAGGTGGGCCAGTAGCGCGCGCAAGTCCGCCAGCATCATGGTGCGGGCGGCGTGGGGGCCGTTGAGGCCGTCACGAAAGCCCAGACGGGCACTTTGGGTGGAGTCGTCAGACAAGGATGTCAGTCCGTCAATAGGGCGTCGAGAACCGCGAATCGATCATAGCGACGCCCTCGCAGACCCCATGCACGGCGGTGAGCTTGTCGCCGATCACCACCACATCTCCAACTCCATCGGCGTTAGCACCAGTGCCCCCAACGCCAGGGCATCTGCCTTGACCTGTCCATCTGCGCTGGCGCATGGCACTGAAGAACTCCGCACGGCCGAAGGCATCGGCCCAGCTTGCTGCGTGCAGGTCGATTGCAGCTTCGGACAGCACGCAAACCAACTGGCGTTGCAAGCCCTGTTGCACCAAAAGATTGCGCAAGACCTCGGGCAGGGCTGAGCTTGTGTCGAGCATCGCCTTGGTGCGCTCGCGCAACTGCGCAGGCGGCACCTTGCCTGGGCGGAAGCCAGCCTTCAAGCTCGGGAAAACGCTGGTCAACGCATTCAGGGCCACGGAAAGCGCGCCGTCGATCGCCTGATTCCAATGCGCCAGCACCGGCGCGGGCACCTCGCGCTCATCGATCTTCATCGCGGCCCCAGGCAGATAAGGTCGTGGTGACGAACGCGCAGGCCTGCGGGGCTGCGCCTCCCAGCAGATGCGGCGCTGGCTGCCACTGATCGAAAGGCCCTGGACTCGGCCACCGCACCTGCTCCGAGGTTGCTTGTCGCTGCTTTGTGAGTCTGCATGTTACGCACGATTCTGGGGCTTAAGACGTTGACGCTGGCGAAATGTCAGGGGCCCTCGGGTTTGCACGGAGGGAAGTCGCGCTGGGGACAAGCGCACTGGGCACGCGTAAGGCCTCAGTTGTGTGGCGCCACCTCGTGAACGTACCCAATGGTCCGTTTGACGGCGCCCCCCGTGGCGAGGTCGAGGTCCTCCCGCGCCCGCCACGCCCGATCTGACATCCCAGGGTGCAACCCGTCCTCCGCAAATCGCCAGCCGTAGTGCTGCCAGGCGTGCAGCAACCGCGCGCGCAGCGGCCTGTCCCCCGCCCCCATCCAGCCGGGGACGAGCGCATCCAGCGCCTCGGCGCACACTTGTTCCTGGGCCATCCGATCGATCTCGGCCACGGCCTCTTGCTGCGCGGCGTTGAGCCGGGCGTGGTCGACGAAAGTCTTGATCTCCAATTGCCGTGTCTGCGCACTCCAGCCGCCCAGGAAGATGCCGTGCTGCGTGGGCAGCAGCACACTGACGCCGGCGGCGGTGTCGTGGCCCACGTCTGCGGCGTGCTCGAACAACGCGCGCGCAGCCACGCAGGCCAGCGGCATCAGGTCGGAGAACTCGGCGTTCACCGCCTGCATGTCCACGTCGCGCACCGGCAGGTCCACCACCCGTGCACGCTGCACCACGCGGTCGACGGCGTGGGCGCGGATGCACACGGCCAGGTCCAGCACCACCCAGCGCCCGGGCTGCAGCAGCACCAGCGCACGCAGCCCGGCGTTGGAATCCAGGTGCGCTGGCGTGGGGATCTCTTCGGGTCTCAGCGCCCACACCACCGCCGCCGCACGGGTACCGGATTCGATGCGCAGCGTGCAGGCGGGCAGCAGCGGGCCGACAAACTTCTCCAGCAACTCCAGCCGCTGCCGGAACTGACGGCGCGTCTCCACCGGGGCCGACAGTGTCACGTTGCGGCAGGCGGCGCGCTGGCGGCGCTGGTGGTAGGCCTGCCACTCGCGCGCCAGGCGCCTGAAATAGCTGCGGCGGATGCCGCGGGCGAGCGATGCGTCGATGCTGCGGGGGGTGTGGGTGGTCGTCATGGTCGTCGGCTCCTCGTAGGTGAGCGGTGGCTGGTGGCGCTCATCGTCACGGGCAGGTGGCTCACCAGATGATCTGGATAGAACCCCAGCTCAGGTGCTGCTGCGCCCTTGATACCCCTTGCGGCGCAGATAGGCCGCCTTGCTCGACTCGATCGACTCGCTGAAGACCGCAACCTCGTCCGCCTCTGCCAGGCGGCGGTTCATGCGGAAAGACGTGTAGGCCATCTCCTTGCCAAAGCGCATGCTGTCGCGCTGCGCCAGCAGCGTCTGCATCTGCCGCACGGTCGCCAGGATCCAGGGGTGGTCGGCGGCCAGGGCCTCCACCTCGCCCAGCAGTTGCTCGGCCTGGGGCCAGTCGCCCTCCTCCACGGCCTGGCGGGCGCGGCGCTGCAGGCGGGCGGCTTGCAGTTCCGTCATGCGGCGCGAGACCAGCTCGTCCGCTGGCATGGCGTGCCAGTGCGCGGCGTCCACCACCGGCAGGGCAGGCAGACTGGCCTTGAAGGTATGCCGCTGGCCCTGCGCGTCGGCGGCAGTGACGGTGACGTGGAAGGCCTTGCCCTGGCGGCTGCGCGCCTGGGCACGCACAGCGCTGTCCATCGGCACGCTGAAGCAGGCCCAGGCCTCGGAGCCGGTAGCCACCGAGGGCAGCGTCCAGGTGCCGTCGGCATTGCGCGTGTGGTCGTTCAGCATCCGCCAGCGCGAGGTGGCGCTGCCGGTCTGCACCCGCACGTCGCGCCAGGCCAGGTGAGAGAGCAGCCCGATCTCGGACTCGAAGGCCTCGGCCAGGTCTTCGGCGCGGTCGCCGTAGAGTGCGTTGCCCTGGCCAGCGGCCGCCATCGCCGTCATCAGTTGCTCGTTGAAGCCCTCGCCCAGGCCGACGGTGGTGGTGCTGACGCCGCTGGCCGCCAGCTGGCGTACCTGGTCGCAGATGCGGCCGGTGTCGGTCTCGCCTTGGTTGGCCTGCCCGTCGGAGAGCAGCACCACGCGGCACAGACGCTGTGCACCGGTGCACGGCGCCACCTGCCGCGCACCGGCCAGCCAGCCGGCGTGCAGGTCGGTGCTGCCGCCGGTTTCCAGGTTGGCCAGCGGCGCAGCCACGTGCTGCCGCGCCGGGCCGGCAGGCGACAGCGGCAGCAGCGTATCGACGGTGTCGTCGTAGATCACGATGCCCACCTCGTCGGCCGTATCCAGGCGGTCCACCAAGTCTGCGACGCAGGC
Organism: uncultured beta proteobacterium; assembly: GCA_903876715.1. GTDB lineage: Bacteria > Pseudomonadota > Gammaproteobacteria > Burkholderiales > Burkholderiaceae_C > Rubrivivax. The sequence goes on from CAIRBF010000241.1 coordinate 4,958, forward strand.
CTTGGCCGCAGCGAGCCGGCCGCCCCCCATGGAGCCGGAGCGGTCGATCACCAGCGACAGCGACAGGGGCGTGCGCTGCACCGGCGTGCCGCCGCACGCCACCATGCGCAACAGCACGTCCAGGGTGTTGCGGCTGTCGTCGGCGAGCGCGGGCTTGAGCGGGGTGAGGACGAGGTCGAGTTCGGGCGCGGCGGCGGTGGTTTGCGTGGCGTGCATGGGCTTGCTCCTGGGGTTGGACGGTCGTGCAATCGGGCGGGATGCGTCAGCGGGCCGGGGGTTTGGTGTTTGCTGGGGCTCTCGCCCGGCTTTCAGGCTGGGCGGGTTTCAGGTCTTCGATCAGGGCCTGCAGCGTGGCCACGTCTTCGGCACGC
>CAIRBF010000242.1 GCA_903876715.1 uncultured beta proteobacterium
GGCAACGTCCAGGCCCTGACGAACGGCCAGGCCTTGACCCTGCGCGTCAGCGCTGCGCAGCCCGAGCCACGTCCGGTAGCGATCGGCGCGACCCCGTTGCTCGGCCAGACGCTGACGGCCGGCAGCTTCCGCGTCGAGCGCTGGACGGGCGTCGGTGGCGCGCGCGTCTCCGACCTGACCGGCAACGCCGCGTATGCAGGGCCTGCCGGTACGGTGGAACGCGTCAGCGGCCGGCTCGAGCTCGCGCCGAACCGGGACAGTTATGGCGAGCGCCTGTCGGGCTGGATCACGCCGCCCGACACCGGTGTCTACCGCCTGTGGGTGGCCTCTGACGACAGCTCCGAACTCTGGGTCGACACCAGCGGCACGGGCACCGGGGCGCTGACGCGTGTGGCCTTCCTCGACGGTGCGGTCGGCACCGGCGACTGGACCCGCAACGCGTCGCAGAAATCCGCCGCGATCACGCTGGAGAAGGGCCGCCTGTACCGCTTCGAGGTTCTGCACAAGGAAGGCAGCGGCGGCGACTTCGTCCAGGTCGGTGTCAGCCGGTCCAACGAGACCGTTCCGCAGGTGTTGCCGGCGTCCTGGCTGGCCGCGGGTGACGAGCAGCTGCGCCTGACCTTCAGTGTTCCCGGCGCGGCCGGAGGCCTCATCGTCGCGAAGCCCGCCGCGGGCATTACCGTGGCCGGCACCGACACCGCGCGTACCGTCACGGGCACCTGGGCGGTGCTGTCGGCTTACCTCGCGCAAGTGGACGCAGTGCGCTACGCCGGCGCGGCCACGTCGCTGGTCATGAGCTCCACCAGCCTGGCCAGCGGGCGGGTCCTCGAGTCGCGCACGATCGCTGTGGGCGCGGGCAAGCTGGCCGTGGACCGCACGAGCAGTTACCCGCTGGGCGCCGGGCGGCTCGGGGTGGACAAGGGCTACACGATCGACTTCGCCCGTCCGTCCATCGACCTGGATCTCGCGAGCACGCTGACCCTGGGCGATTCGTACAGTGCCTCTGCCGTGCTGGCGGGCGGCCGCCTGCTGGTGGCCGACGTTGCGAGCCGCGAGACCTACTTCTACAACCGCAACGACCAGGGCACGCGGGACAACCCGGCGCAGGTGCGCGTGTTCGAGGCCGGTGCAATCGACTGGTCGCTGCAGACCGGGGCACCGGCCGTCAATTGGGGCGACATGGCCACCGATGCCAGCGGCACTCGGCTGGTTGCGTCCACCGGGCCGGCGGGCAACGGCGCCCTGGGCAACCGGGTCTACACCGCCACGGTGGGTGCGAATGGCGCGATCGCCTGGACCGAGGCGATGCGCGGACTGCCGACCAATGCCAACTGGGCGGCGGTGGACTCCGACGCGAACGGCCGGTACCTCGTGGCGGTGGCCGATGGGGGCCATGTCTACCTCGCCGACACGAGCCAGGTGGACTGGGCGTGGCGGCAGATCAGCACCGGCGCACGCGACTGGAGCGCGGTGACGATCTCCGGCGATGGCACGGTGATCGCCGCCGCGGCCACCGGCAGGCAGCGCGGGCTGTGGGTGAGCAACGACGGCGGCGCGAACTGGCGCTCGCCCGCGGGCCTGGGCCTGCCGGTGGACGACATCGACTGGAGTGCGATCGAGTTCGACGCGAACGGCCAGACCCTGTTCGCCGCGGGCGCCAACAACCGCCTGTACGCGCTGCCGATCACGCCGGTGCAGGCCGCGCCCAGCCTGCTGGTGCCCGACATGATCGGCGCCGTCGCTGGCGAGCCGACCGATCTGGTCTTCGACCGCAGCGCCGTGGCCGACGCCGACTCCGAGCTCGTGACGGTCACCTTCTTCCCGCCCGAGGGCGGCTACCTCGATGCGAGCCTGAACCGCGAGGTGTACGTCAGCAGCCTGCTGGTGTCGGGTGCCACCTTCACCGCGGATCGGGGCAACAGCGCCTTCGTCTCGGGTGCGGTGGCGGGTCCGACCGGGGCGATGGCGCTGCGCAGTGGTGAGGTCGAACTCGGCCGCCCGGCTATCAGTGATGGCGGGACCGCGCGTCAGATGCTTGCGGGCTTCTTCGTGCCCGAGCGCACCGGCCGCCATGTCTTCGACCTCGAGGCCAATGACCAGGCGGCGCTGTGGTTCGAGACCACGGGCGGCGGCGTCACCAGCGGCAGCACCCTCGTGCAACTGGTCCAGGACATTGAAGGCGCGGGGTCTGGCCGCTCGGCGCCCATCGACCTGGAGGCCGGCCGGCGCTACTACTTCGAGCTGCGTCACGCCGAGACGCGCAACGTCACCAACAACCGTCCGTGGCCGTTCAGCGACGAGTACGACAGCAACAGCTTCGCGCGCCTGGGCTACCTTCTGGGCGACGACCCCACGGTCCAGCCCCTGGGATCGGAGCGAGTGCAGCCCGCATCGCTGCCCGACGTGTTGACCGCGGTGGTCAGCGTCCCGGCGGGACGATTGAGCTTGTCCGCGAACGTGGTCGAGGGCATCACGGTCGATTCCGCGTCGACCGAGACCCAGATCATCCTGAGAGGCTCGGCACCGGACTTGCAGGCTTATCTGGGTGCGCCGGGGCAGGTCTTCTACGACGGCAACGCCCAGAGCATCTCGGTGCGGGTGACCGGTGCGCAGGCGGGGCGTCTGTCGATCGACCGGACGACCCTGTTGCCGCGCGTGGTGGTCGGCAACCTGGCGGATCGGTTCTCGATCACCGGCACGGCCGCCACGATCGCCGACTACCTGTCGCGTCCTGGCAACCTGACCTTCACGTCGAGCGACGTCTTCCGTCTCGAGCTGAAGGGCGACTTCGTTGCGGGCAGCACGGTTCGCCTGGCCGGTGTCGCGTCGGCCGACCTGCTGTACACGGTCTCGGCGCAGGACCTGAGCGTCAACGGTGACGGTTCGGGCGGTGCAGCCACGGCGGCGCAAACCGCGGCCCACGTCGCGAAGCGGCTGGCCGCCCTGGCCGAGGCGTCGCCGGGCCTGCGCGCGAGCGTGGAGGTCGATGGCGCGGCGCTGCGCTTCGAGTCGCTCGAGGGTGACCCGGCGGGCGCGCTGTCGGTGCGCGCGACGGCCACCGGCGGTGTCGCCCTGATGAGCCGACCCCCGGGCGCCCTGGTGATGCGTGTCGACGACGGCGTCAACGTGCGCGAGCAGACCATCACGCTGGACGTCACGCGGCCGAGCTCGATCAATGCGGTCTTCAACGGCGCCGGCCTGGAGGTCATCGACCCCAACGGCACGAGCATGCGCCTGTCGAAGTTCGCGCTCGACGACCTGCGCCTGGGCAGCAAGGCCGACAGCTTCACCCTGACGCGGCTCGGCGCCGCACCGATCCGGCTGGTGGCCACCGAGGGCGCCGACCGCACGCTGGTCAATCTGGGCAACACCGTCTCGCCCGATGGCTCGCTGCGCGCGCTCGCGCTGATCGATGCGGTCGAAGGGGGGCGTTCGCTGCTGGCCGACGACACGCTGACCCTGGCGCTGAAGCCGCAGCCGGCGACCTCCAGTGGCGCGGGCACGCTGGTGCAGCTCGGGCAGTCGGCAGCCGCGCAGGCGGGCCTGCCCGACGTGGTGCGCCTGCTCTCGGGCGTCGAGGACGTGCGCTGGGACGAGACCCTGGGCCAACTGGTGATCCAGGGCGACATCGTCCGCTTGACCGGCTTCACCGACGCGCAGGGCCAAGCCTTGCCGATGGACCTGGGGTCGACGAAAGTGCGCATCGTCGCGCAGCGGCTGTCCATCGAGTCCGACCTCGTAGCCGGCGCGCTGGTGCTGGACGTCTCCGAGCGCCTGACGCTCGACGGCGACCTCCTGCGCCATGGCGGCAGCGTCAAGTTCGAGCTCGCCCAGGTCATCCCGGCCGACAAGGCGCCGCAGATCGTGGCCGCGCAGACGGTGGCGGGCCCGCTGAGTGCAGCGGAGTTGGCTGCGCTCGCGGCCCAGAACGCGGGCCAGGGCCTGCAGCTCAAGCCGGCCGATCCGAACGCGTCGATCTCCATCGGCGGCACGGGCGGATCCGGCCTGAGCCTGGACCCGTCGCAGCTCAGCGCCATCCCGGTGCTGGTGGTGGGCTCGACGGGCGGCTCCAACCCCGTGGCCCTCGGCGGCACGGGCTCGAGCCTGGCGATGAGCACGCCGCTGGTGATCCAGGCCCAGGGCGACGGTGGCAAGGTGCGTGTGGGCGGCAAGATCAAGGGCACCAAGACCGAGGTCCAGGGTTCGGGCAACACCACCGAGTTCGACGGCACCGCGGCGGGCGGCACCGAGCTCGAGATGACGCAAGGGCTGTACATCAACGACGCCTTGCGGGTCTTCGGCGACGTGACGCTGACGGCCGGCGACAGCGCGCGCACGGTGGGCGCGGGCCCGGCGGTGTTCGGCGCGCAGGAGTACCGCCTCGAGCTGTCGGGCGGCTTCGCCGCGGGCGACCTGATCGCCCTGAGCGGCGTGGCCGCCGCGGACATCTCGCTGACCGTGAGCGCCGCGGACCTGAGCGCCGACGGCCTCGGCGGCGGCGGTGAGGCGAGCGCGGCACAGGCCCTGCAGAACATCGCAGCGCGCCTGCGCAGCGTGGCTGCGACCGCCTTGGCCGCCCCGAATGCGGGCGCGCGGGCCAGCGTCTCCGGCAGCGGCACCGAACTGCGCTTCACGGGTCTGGCCGCCGGGGACGAGGGCGCCTTCACGGTGACGGCCACGGTCACGCCCCTGTCCTCGGGCGGCGTGGCCGGGATCTCCGCGCCCGACCTCACGGTCACGGGGCGCATCAACGGCGGCTCCCTCACCGACGACCCCTTGACCGGGGCCGTCGAGGGCGACGTGCTGACGCTGCGCGCCTACGGTGGCGACATCACGCTGCAGGGGGCGATCGGCGGCGGCATCGGCGACAGCCTGCACAACGGCGATTTCAGTTTTGCCGCAGGCACGGGCTACTCGACCGAGCAGGGGAGTGGAGCAGTCAGCGTCGCTGCCGCCGACGGCAACAGCCATGCCCTGACGCTGGCCGGTGACTTCGTCAAGGGCGACCAGATCGTCGTCCGCGGCGTGGCCGGCGCCGATGTGGTCTACACGGTCGATGCCGACGATCTCACCGCCGCTGGCAACGGCAGCGGCGGCGCCGCGACGCCGCAGCAGGTGCGGCAGAACGTCGCCGCGTCGCTGGCGGCTCTGCTCGTCGAGCGCGCGACTGGCGCGGCCGCGGGCGCGAAGCTGGCTGCCGTCACAGCCGCCAGCGCGACCGTGACGCTCACGCCAGTGGTCGACCTGCAGGCCTTTGCGCCCAACGCCACTGTGGGGCGCCTGTACAGCAGCGTGCCGCTGCTGGGTGGCAGCGGAACCGGCGCGACGGCCCACATCGTGGTCGCCGACGGCCTCGTGACCTCGGTCAGCCTGGAGTCCCTGGGCAGCAACTACGCCGTGGGCGACACGCTGACCGTGGCCGGTGCCAGCCTGGGCGACACGACCGGTGCGGGTCAGGGCTTCACCCTGACCGTGAACCGGCTCGTGGAGCTCGAGCGCCTGAGCATCACCGAGGCCGTCGACGTCAGCTTCCAGGACCGCGTCCAGGTCGACGGCGACCTGCGCATCCAGGCCGCGGGAACGGTCACCTTTGCCGAGGAGCTGGTCATCCTGGGCGACGGCAGGCTGGTCATCGAGGGCGCGACTTCGGTGATCTTCAACGGCGGCATCCGGCTGGCCGGCGGCGCCGGTGCCCATGCCAGCCCGATCTCGATCACGCCGACGGCCGGGGATGCGGTGACGATCGTCTTCGGCTCGAGCCTGCTGGCGGGTGACAGCAACAGTCTCATGCTGTCGGGCGTGCAGTCGTTCTCGGTGAGCAAGCGCTTCGACGCCACGCTGAACAGGCTCGTCGTCGGCGACGTCGCGGTCACCGGCGCCAGCGGACACACCCTGGCGCTGCAGCCCGCGCTCGGCCGCGGCGCCGCCGTGCTGGCGGCGCAGGCCTTGACCCTGGCCAACGATGGCGACCTCCGCATCGACGCGCAGCTGAGCGCGGCCACCGCGAGCCTCACGTCGACCGGCGGCGCCATCGTCCAGGGCGCAGCCGCGAGCCTGACCGTCGCCGGCGCGCCGGTCTTCACCGCCGCCGGTGCGATCAGCCTGACCGGCGCGAACCGCTTCGGTGGCGCCGTCACCGCCACGGCCGGCGGCGCGCTCACGGTGCGCGACGGCGACGCGATGGCAGGCTTCTTCAGCGCCGGCGGCGACATGCGTCTGGAGGCGGCGGGTGACCTGTCGGTGTCGGGCGCGGTCGGCGGCACGGGCAGCGACCTGACCCTGATCGCGCTGGCCGGCGGCTCGGTGACCCTGGGCGCGATCGGTGCCGTGTCCGGCGACCTGAGCGTCTACAGCGCGGGCGCCGTCACCCAGACCGGCGCGCTCTCGGTCGGTGGGGTCACCCGCATCGAGGGTCAGCAACTCAGCCTCGGCGGCGCTGGCGCGGTCCTGACCCAGACAGCGCCCCAGATCCAGGTGAGCACGGCGCAAGGGCGCTGGATCGCTGCCGCCGACCGGGCCTCGGTGGCTGTGGCGGGCACGGTGTCGGCTGCCGCCGGCGCGACGGTCGAGCGCATCGCCGTCGCGGCGGCGGGCACACAGGCGGCGAACGCGGTCGTCCAGCCGGCCGGCGACATTGCAGTGGGCGCAGCGCCGGGCCGCTGGGTGGCGTCTGCCGACCGTAGCTCGGTCGACATGTCGGGCACGGCGTCGGTGGCCGCGGGCTCGACGCTGACCCTGGTCTTCACGGACGCCGCCGGCGCGAGCGTGACGCGCACCGCCACGGTGACCAATGGCGCCTGGTCGCTCGCCGGGGTCAACCTCTTCCCGCTGGCCGCGACGGGTGCGGTGGCATTGACGATCACGGGCGCCGGCACCACCCGCTATGAGCAGGCGGGCTACCTGAACCTGGGCAATGCGCCGGTGGAGACGGCGGCCGACGCGGTGTTCCCGCAGTTGGCGCGCATCGACGGCCCCGCCAGCGGGGTCTACGCGGCCGGTCGGTCCATGCTGTTCGCCGTGCGCTTCACCGAGGCCGTCACGGTAGACACCAGCGTGGGCTCGCCAGTGCTGGAGATCGGCCTGACAACGAATGCGGGCGCACGCAGCGTTGACGCCGACTACCTGGCCGAGCTGTCGTCGGCGCATACCAAGGTGTTCCGCTACACCGTGCCCGCGGGCACCACCGTCAACGCCGCGGTGCCGGGCGCCTTGAGGCTGGCCGGGGCGGCCATCGCCGACGTCGCCGGCAACCGCATCGGCAGCCTGACGGTGCGCTTCACCGATGCCGCGGGCGCGTCGGTCGTGCGCAACGCGGCCGTCTCCGGGGGCGCCTGGGCGCTGCCTGCGGTGGACCTGTCCGCGCTCGCCGGCAGCGGTGACGTGCGCCTGACCGTGGCCAGCGCCAGTGGCGCCGTGCTCGGCAGCGAGGCCTTCCTGCGCATCGGCACGGCGCCGGTGTCCACGGCCCTCGACCGCACGGTGCCGACGGTGACCCGCATCGACCTGCCGGCCGAGGGCCGCTACGCAGCTGGTCGGGAGATGGTCTTCAAGCTCGGCTTCAGCGAGGCCACGGGCGTCGACACGACGTCCGGGTCGCCAACGCTGGAACTCGCACTGCAGGTCGCGGCAGGCTCAGGCAGCGTGGCGCGCAGCGCAACGGCCGTCTACGACGCCGCCGCGTCCTCGCCCACGAGCAAGGTCTTCCGCTACACCGTGCCCGCTGGGGACGAGGTCGTGTCCGCCGAGGTCGGCCGCCTGCAGCTCAACCGGGCGGTGTTGGCGGATGCGGCGCAGAACGTTCTCGGCGTCGAGACGGTGGTCACGCTCGCCCACGCGGGCAACGTCTTCGGCGGCGCGGTCCACCTCGCTGCGGGCGCGATCACCTTGCACGACAGCACCCCGCTGGAGGCCGTGATCGCAGCCCGCGGCGACGTGGTGCTCAGCTCGGGCGGGGCGATGGTCGTCAGCGCCACCGTCAGTGGCGCCGGCAGCGACCTGACGCTCCGCCCCGGAACCGGTGGCGCCGTCAGCCTCGACCGCACCGCGGTGGCTGGTGACCTGACCCTCAGCACCGACACAGCGGCGGTGGGCCAGACGGGTTGGCTCGCGGTCGGTGGCACCACGACGATCACCGCCGTCGGCCAGACCATCACGCTCGATGGTGCCGCCAATGACTTCGTCGGTGCCGTGGTATTGGCAGGCGGCCGGATCCGTGTGACCGATGCCAACGCACTGACACTCCATGCGGATGCGAGCGACGACCTGACGCTGCGCACGGGTGGCGACCTGTCCGTCGATGCCGACGTGGCCGGCGACCTGGACATCGCGGCGGTGGGTGGCACCGTGAGCTTCGCGCAGACGCTGAACCTGTCGCCGGGGGCCACCGCGCGCATCGACGGCGCCGACGCGGTGCAGTTCGCCTCGGGCATCGCGCTCGGCGGCCCCGCCTACGCCGACCCGGTCCGGATCACGTCGAGCCGGGCAGGCGGCAGCGTCGTGAGCTTTGGCGGCGGGCTCTTCCAGGGCGATGCCAACCGCTTCGAGCTCTCCGGCGTCAGCGTGTTTGCGCCCCAGGTGCAGGTGCAGGATGGCCGCCTCGTGCTGGACGACCTGTTGCTGCAGGGGGCGGCGGGCGCGGTGCTGGCCCTGAGGCCGGCGGGCGGGCAGAGCGCCGGCAGGCTCGAGGCGGCGGATCTCGTGCTCTCGAGCGCGGCCGGGATGCAGCTCGACACCCGTCTCGTGGCGTCCACGCTGACGGCCACGGCAAGCGGCGCGATCTCGCAGGGGACGGGCGGCGTGCTCGAACTTGCCGGGGCGGCCACCTTGACTGCCGGCGGCGACGTCACGCTCGAATCGGCGGCCAACGTCTTCGGCGGGGCGATCACCGTCACGGCCGCTGGTGCGGGCAGCGACCTGCGCCTGCGCTCGGGCGGGGCGGTGACGCTGGCCGCGAGCACGGTGGCTGGCGATCTGGTGCTGTCCGCGGCCGGGGCGATTTCCCAGACCGCGGCGCTGAACGTCGGCGGTACCGCGACGCTGGCCGCCGCCGGCGCGGCCGTCACGCTGGCCACCGAGGGCAACCAGTTTGGCGGCGCGGTCACGGTGTCGACGACCGCTGCGGTGGACCTGCGCGACAGCGGCGCGATCGACCTGACGCTCCTGGATGGCAGCAGCGAGCTTCGGCTCCGGGCCGGTGGCAACGTCGTCGTGTCTTCGGCGACAGCCCAGGCCCTGGCGGTGGACATCGCCACCCCTGGCGATGCCCGCGTCACCGCCGGCGGCGCGCTCGACCTGCGCGCATCGATGGCCGCCCCGGGCAGCGACCTCACCGTGGCCGCTGCGGGAGCCATCACGCAGAGCGCAGCCCTGGCCATCGGCGGCGTGGCCGACATCCGCTCGACGGCCTCGGCGGTGACGCTCACGAATGCCGGCAATGCCTTCGGTGGGCTGGTCAAGCTGGCTGGCCTGGAGTCGCGGCTGTTCGACGCCGGCGCGCTCACCGTCGAGCTCGACACCCGGGGCCCGACCTTCGTGGGCGCGGCAGGCGACATCGTCCTGAGCGGCGTGATCGGCGGCGCCGGCAGCGGCCTGACCGTCGCGCCGGTGGGGGCGGGTGTGCTCACGCTGGGCACGACGACGGTAGCGGGCGCGCTCGATGCCCGCAGCCTGGGTACCCTTGCGGCAGGCGCCTTGACCGTCGGCACCGATGCCGTGCTGCGCAGTGCCGGCGCGCTGAGCCTGGGCCCGGTTTCGGTGGGCGGTGCGCTGGTGCTGGATTCGGGGGGCGGCGACATCAGCCAAGGTGGCGCATGGGTGGTGGGCGGCACGTCGGGTGTGATGGCGGGCTCTGGCGCGATCACGCTGACGCAGTCCAACGATTTCCAGGGCGAGCTCAGCCTCGGCGGCGGCGCGACCCAGGTCAAGGATGTGAACGCGCTGACGCTCGGCGCACTGGCCACCGGGGCCCTGACCGTGAACGCCAGCGGTTCCCTGACGCTCGGCCAGGGCACGGTGGGCGGGGCGTTGAGCGCGGTGTCCGGCAACGGCCCAGTGACGCAGAACGGCGCTCTGGCGGTTGCAGGGCGGGCCGGCATCAATGCGGGCACGGGCGCGGTCGTGCTGACGCAGGCCAATGACTTCCAGGCCGCCGTCGACCTGATGGGCGCAGCGGTGCAGATCAGGGATGCAAACGTGCTGACGCTCGGTACCCTGGCCACCGGCGCGCTGGCGGTCACCACAGCGGGTGCGCTGAGCCTGGGGCAAGGCGTGGTGGGTGGAGGGCTCGCGGCCACCTCGGGCAACGGCGCCGTGACACAGTCCGGCGCGCTGAGGGTGATGGGCGCGGCCAGCGTGAACGCCGGCACCGGCGTGATCACGCTGACGAACGCCGACAACGACTTCCAGGCGGCCGTCAGTCTGGCGGGCGGCGGGACGCAGGTGACCGACGCGAACGCGCTGACGCTGGGGGTCCTGGCGACGGGCGCGCTGACGGTGGACGCGGCCGGTGCGCTCGACCTCGGCCAGGGCTTGGTCACGGGCGCGTTGACAGCGGCGGCCGCGGGCAGCGTCAGCCAGACGGCCGCCCTGACGGTCACAGGCGCGACCACGGTCACGGCGGCGGGCCGGACCGTGCGGCTGGATGCAGTCGGCAACGACTTTGGCGGCCTGGTCAAACTGACGGCCGGTGATGTGGATCTGGCCAGCGCGGGCCAGGCGCTGGAGATCGAACTCCTCAGCAGCGGCGACGTGACGCTGGACACCGTTGCCGTGCGTCTGGGCACGAGCGCTGTTGCCGGTGCCTTGGACATCAGCGCCGCGGGGCCGGTGACGCAAGCCGGCGCCATCGAGGTGACGGGCTCTACGACCATCGACGCGACTGGGCAGGCCGTGACGCTCGACCACGCCGCCAACGATTTCGCGGGCGCGGTGGCGGTTCAGGGCGGGGATGTCGCTCTCGCCGATGCAGGGGCGATCGACCTCGGCGCCTCATCCATCAGCGGGAACCTGACCGTGCTGGCACAAGGGACCGTGACCGACAGCGGCGTGCTGACGGTGACGGGGCGCCTGTCGGTCCTTGCCGCAGGCCAGGACGTGACCTTGGACGAGGCTCTCAACGACCTGGGGACGGTTGGCGTCACGGGCGCCGACGTGACGCTCGTGGACATCAACGGGCTGGTGCTCGGGCCGTCCGTGATCACGGGCGGGCTCGTTGCCACGGCTCGGTCGGGAGACGTGACCAGCAGCGGTGCACTCGTCGTCAGCGGCGACTCCACCTTCACTGCCGACGCCGCCGGCTCGAGCGTGTTCCTGGACAACGCGGGCAACATCTTCACCGGCACGGTGGCCATGGCTGGTTCGGGTGGTCTGCGCAACGTCGCGCTGGTTGACACGACAGCGCTGGCGCTCCAGGTGTCCAGCCTGACCGGGTATCTGACCGTGACCGCCGGCGGGGCGGTGACGCAGGCAGGCTCGCTGGTGGTGCATGGTGCGACGACCATCAGCGCAGCGGGCCAGGACGTGACGCTCGCTGCCGCCGGGAATGAATTCGTCGGTGCGGTCTCGGTGTCGGGCCGCAGCGTGGCGCTGCGCGACGTCAGCGACCTCGAACTGGGTGTTCTGGCGGTGGAGGATGCCTTGTCGGTCACCTCCTCCGGTGGGCTGAACCTGGGTCAGGGCACGGTAGGCGGCGCCTTGACGGGGGCCTCCGGCAACGGCAACGTGTCGCAGGCGGGTGCGCTGTCCGTGGGGGGCAAGAGCACCCTGAACGCCGGTGCCGGTGCGATCACGCTGGCGCAGGCCAACCAGTTCCAAGGCGCGGTGAGTCTGACCGGTGGCGCAACCCAGGTCGTGGCCGCCAATGCCTTGACGGTGGAACTGACCTCGACCGGCAGCGTGACGCTGAACGCAGGTGGCGCTCTGGTGCTCAGCGGTACGGTGGCCGGTGCGGCGAGTGATCTGACGACGACGAGCGCGGGCACGACGAGCTTCGGTCTGACGACGGTGGGCCGGAGCCTGGCGGTGACGAGCACCGGGGCGGTCGATCAGACCGGGGCGCTCAAGGTGACCGGGGCGGCGGCTGTCACGGCGACGGGTCAGGCCATCGCATTGAGCGACGCAGCCAACGACTTTGGCGGCGCGGTCACGGCCACGGGCGGTGCCACGCAGATCGCGGACGCGAACGCGCTGACGGTGGTACTGACGACCGCGGGCAGCACGGCGCTGAGCGCTGGCGGCGCCCTCGTGCTCAGCGGCACGGTGGGCGGCGCCACGAGCGACCTGACGGCGACGAGCGCGGCCACGACGAGCTTCGGCCTGACGACGGTGGGTCGGGACTTGGCGGTGACGAGCACGGGCGCAGTCGGTCAGACCGGTGCGCTGCAGGTGACGGGCGCAACCGCCGTCATGGCAACGGGCCAGGCTATCGCATTGAGCAACGCAGCCAATGACTTCGGCGGCGCGGTCA
>CAIRBF010000243.1 GCA_903876715.1 uncultured beta proteobacterium
CGACATCGGCCTGGACCAGTACGCCGGCGTGAACCTGTCCAAGATCGTCCAGATGAAGTTCGTCAGCGGCGGCGACTCCGGCACCGCCTCCGGCCTGCACTTCGACAACGTCTTCTTCAGCTCCACCCTGCCCACCGGCGGGCAGAGCTCGCCCTCGCCCCGTAACATCACCTTCGAGCCCAACGACAACAGCGGCTTCACCCTCGGCCACCCCGAAGGCCAGCCCGACAGCGACTTCGGCGGCGCCGGCTCGTCCATCGCCCAGAACCCCCCCACAGGTTCATCCGGCCAGGTCGCCCAGGTCGTCAAGTCCACCGGCGCCCAGACCTGGGCCGGCACCACCTTCCTCACCCTCGAAGCCGGGGACGGTGAGCTGGTCACCGCCGAGCACCCGCTCGTCACGATGCGGGTCTGGACGCCCGCGGCCGGCAAGACCGTGCTGCTGAAGCTGGAGACCGCGACCAACCCAGCCAACGGCGCCGACTTCGTCGAGGTCGCCAAGACCACCACCGCCGCCGGCTGGCAGACGCTCACCTTTGACTTCGGCGCGACCAACCCCAACCACAGCCTCACCCTCAGCAAAGCCAGCGTCTTCTTCGACTTCGGCCAGGTCGGCACGGGCGAGACCTTCTACTTCGACAACGTCAGCTTCCTCAACCGTGCCGACGCCCTGTCCACGCCCACGACCCTCGCCTTCAGCGACGAATTCGGCGGGTTCGTACACGAGACGTCGACCGGCCCGACCACGCCAGCCTCCCACTGGACGCGGGAAACCGGCACCGGCCCCAACGGCAACGGGTGGGGCAATGGCGAGTCGCAGGTCTACACAGGCGACGTGTCCAATACGTTCGTCGATGACGGCACGCTCCACATCGTGGCCAAGAAGGTCGGCGCGTCCATCACCTCAGCCCGACTGAAGTCCGACCTGCCGGACCTGGACCCCTACGGCTACATCGAGATCCGAGCCAAGCTGCCCGCAGAAGCTGGCGCCTGGCCGGCGGTCTGGCTGCTGGGCAATGGCGCCTGGCCCGACACCGGCGAGATCGACGTCGTCGAGTGGGCGCGGATGTTCGCCGACAACCAGGCCCAGGCTGCACTTCACTTCAAGGGCGACAACAACCAGTCGATCACGTCCTACGGCAACACCGCCTTCAAGGCGTCGACCACCCTGTTGACGGACATCGACGCGTTCCACACCTACCAGCTCTGGTGGTCACCCGACGCCATCCGCATCGGTGTCGATGGCGACGTCAACACCGCCCACTTCGAGTACCTGAAACCCGCCGGCGCCACTGGTGCATGGTGGCCCTACGACCACCCGATGGACATCATCCTGAACGTCGCCATCGGCGGGGCGATGGGCGGGGCGGTACCGGCGGGTGACTTCGCGTACACCATGGAAGTGGACTACGTCCGGGTGTTCCAGCAGGGCTCGGCTTTCGAGGCCGGCGACGTGCTGTCCGCGGTGCAGAACAACAACAACGCGACCTTGCTGCAATCGGTGGCCGCAGCCTCGATCGCGCGCACCGAGATCGACCTGGCCCAGGTCCGCAAGGCCGTCGACGCCGCCGACATCTCCACCGTGCAAGGGGTGGACGCGCTGTTCACGGCGGCCCACACGGGTGCCATGCAGCGGCTGGCCGGAACCGGGATCGACCTCGTCGATCTGGACGAAGCGCTGGTGGACGCCCTGGCCGGCGCCGACGTCGGCCTGGCGGACAGCTTCACGACGGGGACGCTGCAGGCGACAGCTCCGGCAGACGCAGCGGACAAGACCGCCTGGATCCGGGCGTCGCTGCGGGACCTGATCGAGGTCGGGATCGATCGCGTGCTGCTGCCTGCCGCCACCGACGAAGCCGTCCTCGCGCTTCGCGACAAGGCCGACAACGGATCCTCCGTCGACCTGTCAGGCCTGCCCTTCTTCGTGCGCAATGCCGATCAGGATGTGGCCCTCGTGCTGGACAACGATGACGTGGCCGCGCTGCTGGAGAACGTCACCTCGCTCCAGGCCTTGGCGGCGAGTGGCATCACCGAACTCCGCCCGGATCTGTCGGTGACGTCCGAACGATTCAATGCCCTGACCCAGGCCAGTGGATCCACACCGGTCCAGGTGGTCAGCGCCGCGGACGTGACGCAGGAACAGGCCGAGCTGATGGGGCTGGGCCTCGCGCCGAGCGATCCCTTCGGTCCGTTTGTGCTGCAGACGATCTGAGGAATTGATATCGATGGCCTGCGCACCGTGGACCCTGCCGACCGCCCCCCGGCGACTACGGCGTGGTCAGCGTGCGCCTGGGTCGCGCAAGAGAACCTGGGCCTGCCCGACCCGTCGCGCGCAGGGGCAAGAAATGTGCAGGGCGGCCCGGCGTTTTCTTGAAACCGGCTCTGTCTGCTGCTCAGGTCGGTGAACCGCGATCCGCTTGTCTGATCAGGCCGTAGACAGTTCTTGTCCGCCCAGGGTGCACTGCTGGCGCCGCCACCCGCGGGTATTCATGCACCGGCCCAGTACCCCGGCGGCATCCGCACCTCCGGCACCGTCCCGGTCCAGCCGCCGGTGGACGGCGGCGCCTCGGGCACCTCGGCGAAGAGCACCGCCGCCGCCAGCGTGACGCCGACGCTGGCGAGCACGACGTCCTCGCCCGGCTCGAAGGCGTGCAGCACGAACAGGCCGTCGGCGCCGCGGCGGTGCACGTCGATGCGGCGGGTGTCGATGTCGACGAAGACCACCTCGCGCACGCTGGAGATGCGGCGGTAGCGCGCGAACTTCTCGCCGCGGTCGTAAGCGGCCGTGGTGGGCGACAGCACCTCGACGATCAGCGCGGGCTCGCGCTTGAACTGCGCGAGCGTGCGGTCGGCCTCGGCGCAGGTGACGAAGACGTCGGGGTAGAAGAAGTCGTCGGCGCCCAGCGGGCGCAGCTTCATGTCGGTGAGGAAGGTACGGCAGGGGGTGCCGGCCAGGGCCTGGCGCAGCACCATGTAGGCATTGCCTGCCACCGTGACATGCCGCTCCTCGGCGCCAGCCATCGCGTAGACCTCGCCGTCGACGAGCTCGTGCCGCAGCGCCTGCCCGGCCTCCCAGGCGAGGAAGGCTTCGGCGTCGAGCGCGGGTCTGCGGGCGGCGTATCCCATGAGCCTCTTTCTATCACAGCGGGCCGCGCCCTCACACGTCGAAGCGCACCCCCTGGGCCAGCGGCAGGCGCGTGGAGTAGTTGACCGTGCTCGTCTGCCGGCGCATGTAGCCCTTCCAGGCATCCGATCCGCTCTCGCGGCCGCCGCCGGTCTCCTTCTCGCCGCCGAAGGCGCCGCCGATCTCGGCACCCGAGGGGCCGATGTTGACGTTGGCGATGCCGCAGTCCGAGCCCGCGGCGGCGAGGAAGGTCTCGGCCTCGCGCAGGTCGAGCGTGAAGATGCACGAGGCCAGCCCCTGCGGCACGTCGTTGTGCAGCGCGATCGCCTCGGCCAGCGTGTCGTAGGCCATGACGTAGAGCAGCGGCGCGAAGGTCTCCTCGCGCACCACCGCCGTCTGCGCCGGCATCTCCACCAGCGCCGGCCGCACGTAGGCGCCGCCCGCGGGCACGCCCTGCGTCACGGCCTGCCCGCCGTGCACCACACCACCGTCGGCCTGCGCGCGCGCCAGCGCCGCCTGCATGCGCGCCACCGCGTCGGCATCGATCAGCGGGCCCACCAGCGTGCCGGGCGCGCGCGGGTCACCCAGCGGCAGGCCGGCGTAGACGGCGCGCAGCCGCTGCAGCAGCGGCTCGCGCACCGAGCGGTGCACGATCAGCCGGCGCAGCGTGGTGCAGCGCTGCCCGGCGGTGCCCACGGCCGAGAACACGATGGCGCGCACGGCCAGGTCCAGGTCGGCCGAGGGGGCGACGATCATCGCGTTGTTGCCGCCCAGCTCGAGGATGGCGCGCCCGAAGCGCGCCGCCACCACCGGCGCGAGCGCGCGCCCCATGCGCGTGGAGCCGGTGGCCGAGACGATGGGCACCGCCGGCGAGGCCGCGAGTGCCTGCCCGAGCCCGGCGCCGCCCACGGCGAGCTGCAGCAGGCCCTCGGGCGCGTCGGCGCCGAAGCGGCGCAGCGCGCGCTGCGCGATGCGCATCGTCGCCAGCGCCGTCAGCGGCGTCTTCTCGGAGGGCTTCCAGATCACCGGGTCGCCGCAGACCAGGGCCAGCGCGGCGTTCCACGACCACACCGCCACCGGGAAGTTGAAGGCTGTGATCACCGCGCACGGGCCCATCGGGTGCCAGGTCTCGGCCATGCGGTGACCGGGCCGCTCCGAGGCGATCGTCAGGCCGTGCAGCTGGCGCGACAGCCCGACGGCGAAGTCGCAGATGTCGATCATCTCCTGCACCTCGCCCAGGCCCTCGGCCGTGATCTTGCCGGCCTCGCGCGTGACCAGCGCGGCCAGCGCCGGCTTGGCGGCGCGCAGCTCCTCGGCCAGCAGGCGCACGAGCTCGCCGCGCCGCGGCGCCGGCACCTCGCGCCAGGCGGCGAACGCCGCCTGCGCGCGCGCCACCATCGCGGGCACGTCGGCCGCATTGGCCTGGCGCACCTGGGCGATCGTGGCGCCGTCGATGGGCGACCGAACCGGCAAATCGCCGCCGGCGTTGTCTTCAGCGGTGAGGTCGAGGGACTCGAAGAGCGAGGCGTCGGTCATGGCAGGGCCCGTGTGTTCGTCGATGCCGCCAGCGCGATCCGGCTGACAATGGCGGGATTCTCCAGGACCATGCTGAACCGGCACGAAGCCTTCGGCAGTCACCCTCAACCGCGCCCCCGCCTCCCATGCGCCTGAGCCCGCACGACCGCGAAGCCATCCTGCGCGCCACCGCCGAGGTGGCCGGGCCGCAGGCCCGGGCCCTGCTGTTCGGCTCGCGCACCGACGACAGCGCGCGGGGGGGCGACATCGACCTGCTGGTGGAACTGCCGCAACCCGGCGCAGACGCGCTGGCCCTGTCGCTGCGCCTGTCGGCCCGTATCCAGCGCCGCATCGGCCTGCGCCGCATCGACGTGCTGGTCGCTGACCCGGCCACCCCGGTGACCCCGCTGCTGGCGCTCGCGCGGCGCGAAGGGGTGGCGCTGTGACAGACCACCCGCTGCGCACGCCGCCTGACGACAGGCTGCGCTTCCTGGTGGAGACCGTGCTCGCCGAAGCGGCGCTGCTGAGCGGGACCGATCGCCGCCTGTTCGCCACGCCCATGGATGCCGCCCGCGCGGCCACACTGCGCGAGGACGCCGACACCAGCGAGCGCGTGGATGCCTTCGTGGCGCGCTTCGGCAGGCTGCAGGACACGCTCGGCGACAAGCTGCTGCCGCGACTGCTGCAGTGGCTGGCCGAACCCGTCGGCCCGGCCATCGACAACCTCGCCAAGGCCGAGCGCCTGGGCCTCATCGGCTCGGGCGAACAGTGGATCGAGACACGCCAGTTGCGCAACTTCATGGTCCACGAATATGTCCGGGACCCGGCCGTCCTGGCCGCAGCGCTGCAGCGCGGTCACGAGACGGTGCCGCTGCTGCTGGAGGCCGCGCGCGCGATGGCTGAAGCCGTGGAGCAGCCGGCCAGAGGCCAGACGCCCCCGTCGGCCTGAGCCTTGCCAGGCGCCAGCCCGGGCTCGGCTTCACAGCCCGTGATCAGTCGCGCCGCGGCGGCCACCGATCCCAAGCTCAGCGGTGCCTGTAAACTGGTCGAAAACGTGCTGTTGGCGCCGGAGACACTTCATGAATCCCATCCTGGATCGCCGCCGAATGTTGTCGGCCGCCATGTCCGTTGGCGCCGCGCCGTTGTTCGCCACCTTCAGCGCATTCGCCGAGACTTGGCCGGCACGGACCGTGCGTGTTGTCGAGCCTGGTGCGCCCGGTGGCGGCAACGACACCACATTGCGTCTGTTTGCGCCACATCTTGAGCGGGTGCTGGGACGTCAATTCCTGGTGGAGAACCGACCGGGTGCTGGCGGGAGGCTTGGCGTCGAGGTGGCGGTCCGATCGGCCCCGGACGGCTACACGCTGCTTTTCGGCAATGCAGGATCCAATGGAATCAACGGCGCGATCTACCGCAACCTTCCCTACGATCTCGAGACCGACCTGACTCCCATTTCGCTGCTGGTGACTGGCCCGAACGCGTTGGTCGTCAACCCGCGGATCTTTCCGGTCAACCATGTGGCGGGACTCATCGCGGCCATCAAGGCCAAGCCTCCCGGGTATTACAACTACGCCAGTGGCGGGATCGGCTCATCCGCGCATCTCTCGGCTGAGTTGTTCAAGCAGATGGCGGGGGTCCGTCTTGAGCACATCCCCTACAAAAGCGCCGCGGCGGTGGGCCAGGCGGTCATCACCGGCGATGCCCCCTTGTTCATCGGCAACCTGATCAACGTCATGCCCTTTGTCGGTCGCGGCGAAATGAAGCTGGTAGCTGTCACGAGCATGACGCGGTGGCCGGATCTTCCCGATATTCCGACTCTCGACGAAAGCGGGCTGCGCGGCTTCGAGACCATCGCATGGAACGCCATGTTCGGCCCCAAGGGCCTTCCCACGGCGGTTGTCGAACGTCTCGTGTCAGAGATGCAGCGCATTGGACAGCTGCCCGAGGTGGTCAGTCGGGTAAAGGCCATCGGCGGCCAGATCGTGTGCAGCCCACCCGAGGTGCTGGCGGCCAGAGTCCGCAGCGACCTGGCCAAGTGGCGCGATCTCGCGCTGCGCGGCAACATCAGGGCCGAATGATGAAGCCCAAGCGGCCTTGAGCCTCGGCGCGCCATCCCCCGAATCAGCAATATCCTGTTTCACGGGATCAACATCACGCCACACACCAACGGGTGCTTTCTCGAGGTATAGGCCGAGGAAGGGCGCTGGGCCGGTGCAGATCGGCTGCCTGACTTCACGAGGGGTGAAGAATCGGATGTATGCCAACAAAGGTGGCACGAGCATCGAGCGGCCATGCCGCACAAATAGTGCGACTCAGCGCGGGCTGAGCAGCGTCAGCTGGTGGGCGTAGAGACCCAGTTGGGCGACGCCGTCAAGACCCTGCCGCGCCAGTGCCTCGGGCGCAAGAATAGCCTGCACCTGCGCCGAAAAAGTCTGTTGATCGGACCACGCTTCGACCAGCACAACGACAGGCGGCACCAAATTGGCCGCGCCCCGGGCGCGCTGCTCGGCATTGACATAGCCGCTGGCCTGCCGATCGGCCACCAGCACACTGACCGAGCAGATGCCAGCGCCGCCGAGCAAAGCGGGCACGATGACGTGCTCAAGCACCTCGAGATGCGAGGCCTCCTGCGCCGGGTCGATGTCATAGCGCAGCGTGGCGATCAGCCCGCCCTGAGCCACACCCGACTGCGATGACGTGTGCTTGACCATGACGCGGCACAGGGACCGTGCGACATGACGGAAATGGCGCACCGCCGACAGGGTGCGCACCGTGGGATTGTCCAGCCGCTCCTTGTAGTCCGGGCCGAGCACCACCTCAAGCGAGTCGGTTTCGTAGAGATTGAAAAACTGCAGATCATCCGCTGCGGAAACAAAGCGCCGGCCGCTTCGAAAACCGGGAATGGATACCCGCTCGGGCATGTGCTCCTGGCCGTGCCAAGCATAGAACTCGGCCAGCCCCTCAGGCGCGATGTCATGCCAAATGGCCACCGCGCCCGTCATGACAAGAGCCCATAGTCGAGCATCAAGCGACGAATCTGTTCGCGCTCGGTATCGTCGATCCCGAGTTGTGGCTCTCGCACGGCCGCGCTCTCAAAATGGCCTTGCAGTCGCAGCACCTCTTTCATACGCGGCCTAAAGTCACGGATCGGGGCGCGCCAGCAATAGCGGGCAATCGGCCCGAGCTGTTGCCAGATGGCCCGGGCCTTGGCGATATCGCCGCCCTGCACCCCGTTGTTCATTTCTACCAGCTCACGCGTAAAGGAGCCGGCAAAACCAATCAGCGCACCGTTGCATCCCATCATCATGGCTTCAAAGATGAAGGTGTCGCTGCCCGTGAGCACGCCAATGCGCTGGGGTAGCGTGGACGCCACC
The DNA here is from genome assembly GCA_903876715.1 of uncultured beta proteobacterium. GTDB lineage: Bacteria > Pseudomonadota > Gammaproteobacteria > Burkholderiales > Burkholderiaceae_C > Rubrivivax. The sequence continues at coordinate 8,014 of CAIRBF010000243.1, forward strand.
TCGATGGTAGAGAGCGTTTGGGCCACATCGAAAGACGCTTCCTTGATGGCCACTACCTCAGGGATTTGCGCCACGCGGCGCAGGATGTCAGGTGAATAGTCGGGTCCCCAGCCTTTGGGAAACTGAAAGCAAATGATGGGCAGATGAGCCGCATCTGCTATGGACTTGTGATAGCGGTAAATCATCTCACTGGGCACGGGGGCGCCAGAGAAGGTTGGAAAAGGCGGGAAAACAGGAAAGCCCTGCACGCCCATGCGGGCATAGCGCTCGGCCTTGGCAGCAGCCGCGCGGGTCGAGCCCGCCACGATGCCCGAGAGAAACGGCACGCGCCCGCCCAGCACATCCAGACAGACACGGATCACCTGGTCCTGTTCGTCCTCGGTCAGGGCAATCACCTCCGAGGCGTCCATGTTCATGGCGATACCTGCAGGGCCTTGGCCGGCGAGCCAGTCCATGTAGCGTTCAAGACCGTGCCAATCGATTTGCCCATCGGCGTGCATGGGCAGGAAAGGGGCGGCGATCACGCCGTGACAGGGTCTTTGGAGCATGGACGGTTCTCAGTACTGAATGACGCCGTGGCGCATGAAACACTCGGTGATCTCATCGCAGTACTCGGCAAACCGGGCGCTGGTGATCACGGCCTTGTGACGCGGACGGGGCAAGTCGATGTCGATGATGCGCTCTATACGGCCAGGGCGTGGTGTCATGACCACCACCCGGTCTGCCAGCGCGACCGCCTCTGAGATACCGTGCGTGATGAAAAAGGTGGTCTGGCCGCGATCGAGCCAGAGCTTTTCAAGATCGATGCGCATCTGCTCTCGCGTGAGCGCATCGAGCGCGCCAAAAGGCTCATCCATCATCAGCAAAGGAGGCTCATGGATCAGCGCTCTGACGATGGCTGCGCGCTGGCGCATGCCACCGGAAAGCTCGCGCGGCATGCGGTTCTCAAAGCCCCCCAGACCCACCTTTGCCAGAAGGGCCAGCGCCCGATCGCGGTAGTCAGCGGGCTCGCCTGCGCGCAGCTCGATCTGGACCAGCACGTTGTCGAGCACATTGCGCCAGTCGAGCAACACCGGACTCTGGAACACTATCCCCAGATCGGTGTGTGGACCCGCAATGCGCTTGTCTGCGATGGTGACCGAGCCTTGGCTCGGCCCGAGTAGACCCGCAATGATCTTGAGCAAGGTGGACTTGCCGCAGCCCGAGGGACCCACGACCGCGATGAATTGACCGGCCTGAACCGATAGGTCCACGCAGTCCAGCGCCTGGGTCTGCATGGAGCCGCGCTGGAAGATCTTGCTGACACCCGTGATCTCGACAGGCACTGCAGCCGCGCGCGACTGCAGGTCCCGCCCTGCCTCAGAGGCCAAACGATGATTCTGAGGGATCACGTCAGTGCCTTATCTGGGCAAGAACTCATTGGTGTGAAACGCGGTCCAGTTCAGCTGAGTTTCCAGGCCGCGGTAACGCTTCAGCAAATCGATGGTCTGCGACCAGTCCTTCTCGTGGCCAAAACCCGTCTGGCCCTTGACGTTGGCCGAGTCCATCAACTCGAAGTCCACCAGCATCTGGTCCTTGGTCGACTGTCGATTCAGATCGGGTTTGACCTTCATGGCCACATCGACGGCGGCATCGGGGTTCTTCTTGGCCTCGTCCCAGGCTCGCTTGGTGGCCCTGACAAAACGGCGTACAAGATCCGGGTTGCCCTTGATCGTGTTGTTGCCCGTGAAGATCGCCATGCCCACGATGTTGGCACCGTGGTCGGCAAAGCGCAGCGCATGAGGCTCCACTCCGCGGTATTTGAGCAAGAAGAACTGGTCATCGGCACCGCCGAGCAGGCCATCGGCGCGTTTCTCAAGCACCGTCACCACCTTGGCCGCAGGATCAACCTGCACAAACCTGACCTTGCTGATATCAACCTTGTTGTGCGCGGCGAGGGCTTCGAGCAGGCCGCGGATCGGATCGCCCGGGGAGACCGCCAGCGTCTTGCCCTCGATGTCCTTGGGCGTGCGTATACCGGCAGAAGCGGCCGAGACGACAGAAAAGCCGGTCGAGCTCAGGATGTTCATCACCGACTTGATTTCGCCGCCCTTGGAGATGAGGTTGATGATGCTCGAGCTGTCGGCCAAGCCGAAGGTGTCCGTCCCGGCACCCACCACCTGCACCGTGTTGGCCGAGCCGCGGCCCTCATTGATGGTCAGGTTGATGCCCTCCTGCCTGTAAAACCCCCGGTCCACACCGTAGTAGAAGGGCACATGCAAGCCGCCGAGGTACCAGTTCAGCCGCAAGGACACGTTGTCCTGTGCCTGAGCCTTGACGCCCAGCACCATGGGCAAAGCCAGGGCAAGGCCAAAAACCGCTTTCCCAATCTTGCGTCTCATGTTCATAGCTGTCTCCTTTGATTGCTCACTTCCCAAACGACATCAAATCCCGGTCATCTCTGTAGGGCGCTGAGCCACATGCCAGGGGATGACCAGACGCTCAACAAGCTCGACAAAATAGTAAATCGCCAGCCCGATGATGCTGAGCAAAATGATGATGGCGAAGACCATCGGAGTCTCGAGTTGCCCGTTGTATTGCTGCAGCAAGTAGCCCAAACCACGGTCGGAGGCCACGAACTCGGCCACCACGGCCGCCGTAGCCGACAAGGCCGCACCGATCTTCAGGCCCGTAAAGATCTCGGGCAATGCCTGCGGCAAGCGGATCTTGAAGAACATCCGGCTTGCGCTTGCGCCGGTCGATCGGGCGAAGTCCATCACATCGGGATCGACGGATTTGAAGCCGGCCACACTCGAGACCACGATAGGAAAAAAGCACAGCAAGAACACGATCAGCAACTTGGGAAGCAAACCAAATCCAAGCCAGATGATGAACAGCGGCGCAATCGCGATCTTGGGGATGATTTGAAGGAATACGATAACCGGGTAGACCGTGTTTTCCACAAAGCGGGAATAAGCGATCGACATGGCTAGAGGAATGCTGATGACGACAGCGAGCAAATAGCCACCGACGATCTCGACCGTGGTGGTCCAGGCCGCACCGGCTACCACTGTTTGTCGCTTGAGAAATTCCGACCAGATCTTGCTCGGCGGCGGCAAAAGATATTCCTTTATACCTAGCAGCTTGACCACCGATTCCCAGAGCACAAAGAGCAAAAGAAACATCAGCAAGGCGCCGATCCAGCGCCGGGTCGAAGCCCTCAGGACGGGTCGGGTGCTGCGGGTCTGGGCAATCACGATTGCACCTCCTTTTCATCGGAGCGCACGACATCAAAGGTGCCGAATTGCGAAGGCAGATTGATTTCAATGAGTTCGAGATCATCCGATCGCGCGATCACATTGTGGGGCACACCGGCGGGCTGACACAGACTGCCCCCCGCGTGCACCGTCACAGTCTCAGCAAGGTCCCGAAAACGAAAGCTGATCCAGCCTTTGAGTACGTAGACAAAATGCCCCGTCATGTCGTGCCAGTGCCATCCGGTTTCTTGCGTGAAAGGCTTGACGGCCCGGATGTGCTTGGCACCGATGCGCCCGGCCGTGGCCTGTGCCAGGCCGAGATCACGGTATTGGGCATCAGCGCGCGGGCCCTCGAGGGTGAAGTCTGCCTCGCGAAAGGGCACCAGCCGGAATTGCGAAAGAGCGCTGGACAATTCCAGCGGCCCTTCATAGGACGGGAGTGCGAGTTCGGACATGCGGGTTGCTCAGTCGGGGTCGGGCGGTCTTGACAGGTCCTTGAGCCGGCGCCAACGCCAGCGCGCGATGATGGCGCAAGGGCCAGATACCGCCCAGTTCCTGCGCTGCGCTGTGCAAGCGGGTCACGAAGAACGCGCGGCGTTCGGGGCCAAAGCGCGAGAGCGGGCCGGCCAGACTGAGGGTGCCGACCGCAGCCCCCTCAGCCACGGACTCGACCACAGCCACCGCAACGGCGGCCGTGCCGGGTTCGCCTTCATCGAGCGCCACACCAAAGCCTGCCTGGCGGGTGGCCTTGAGCATCTGTGCGAAAGCATGCACGCTGGTGGCAATGTTGGGGCCGCAGCGCCGGGGGGTACGCAGTTCGGTGGCCTCCACGATGCGCATCGCCTGGGCCTGCGACAAGGTAGCAAGCCAAGCTTTGCCGGTGGCCGTTGCGTGCAAAACCACGTCGTGGCCCGTATCGTGATCAAGATCAGGGTCGTAACGCAGCCCCGAGCGTGCGCCCTGGGCCTTGGCCACCCAGACCAGCCGCTCGCCCTCGACCACGGCCAGACGCGCCAACTCCCCTGTCTCGGCCGCCAAGCGGTCCAGGACGGGTTGAGCCAGATCGTCCAAGCCACTGCGCACGTAGTGCCGCAATCCCAGCATCGTCAACTTCAGGGTCAGACCATACCGCCCACTGGGGCCGTGCTGCATTACATAGCCCGACTCCATCAGCAGGGCCAGAAGTCTGTGACCGATGCTCTTGGGCAGATTCAATGCCGCGCAGATCTCCGTCAGGCCCGCCCCATCGGGCTGGTCCGTCAGATGCTCAAGCATCAGCAAAGTCCGCCTGGACCCGGATTGGTTCATCCGCTTTGGCGCATTAGTGGAACGCTGTTCGCACATTAAGCCCGGGCCTTGCGGATGTCAATAGGGTCGGGCGTGGCCTCCCGAGCGTCGTCAGACGCCCACGCGGCAAGCTGCACGCCATGCCCAGGCGAGGCCAGACGGCTCTTGCGCCGTCATCGCAAGTCAAGCGCACGGGGCCGTTGGAGGCCCGGGATCGTGGGTGTTGGCGCCGCCGGAGTTGGCGATGTCGGCCGAGTTGAAGCCGGCGCAGACGAAGTAGCCGCGCAGCTCCGGCGTCTCGCCGAGCAGAAGTTGCCGTCGGGCGTGAAGTTCTCGGGCATCGGGCCCGTTGAGCAGCATCTTGACCTTGGCCGTCTCCAGGCAGGGCGTGCGGTGGATGGCGTTGCGCATCAAGGGCTCGAACTGGTCCCAATCCTCGTCCAGCAACTGGAACTGGAAAGTGCTCGGGATCGGGCCCACCGTCCAGGGCTTGGCCACGGGCTCTAAGCCGCCCATCAGCAGGCCGCCGACCTCTTCCTTGTAGTAGATGTAGCCGTCAGGGTCGCGCATCACGGGCAGCATCGGGTGCACGCCCTCGATGCGGTCGGTGACGATGTAGAAGTGCTCGGCCGGGTACAGCGGCACGGTCACGCCGGCCAGCGCGCCGAACTGGCGCGCCCACTGCCCGTCGCAGTTGACCAGATCGCGCCCTGCAGGTCGTCGCTGCGCATCACCGCTCAGAGCTCGCGGGCCTCGAGCGGACTGTTGAGCGCCACCGAGGCCCTGGCCCCGCTGCCGGCCGCGATGGTGGCGCGGCTCACCCGACAGGCCTGGATCGGCGGCATGCCGGCGGCTGGGGGGCCCTGCGGCCCGATCAACGACCTGCAGCAGGTCTTCGAGCATCACGCAGGTGGGCGAGCGCGGCATGCGCGTCGAGCTGGAGCGGGCAGGCACGAGGCTCGTCGCGCTGGTGGCTGACCCGGTCAAGGCCTCGCGGACGCCACCGGCCTGCCGCCTACCGCTCGCCCCGGCGGGGCGAACACACCGACCATGTGCTGGCAACCATGCCGGGCTGAGACGAGACCTGCATCGCCGCGGCCCGCAGCGCCGGGGCCATCGGCCCGCTACGCGCCGCGGGCGCGACAGGCCCTCGCCGCCGGTCCCAGGCCGGCCCCCGGCGGCCGGCCGGGGCGCCTGCGCCCGCCTGGCCGGACACCAGGGGGCACCATCCCGAGGGTCATTCGTCCTGGCGGATCTGCGTCGCAACCCAGGCCGCCACGCAGATCAGCAGGATGGCCCCGCTCTCGTACAGCAGGATCGTCGGATCCGTGTCCTTGCCCTGGAGGATGATCAGGCGAGACAGCGCCGTGACCGCAATGAACAGCGGGATCGCGATCGGGATGCGCCGGCTGCTGTAGAAGGCGGCCAGCATGCCCAGCACCTCGGCGTAGATGAACATCAGCAGGAGGTCTTTCAACTGGACCTTGCGGTTCTCCAGCAGCAGGGCCACCTCCTGCACCATGGCCACCACGGTGAAGATGGCGATCAGCACCAGGAAGCCCTTCTCGGTGAGCTCGATGGCACGCTTGACGTTCATGGCTTTCCTTTCGCCAGGGCAGACGAACCTCGGGAGCGGTCCGACCTTGCCGCCAACGCATTGATTGGCCGCTCTATTCTGGCAGGCAGGGCGGCGCGGACTCGCGAGTTGTTCGCCGCCACCCCCGCTGGAAGCAACCGGGCAGGTGCTTGCCACGGAACGTCCCGCAGTGAAGCCCAGGTCCGAGGCGACCCATGCGCCCGTCGATGATTCGAAGGCAACTGCGCGGCAGTTCCCGACTTGCGTGGCCAGTACCATCCTCGCGCGGACGCCTGGAGGCACGGCCAGCCATCGGTCGGCTCAGGCGCCCTGCGGTCGCTGTCATGCTGGCAGCCTGGTTCCTGACGCTACCGTTGCCGGACGCGCCCGTCCGGCTGCTGCGAACGGTCTGCGCTGACACAGCAGTGAACCGGAGTCACCGCGGTGCTGGGATTCGCCTGGGGCAGCACTGACGACGCAATCAGGAGCCCTTCGAAAAAGAGCCCCGCAGACTGCGGGGCTCCGGGCGCCCTCGAAGCACCTTCGTGTGCGAGACGGGCAGCGCCGCGGGCGAGAGGTCGTCGGGGCTGAGCCGCGCGAGCAGCTCGCCCGCCCTCGGCCCCATGACGCCGAGCAGGCTCCACAGCGGGCTCGCGTCGGTGAGCAGCGCGTGCTCGTGCGCGCCGATGTGGCGGCGGATCCAGTCGGCGTCGCGCACCGGCTGGGCCGAGCCTGTGACGAGCAGGATGAGCGCATCGCCGGACCGGCGTATTCGGCGACGGCGTGGGTTCGTCCTGCGTGGCGTATCGCACCAGGACGTTGGTGTCGAGCCCGATCAGTGCGCCCGCGCGGCCTCCTCGGCAACAGCGGCGTTCATTTCATCGATCCAGACGGCGCACTCGGGCTTGCCGAAGCGCCCCTTGAGATCGCGAACCGCGCGCGTGGCGGCGATCAACTCGGAGCGCCCGGCCTCGATCTGGACGAACTCGACCCGGTCACCAGCATCCACGTCCACCCGGGATGGTGATCTGACCCTAGGTGGTCAGGGTGGAAGTGGACATGCGGTAACTCCTGATTCTTTACCAGAGTGTCAGGCGCCTCGGGCGCTCGATACCTTCAGCGGCAGCACCGGGCACGTCAGCCCGTGTGGCCCTGAGCCCACTCTCTGACGCTCGCCAGTGGCAGGTACGACAACAGGGGATTTGCCGCGGTCGCGAGGAAGCCATGATGGGCATAGAACGCAGCTGCGGCCGGGTCCTTTGCGTCCACGACCATGGCGTAGGCTGCGATCTCCGCCGTGGACGAGCGGCGCAATGCGTCAGCCAGCAAGGCGGCACCGAGCCCCAGACCCTTGAAGCCGCGATCCACGGCCAGGCGTCCCATGCGAACGGCGGGTACGCTGGGGTAGCGAGGCAACTTCCTCGCCAGAGGTTCGGCCAGATCGGTGAGCAGGATGCTGGCAGACGCCAGCGTGCAGTACCCGGTGATGAGGCCGTCGGTGTCCACTGCCGTGAAACCGGCGGTGACGCGCCGCTTGATGGCCTGAGCCGCGGCGATCTGGAGGGCATGCACCACGAAGTCGGTCATCGTGCGCCCTTGGATCTCTGCGGCTCGCTTCACCACCGCGTGCAGGTCGGCACTGATCCGCCCCTCCAGGCGCGCAGACGGTGGCTTGGGCGACTGGGCGCGCTCGGCTCAGTTTTGGGTCGGCACTACCGGGAAAAGCGGCTCAGTTTTCGGTCGGCGCCAACACTCGCGGCAGCACCGGAGGCACCGCCTGCATTGACCAAGCTTGGCAGAGTACGGTACGGGGCTTCCAGGTGCTGAAGGCAGGCTCAACCCGCAAGAACACCCCAAGACGGTGATGCGCTGGGAGTGCCCTCATCAGCGGGCTGGTACTCCGGCACGAGGCGGCGCACCAGGTGCAGCAACTGGGGGCGGGCGGCCGTGTCGCAGGCGTCGCGCAGGGTGTCCAGCATCTCGTCGAGCGAGGCTGGATCCATGTGCCGTTCCCGTGCGCACAAGATGCGCGGGTGACCGCTGGGAACGACGTCGTCGCCGATCAGGAGCTCTTCGTAGAGCTTTTCGCCCGGCCGCAGTCCGACGGCCTGGATCTGGATATCACCGTCCGGCTGGCTTGGTGTTCTCTCGGTCAGGCCGGAAAGCCGGATCATCGACCGCGCCAAGTCCACGATACGAACGGGCTGCCCCATATCGAGCACGAAGACCTCGCCGCCGCGTGCCAGCGCGCCAGCCTGGATGACCAGCTGCGCAGCCTCCGGGATGAGCATGAAATAGCGGGTGACCTCGGGATGCGTGATGGTAACGGGCCCGCCCGCGCGGATCTGGCGTCGGAACAGCGGCACCACCGAGCCCGAGGAGCCCAGCACATTGCCGAAGCGCACCATGGCATAGACCGTGCCGCGCGTCCGCAGCGCGGCGGCCTGGAACACGAGTTCGGCAATGCGCTTGGAAGCCCCCATCAGGCTGGTTGGCCTGACGGCCTTGTCGGTGGAGACCAGCACACAGGTGCGCACGCCCGCGTGCTCGCACGCCCGGGCGACGGCCCAGGTGCCGAAGACGTTGTTGCGCACGCCCTCAAGCATGTTGTCTTCCACCAGCGGGACATGCTTGTAGGCTGCGGCGTGATAGACCGTATCCACCCGTTCGGCCAGCATTTCCCGGCTCAGCATGTCGAAGTCGAGCGTCGATCCGAGCAGCGCCCGGCGCGCAGTCTGCGGTGCCAGACGCGCCATTTCCTGGTCGATCTCATACAAAGCGAATTCCGAGTGTTCCAGCAGGATCAGGCGTGCCGGCTGTTGGGAGGCAATCTGACGGCACAACTCGCTGCCGATCGAGCCGCCTGCGCCGGTGACGAGCACGACACGCCCTTGGATGCAACGTGAGAACAACGACGGATCGGGTGGCACGGGGTCGCGGCCCAGCAGGTCTTCCACCTCCACTTCGCGGATCTCGTTGACAGGCGCCTGACCCTCGACGATCTCGGCCAAGCTGGCCAAGGTCTTGATGGGCAAGCCGGCTTGCTCGATCCGGCCTATCAACTGCCGGCGAACCGCGGGCGTCGCGGAGGGGACAGCCACGAGGATCTGAGCTACCGTGTGTCTGGTGACAGCCTCGTCCAGCCGAACGAGCCCATAGACCGGCAGCCCTGCCACGGTGCGGTTCTCCCGCCCGCGGTCATCGTCCAGAAAGCAGACGGGCTTGTAGTCGCGACTGGACTGCATCGCCCGGACGAACTGCACCCCGGCATCGCCCGCGCCATAGATGGCGAGGTGGATGCGTGGCACCTCCTGCCGCTGATGGCTCATGCGCAGCAAAGCGCTGGCGCCCAGGCGCGAGGCAAAGAGGTAGGCTGATGCAACGAACCAGAAGATGAGGACGCTGGTGGCCGGCAGCGTCCAGCGGTTGAGCAAGCGCAGCCCGCCGTAGACCAGCGTCAATGCGACGAGCAATGCCATGCAGGCCCGGATGGCCGCCTTCAGGTCCCAATACCGGATGACGTTGTTGTAGACGCCCGAGACCGCGAAGATCGGCAGGGCCATCAGCGACAGTGCTGCTTGTTCCCAAGGCGATGTGGCCAAGGCCATGTCAATGGCGCCCAGGCGCAGCGTGACCGAGACGAACATGCAGACCGGCAGGCACAGGGCATCGGTCGAGATCATCACGGCGACCTTGCCGCCGGGGGGAAGGCGGCCCAGGAACGCGCTGAGGCGGGTCAGGAAGCGTGTTGTGCCCAGGCTGGTGATCTTGCTTGGTGAACCCATGGCAACAGATGTCTGGTCGCGATTGATGCCGAACCTCTTCACTGATGAACGATTTCTTGATCGGCTGAAGCCGCTGTTCTCGACCTGGCTTCCTTCGTGGTGGTGCCCAGACGCGGGGAAGCTCGCTCACTCATCATTCAGACCGCTCCAGCCTGACTCATGACCTTGCAAATAGCTGCAATTGACTTGTCGATCTCGGCCGCGGCGAGCGTGGGATGCACGAGGCACATCAGGGAGGTCTCGCCCAGTGTTCGCGCGACAGGCAGGCGCTGCGCCGGACGCCAGCCGGTGCCGTCAAACGCCTTCTCCAGATAGACCTCTGAGCAAGACCCTTGGTAGCAAGGCACCCCCTCGGCGTTGATGGCTTCGACGATTCGGTCCCTGGTCCATTCCGGGGCGAGTCGATCGGGCCTGACGTAGGCGTAGAACCTGTAGTTGGCGTGCTGGCAGCCGTTCCTTGCCGCGCATGCGATGCCAGCGGCGGCACGTTCGCGGCAGCTCGATTCGCAGCGGAAGTCAGGCACACGCAAAGCGCTGATGGACTTGCAGGCGGCGCTCAAGCGGGTGACGTTCTCCTGTCGGGCTGCCGACCACTCGGCCATACGGCGCAGTTGAATGCGTCCGATGACCGCCTGGACCTCCAGCATGCGCCAATTGGTGCCGAAGCTCTCGTGCAGCCAGCGAAACCCTGGCGGGTGCTTTCTCTGGTACACGGCTTCATAGCTCTTGCCGTGATCTTTGTAGGCCCACATGGAACGCCACAAGTCCTCGTCGGCGGTGGTGACCATGCCACCTTCACCGCCGGTGGTCATGATCTTGTCCTGGCAGAAGCTCCACGCCCCCACGTGGCCGATGCTGCCCACGCAGCGGCCCTTGTAGCGGGCGCCATGAGCTTGGGCGCAATCCTCGATGACTTTCAGCCCATGAGCAGTCGCCAGCGTCATGATCGGGTCCATGTCACAGGGCCAACCGGCGAGGTGCACGCAGATCACCGCCCGCGTTCGCGGCGTCAAGACGGCCCGAATGGTGTCTGCGGTGATGTTCCCGCTGTCAGCGTCCACCTCCGCGAACACGGGCACCGCCCCGGCATTCACCACGCAGGACACGCTGGCCAGGAAAGTGCGCGGTGTCACCACAACCTCATCGCCCGGACCAATGTTCAGAGCTTTGAGGGCCACGTCCAGCGCGAGCGTCCCGTTGGAGAGTGCCACTGCGTGCGGCACACCCACCCACTGCGCGAACTCGCGCTCGAAGGCGCGGCACTCGGCGCCGGTCCAGTAGTTGACCTTGTTGGAGAGAACGACGTCGCGGACGGCGTCAGCCTCTTCCGGGGTGAAACTGGGCCAGGGGGAGAATCGGGTGTTGAGCATGATGGCCTGCTGCTTCTTCATTTACTCAGCGGTCTTGCCGGATTGCCCGCGACGGTGGCCCCTGGAGGCACGTTCCGCGTCACTACCGCGCCCATACCTACGACCGCATCGCGGCCGATCACCAGTGGCTGTCCTGGCTGACCTTGCTTGATGACGGCGCCCGCACCGATATAGGCGTGATCGTCGATGACGACGTTGCCGTTGCACTTGACCCCTGGGGCGAAGGTCACAAAGTCGCCGATCACGCAATCGTGCTCGACGTAGCTGTACAGGTTGGCGTGAAAGTGGCGGCCGATGCGGATATTGCTGGTCAGCGTCACGAACGGGCAGAGGATGGAGCCTTCGCCGATCTGAACCTCGTCCAGTTGCACCACGTTGGCTGCGCGAATATCGAAAAAGACCACGCCATCAGCGGCGCACCGGGCTACCAGCGCTTCCCGGACGCGCCCATGGGCAATAGCGATATTGATATATCGACGTTTGGCGGGCAGTCCAAGCCATTCTGAATAGGTCAGTATCGAGTGCCCATTGCATTGCGATGCCTTTGGGTTGTCGTCTACAAATACGAGGTTGTGGGGCTCGTCGCTGTCAGCCCACTGCCGTCGAGCAAGTGGCATCACGCCCCGACCGCATCCGCTGGCACCGAAGATGGCAACCTGATTCATCCCTGTTCAAGACCCGTAGGGCTGCCTTTGAATTTTGATACGGTAGCCTCGCCGGCTGCACTGATCCCGTCTCGCGTCATGACCTTCTTGACAGAGAGCCAGAGGATCTTGAGATCAAGCCACAGACTCCAGTGGTCGACATACCATACGTCAAGCTTGAACTTTTCTTCCCAACTGATGGCATTGCGGCCATTCACCTGCGCCCAGCCGGTGATGCCAGGACGCACTTCGTGACGTCGTGCTTGCTCTGCTGTGTACAAGGGCAGATATTCCATCAGCAGCGGACGAGGTCCGACGAGGCTCATCTCTCCCTTGAGTACATTCCATAACTCGGGCAGTTCGTCGATGCTGGAAGCGCGTAGACTGAGTCCGAATGGCGTGAGACGTAAGGCGTCCGGTAAAAATTTCCCATCTTGTCCCCGCTCATCTGTCATGGTGCGGAACTTGAATATACGAAAGGCATGGCCATGCAAGCCGGGTCTGACTTGGTTGAAAATTACAGGCCTACCGAGCTTCAGTCGAACAAGCAGCGCGACAGTGACAAGAAAAGGTAACAGGCACATCAGCGCCAAAGCAGAAGCGAAAATATCGAACAGACGTTTCAGCATCACAGGGCAAGAGTAGAGGCTATTTTCGAATTGACGGCTTTGACGTCGAAGCGATTCACCGCCATGACGCGCGATCTCTCGGCCATTCGAGCGCGCTCTGTTGTGCAGATCTCAGCCATCCGAAGCATGGCCTTCACGAGCGAGCCGGTGTCTGCAGGGCAAACAAGCAGGCCGTTGTCCCCATCGGTCACTGTTTCGCGGCAACCCGGTGTATCGGTGGTGATCACTGGTCGACCTACGGCCATGGCCTCCAGAACGGAGCGTGGCGTGCCTTCGCGGTAGGAGGGCAACACGTATACATGGCAGGAAGCCAGGTGAGGACGAACATCTGCAACGGGCCCGTGATAGATGACGTCACCCCTGGATATCGATGATTCCAGTTCGTTGCGGCGCAGCGCTGACGGATGGTCTTCTTGGGGGCCGACAAGATGAAAGTTCAAATCGGGCCGGGAAGCGCGCACCGTCGAAGCCGCCTGCAGGTACTCACGTATCCCCTTGTTCACCAGCAAGCGGGCAATCATCAGGAAATTGAGTGGTTCCGCAGGCATGGGCGCAAGAGCGTAGCGCTCCAGATTGATTCCCGATCCGGCCGTGCGTACAACAAGCTGTGTCGGTCGCAGCAGTCCAGCCTGGCGGAATTCATATTCGTCATCTGGATTCTGGAAGAATACCGTGTCGGTACATGACATTGATATTCGGTACAGCATTCGCGCCAACAGTTGCATCAGACGCTGCGCCAAAGTGGCGGGGGTAGAGAATGCAAATCCAAGTCCCGTGATCATCGCCGCACGCCGTGGTACACCAACCCATCTTGCAGCCAGCATGGCGTACACAACCGGCTTGATCGTGTAGGCGATGACGACGTCCGGTTTCTCACTGCGTGTCAGGCGAAACAGCTGCAGCAGTAGGCGTAAATCTTCTATAGGATTAAATCCTGTGCGCTGCATACCGATGACCAGACGCCGTACACCCCAGGACGCCAATTGACTGTCTACCGCAGGCGCATTACCCGGAGCAAGCGCAATCACCTCATGTCCTCGCGCAATGAAGTAGCGAATAAGATCACCTCTGAAATTCACAAGGGATTCAGCAAGACTGGCCACGATCATCACTCTGGCCATACTCATCTTCCTCGCCAGAATGTCAGAAGATAATCATCCGATCGCTGTGAAAGCACCCGAGACCTGAGGATCATATAGGCTTGATACCATGGAACTACCTCTGTCATGACAGACTTTGCTCCGCATGCCATGCTTGATACATAAGCACACACCAAATCTGATGCTGAAGGTTCCATCGTCCAGATTGATGATGCCTCCATGCCTGTTGTACCAAGGCGGTTTCAAACATACCCGTTCTTTGCAGTGCGGCGGGCGACAGGAGAGACTCCGCCCACTCACGAAGGTCGCTGCGCAACCACTGGTCAATGGGTACACCAAAACCCACCTTCGGCCTATCGATCAGTGGTTTCGGGACGTGGCGGTACAACACTTGGCGTACCAGCCACTTGGTAACACCGTCGCGCAGCTTGAAGCGCAGCGGTAGTGACGCCGCAAACTCGTACAGCCGGTGGTCCAGGAAGGGCACGCGGGTCTCCAGGCTGGTGGCCATAGCCGCTCTGTCCACCTTCACGAGGATGTCGTCGGGTAGGTAGCCCAGCGCGTCTTGCACCATCATTCGCTCGGTGAAGTCGAGGTCCTGGAGCCCGAGCGCCACCCAGTCCAGATGTTGCAGTCTGTGCTGACTGCCAGGCACTACCTTCTCGGGTTCGGGCCATTGACTGGTGAAACTCGCGTACAACTCGTCGTCCGATCGCGCAGGCAGAGCGCGGGCGATCTTTGCGATCTTGTCGCCGGCATCAGCAAAGCGCGCACTCGCAGGCATCCAGCGGCCTGCTCTGGCGAACAGGCGATTCCACGCGGAGGGCGATAGCGACTCCAGCAGGGAGGAAAGGACCTGCCGAAAGGGTCGAGGTACCGCGGCGATACGCCTGCGCAGCCCTGGTCCAAAGAGGTAGCGGTTGTAGCCGCCGAAGGTTTCATCGCCGGCATCGCCAGATAGCGCGACGGTCACGTGCTGACGCGCCATGCAAGCAACCAGATGCGTTGGAATCTGAGACGAGTCGGCGAAGGGCTCGCAGTACATGGTCGGCAGCCGTGGAATCACCGCAAGTGCGTCCGCAGGTGTCACGTACAGTTCGGTGTGGTCTGTGCCTAAACGGGCGGCGACTGCCCTTGCCGCATCTGCCTCGTTGTAGGCTGCTTCGCGAAAGCCGATCGAAAAAGTCCGCACTGGACGTGACGACTGAGCCTGCATCAAGGCGACGACGGTAGAAGAATCGATTCCGCCCGACAGGAAGGCACCAAGCGGGACGTCGGCCACCATCTGCTGGCGCACTGCATCGCCGAGCAGGACTTCGAAGCGGCCGATAGCCTCCTCGTCGCTGCCCACGAATGGATTGGCCTTGCCCCGTGCCCAAGCCTCGGTCGTGCGCCAGTAGGCCTGTGGCTCGCCTGGCCGGGTGGGGCTCGCAAACTCAAGCCAATGGCCGGGCATCAGCTTGTGCACATCGTCGAACACCGTCATCGGTGCCGGGATGTTGTTCTGCCACATCATCGCGGCCGCCGCATCGCGCGACAGTCGGCGTGCAAGCAGACCACTGCGCACCAGCGCCTTCATCTCCGAGGCAAACACCAGGCCCCGCGGGGTGACAGACCAGTACAGCGGTTTTTCGCCGAAGCGGTCGCGAGCCAATACCAGTTTGCGTGATCCGACATCCCAAAGCGCGAAGGCGAACATGCCTACGCTCTGGTTCAGCGCTTTGCCAAGGCCCCAGCATTCGATGGCTGCGAGCAGTGTCTCGGTGTCAGAGTGGCCGCGCCAAGGGACAGCCGGCCGCTCTTTCTCAAGGGCTTGGCGCAGTTCCCGGTGGTTGTAGATCTCGCCGTTGAAGACGATCACGAAGCGCCTGCTTGCCGAGTGCATCGGCTGAGCACCAGAGGGTGACAAATCGACGATGGCCAGCCTCGCATGAGCAATCGCGACCCCGCTGACCGGGTCGTGCCAAACCGCCTGCGCATCGGGGCCGCGATGGTGCAGTGTGGCGATCATGGTGCTGGCCATGTCACCAGGCGAGGCAATCGAGGTTTCCGGCCAGAAGCCGGCGATTCCGCACATGGTTGGTCTTTGAGTCCTGGCGTCGGATCTGGAAGTGGGATTTTGTCAGCAAGTTAACCTTATGTCTTAAAAGCAAAAAAAAACGTGACGACAAGTTTGATTTCAAACACGGTTCTGTGCGGTAGACGCGGGGGACTGTCGCGGGGACAGATCGCGCAGCGCAGGGATGAACATCCCGCGTAGACGCGCTCCAGGGCGCCACGGCGGGGAGCGGCGCCTTGGTCCTGGAGCGCCTACGCTGGCGGCCTCAGGGTTGCGGTTCACCGAATTTGGTGCGCAGTTCCTCGACGTTGTGGATCGCGCCGTGGGAGGCAATCGACCAGGGCTGATCGAGGCAATCCGTCGGCTGCGTGCAGGCGGGCGCGGGCATCTTTCACCGTCGACGGTGTCCCGGGAACTCGTCTGCCTCCCGGCCGGACGCTGCCCTCGAGACCTCAGGGTCTGGCGCGTGCTGGCGTCGCCCAGGGGCCCGTCCGGGGCTCACGCGCCCGCGCTCGTTGCCTCTCCGGGGCGTCCTGAGCCCGGCGGTTGTTCAGTGCGAAGCGTGCAGGCGTTGGGCGCCTGCCGCGTAGCACATGCCCAGTGCGAACCAGAAGGCTGGCTGCCTGATCACCAGATGGAATGCGGAGAAGACCACGAGCGCTGCAAGCCCGCACAGTCCCCACCGATTGCCACGCTGTGCCATGTCCCATCCGGCGCCCGCGAACAGCCACACCAGCACCGCCGTTCCTAGGGCGCCGGTCATCGTCCACCAGTCAAGAATGGTGCTGTGGGCTTCGTGCGCCCCCGGGTAGCCCGGCAGCAGAGCGTGCGCGGCGGGCCCCAGTCCAATGACCGGCGAGGTCATGCCGACCTCGAAGGCGCTCGACCACAGGTGCATTCGGTCCGATCCTTGTGCACCCGCATCGTAGAGCCGCCCGGCGCTTTCGGTCAGCAGAGGGCTCGCGGCCAGGGCGAACATGGCCAGAAGCACTGCGAACCCGGCTGCGCCAGCTGCCTTGCGGTCCTGTTGGGCAAAGGCGCTCCATCCAAGAGCATGGAGGAGGATCGCGAGGAGACAGAGGACGCCGAGGGCGAGCAGGCTCGCCTCGCTGCGGGTGGCCAGGGCCAATCCCGCCAGCCCTGGCATCACCGCGGCGACCATCCAGGGGCGGACTGTGGATCGCGCGGCTAGCGCGGCAGCGGCGCAGGCGGTGGCGACCAGACACAGTCCGAGCTGGTTGGGGTTTTCCGCGAGACCGGCGAACCGCTCCTGCCCGTACCACATCGACTTGGCCCAGGACGCGTTCGCCACCAGCGAGATCGCCAGCAGCGCACCGTGCAAGCCAACGGTGACGGTCAGCACGGTCATCCCGAGGTGCTGGAGGCGGTGCCGGACCGCCAGTGTGGTCGTGGCTTCTGCGAACGCGCAGGCGAGCCAGAGCGCGAGCAGGTTGCGCATTGCCTGCTCGGGTGGGGCCGCCTTCACCGGCCCCACCACCCAGGGCGCCGCGACGGTCGAAACCGCTGCAGATGCCAGCACCGCAAGAAGAAGCGCACGGAAGGTCCTCACCCCGCCGCCGAAGTCCTCGCCGGCGGCGGGCGCGCGCGCTGTCGGGTCTATCCAGCGCAGCGCGATGCAGGCGAATGCGAGCACCTCGCCGATACCGACCGGCAGTCCCTGGACACGCAGCGTGGTTGCACTCGACAGTGCGATCGCCGCTGTAATCGTAGCAATGGAGATGACGCGCAGACCTGCATGCCCGCTCGTCCCCCGCGTGCTGGCCGCGAGCGAATGCCTCACCCGCGGCCCGGTCTGCTGGCCTGCGCCGGCCACACCATGAAGGCGATCAGGGTCAATGCGAACCCCAACGTTGCACCCGCCAGGGCGAACGCGATCCACCACGGCTGGGTCCGGTGGGTGTCGATCGTCACTGGCTCTGCAAGACGGGTGAGAAATGCATTGCGTGGATCGAGCGAGGTCTCCAGCAGGGTGAGACGTTCCGAATAGAAGCGCAGATCGGACACGATCATCGCCATCAGCTGGGTCTGCTGGATGTCCAGCGTCGAGACCGTGGACCTACCGCCACGGGGGTCGCGCGACAGCAGTTGGTCAGCCAGCCGGCGCTGTTGCTGGTAGCCCGCGCGGGCTGTGTCGGCGTCGGCGCGGACGCGGGCGACCGCAGGGTCCATCAGCCGACGGTGTTCGTCGACCAGCGTGCGTAGTGCGGCTTCATTCCAGCCAAGAGCGAGCTTCGAGTCGCTCGCCGAGACGCTGAGCAGGACCAGCGGGGTGTTCGGGACCACTTTGGCTGTCATCGAGCGGACGAGCGCTGATACGGCGTCGTCATCCGGCGTTACGCCCTGGGCGCGCAGCACCTCGAGCGTCTTGCCGACGAATCCCGCGGATACCAGGCGTTCAGCGAGCAAGCCTGGATTCTCCAGCGGCATGATGCCGCCGGTCGGTGTCGGAGCTTGCCCCACGACGATCAGCGCCTTGGCGGTCAGTCGTGGTGGAACCAGCAGTCCGGCGAGCGCTCCCATCACGGCACCCGTGACCAGCGCCAGGACAACAGCAACGGCTCGTCTTGAAGGGTACACCTAGGCCGTTCCTTGAAATCTCCGAATACGTAATTATCACATCTTGGGCTCGGCACTTTCGGCGTTGCCGCGTAAGGCGATCCAAACAACAAGTGCGGCCGCCAGCGCGAGCTCGGCCACGCCGCGGACGATGGCGACCGCAGCACTCCACTCGGATCCGGCGGCCCACCACAGGGCAGGCACGATGCCGGCGAGCGCCATCACATCCAGCACCAGCTTGCCTCTTTTCAGGCTCGCGTCGATACAGAAGGGCGACAGGGCCAGGCTGACGAACCGGCCCGGGAGGTACCAAGCCAGCACAGCGATGACAGCACCGGCAGGCGCGAATGTCGGACCGAACAGCAGGGTCATTGCCCAGGGACCGAGCAGCGTACCTGCTGCGGCCGCCAACGTTCCTGCGGCGAAGGCGATGGCGGCGATCTTGAGCGCCAGCCGGCGCCGCAGCAGCGGGTCGCTGCCCAGCAGGGAAAGGCGGGCCATCAGGAAGCGCGACGCAGCGGCACCGGGCAGGATCTCGGCCAGCAGGAGGAGGCTGGCCGCGGTGCCGTACAGGCCAGCGGCGACCGGTCCCTGGCGGGCGGTCAACAGCAGCCGGTCGACCTGCGTGAAGCAGATCGCGGTCAACGCCATCCCCACCAGCGGCAGCAGTTCGCCCAGGCTTTCGACAAGTGATGCGCGCGGCGTCGCCTCCTGGGACGGGTCGAAGTCTAGGGCGGTGGCGCTCCATCGCGCGAGAAGTACCGCTCCGGCCAGCTGGCCCATGGCGACTGCGAGCCACATCGCGCCCGGGTCGAAGGCGACCGCCGCCGCCAGCGTGATGGCCGCAAACCGCATGCCGTAGGCAACCGTCTGCGCAGCCGAGACCCGCACGAACGCCTGCCTGAACTGGAACCTCGAGATGGCGCGCTCAACCATCGCCACGCACAGCACCATCGACGCCGCTGCGAGGCTTGCCGCGGGCGACAGCCCGAGCGCATGCGAGCCCGCACCCGCGGCGCAGGCACTCAACGGCAACGCCACGAGGAAGACCCGGTCGAGCCGCCACTGCCAACGCGCTCTACTTGCACGTACGCGCGGTCCAGAAGAAACCAATGCGTGCCCATCATCGCCACCGGCACAACAACATTGGTGACGGCCATCGCGGTCACCATGAATCCCACGTCGGCGACGCTGTAATTCCGTGCCAGCACCAGCTGCGCGCCGAGCGCGAAGACTGCGGACGAGATCGCACCCGTCCAGATCAGCCCGATCGACCCCAGCGAGCGTGAAGGCACGCACTGACCCCCGACTTGAGGTCCGACGCACGTTCTTGGTCGTCGGAAAACCACAGAGTCTACGCGAGCCCCCTCCGGGCTCCGAGCCCTGGCCCGCACGGGCGGCTGCCATTGCGGGAAGAGCCAGCCTTGAACGGAGTCGGTTGACGTGTGCGCTTGCCGACTGGCAACAAGCTCGGGTGAATGAGAAGGCCCCACGTGGCCCCCTGACCTGGAGAGAGCATCGGCATCCTGCTGCGCTCGCAATACGGTGGTCGGATGCCTGGCTCCATCAGGTTCACCGGGATGCTTTTTGACTACGTGTTTTTCGGGAACTAGAAAACAACCTCTTAGCCCACAATACCGTTCGTGAACTTGAACGCACCATGGAAAACCATCGTTCGGACCCTGGGCCGCGGCGGCCCCATTTACGTCGCGGCGGCGGTGGCGGCCGACGCCTTGGCGCTGGTTGCCTGCTGGCACCTGGCTTATCTCTTCCGCATGGGTGTGGAGCGCTGGCAGCCAGCAAGGCCTTGGTATGACGACTACGTGCTCGCCAGCGTGGTCTGCGCCAACCTGATGGGCCTTGCCTGGGCGGGCCTGTACCGCATGCCCTGGCGGTTTTTCGGGTTTGCGGAACTGACGCGCATCATTCGTGTCGTCTGCTTTGTGGGTGTCGTCAGTGGGGTGCTTGTCGTAGGAGGTGGTCTTGCACAGGTGTCGCGCTCGGTACTCGTGTTGCACCCGGTCTTTTCCATCCTCGTTCTGTGTCTGACACGCATGTCGGTGCGCATGGTCTGGGAGCAGGCTCAGCGCCAAGTCGCCTCCGCGCAGCCGGGCGCGCTACGACGCGCGGCCGTCTTGGGGGCTGGGCCTTCGGCGCAGGTGCTGCTGCAGCGGTTGCACGAGCAGGGCGGGTGGCGGGTGGTTGCCGCATTTGACGACGCGCCTGCGCTGCAGGGGCGCACGGTACTCGGCGTCCCTGTGGTGGGACGGCTCGGCATGGCTGCCCAGTCGAAGATCATGCCTCGGGTCGACTACGTCATCGTGGCCATCCCTCCCTCGCAGCAGGCCGATCATGCGCGGGCGATGGAGTTGGCTTACCGGCTGGGCAAGACGGTCGTGCCCTGGGAACCTGGTTTCCCGTAGCGGGGCATCTGCGATTCACATGATTCGATGTCTTGAGGCGTCGCAGGCCTGCGGCATTTACTGCGATTTTCGGTAACAGGTCAGCTGTGAACACGTACATGCGCCTTGGCTGGCCCAAGTATTTTCAGGGCCGCCTCGTCGATCTGGGGCTCGTGGCGGTCTTCTTCGGTGTGCCGACATCGCGAGCGTTGGTGAATGTGGGTTTAGCGCTGCTTCTCCTGGGTGTGTTCTTGGGCGGTGGTTATGGCACCGTGCTCGAGCGTCTCCGCACTTATCGGCTGTTCTTGCCAACTGTATTGATCTTCATACTTGTGGCGGCAGGCACTGCATGGGGTATCGGTACGGAGGACGTGATGGCACTTCACTTGGCACTTTATGCCAAGTTGCTGCCATTCCTTCTCGTGTTCGTAGGTGTCGATTCCCGTGTGCGCATCAGATACTGCTGGACAGCATTTTCGGCAGGCTGCTTTCTGATGGTCTTCATGCTTTACTACAGGTATATGGCATTACGACTGGGTCTGCCTGCTCCGCCGGCGGCGGATGCCAGCGCATTCTCTGTCCTCAGAAACTACGCCGTTCAGAGCTTGTTGACGGCTTATTGTTGCCTCGTGCTGACTGAGAGCTGGCAGCAGGCGTCGAGCAGGGGCATCCGGTGGTTGATCGGCACAGCGCAGTTGGTGTGCCTTTCGTCCTTGCTTTTTCTGCTGGAAAGCAAGGCAGGTCTGATTGGCCTGCTGCTCGTTTTATTGTTGTTCTCATTCACCCGCAGTCTGCGCGCAGGTCTATTTTCCTGCGTTGGGGTTCTGATATTGTTGGCTCTTGCATTCAAATATTCGCCGGCGCTGGCGGAAAAGCTGGCTTCCTTGGCCTCCGATCTTTCAGCGCTGGTTTCAGGAGAGCAGTACGAACGTCATTCCTCAGGGGGCTACCGGCTCGCCATGTGGTCCGCTTCAATCGACATGATGGCCCAGTCCTGGTGGTACGGTCACGGCACGGGCTCGTACGCGGCTCTCTCCCCGCAGTTCTTCAACTCAGCAGAGTGCGCCGTAGCCTGCGTCCATCCACACAACCAGTGGCTCTTCTTTGGCGTGGAATATGGCCTGCTCGGCGTTGCCGTGATCAGTTTCCTGATCTACCGAATGGCGACACTCGGTGCCGCAGCCAAGGGCTCCTTGCGCCTGTTCATCTGGGGCCTGACGGTCCTCTTCGTCGTGGATGCCATGTTCAACGGTCCCCTTTGGCTGCCTGGAGAAAGGGTGTTCTTCTTTTCCATGTTCGCCCTCCTTGCAGCGCAGTTGCAGTTGACTTCAGCCGTGGCGCGCGACCAGCGCGCGCAGTTCCTGCTCGACGACACTCGGCATTGAGAGATCACTCGGTCTTTCGTCTAATGTTCTGACCAAGCGCTTCAGAGCCAAATGGTTGGGGACGTCGGTGGCTTTCTTGATAAAGGGGAGCTTGTGATCTCTCAGCAAATTTATTGGTGCACTGGAAAATATATTGTTTCGGCCTGTCGCTTCTAAGACTATCTCAATGATTCGCGATCTGGTAGCAGCGGAAAGATTCTCCATTGCAATAAATTCAGTCTGCAGCAGTTGACGGCGACTGGAGTCCAGATCGGGATTAGTGATGACGATCTCGGTCAGCAACTGATGCAGAGCGTCTTTTCCCATCGACCGTACTTGCGCCTGAAAGGCGGCCTTGTCAAAAACGCTACCCCAGCTCATTCCAGCTGCGATCATTGCAGCAGAAATACCCCGCTCACCACGGCGGATAGTCTTGTACTTGTTGCTGGTGCACCGGTATTGCTCCCAGAAATTGACGAAGGCATCTGACTGCAGCGCTTTTTCCTTGAACATCAGGAAGAACGACCCCAAAAATGCGGGCCTCCGCCTGCGGGTTGTGACAGCGTGATCGTCGCCCAGTTTGAGGACGCCGCAGAAGTCAGCCGCCATCGACTCCATGCTCGCGATGGTCTGGTCGTTCTTCCGCGCCGGGAACCAGATGCTGTCATTCATCAGGATCAGGCACCGTGGCCGCACCGCCCACCTCTGCAGCAACCACAAGCCGTCACGATAGCCGCCGAAGTCGTAGCCGAAGTTTGGTCGCTCCAGCAGACGCCACACCCTGGGCAGGAGGCGTGTACGACTGGCTTGATCCACGGGAGAGTTGCTCACCACCATCGGCGCATAGCCCTGGGCCTTCAGGTGGTCGCAGGTCAGGAGCGTCGACAGTGACAGACCTGACGGCTGATAGACCAGATAGATGGCGACCTTGTTCTGCGCCGGCGCGCCGCCCGACGTCACCTGCAATCGGTGTTCGCGCCTGGCGTCATGCCAGCGGCACAGCAGCGGCTCGTAGAAGAGTTCCGGTATCGCCTGGAGTTGCTGGCGCAGACGCCGCAATTCGCGCTTGATTTTCCAGGGTTCCACGCTCGTTCACGCCCAAGGAAGGTCGGGACCTGGCCCACCCGTGACTGGCGTCAACGGCACCGTGTGCTTGACGATGAAGAGGGTTCAGGTCTGCTGGCGGCAGCTTAGCAGAGCTTTAAAAAAACGTGACTAATGAACCAAAACAAAACACATCAAAGATCAACTTAGATTTCGATTTTTGTTACCTTATGAGCATGGGCTTGACAAGCACACGACCGTGTCAGCGAGGCGGCTCTGGCTCCAACCCCTTCGACCAGGTCGGTGCAGCCTCCGAGCTGACCAGATGCATCCGGCAGGCCGTCACGCTCTGCACCTTCCCCGGCTGCGTGCAAGTGGCCGGTGGCGGCGCGTGTGCACTGACTGCTGAGCTGATCGCCCGGAACACGTGCCGTGCGCTCCCCCGCGGTCAGGGTGGGAGTCGATCCAGGATGGCGTCAGCCACCAGACCTGCCCCACCCAGCCACCGACAGGTGGTTGTCTTCGAGGTACAGGCCCACGCCATCGCGCGCATCCCAGCATCGCTGGCCGTCGCACAGCAGCATCGACAGATCGACGACCGTGACCTCGGCGGGTATCTCAGGCAGGTGGAACAGGACGTCGCCGTCACGCCGGTCCCACCAGCGGCGCTCGACGTCAGGCACATTGACAGCCTCAGCCTCTGCGCGGAACCACAAGGCATCGATACGGCGTGGAAGCTCGGGCGACTGGAGGGCGAGCACGACCTCTTTGCCTTGGTCGACCTGATCAGGTGCAGCCTCGGCCGCGGCACCAGCGCCGCCAGCCGCTGCATGAACTCCAGCGGGCTCATGACCAGGTGCGCGGTTACATCACGCCACGGCGTCTTGAGCTTGAGCCCCACCTGCCCTGCCGCGTTGAGCTGCACCCGCTCTTCCGACGACGCTGAGCCCGGATACAAACAGTCCAGTGGACTGTTTGCGCCCGGCGACGGGGCCGGCCACTCGCCAGGCGCGGTCTGCAAGGCAGCCGGGTGATGCAGCGGCACAGCTGCTCCAGCCTCTTGCGGTCGTGCGCCTCCACCCGCACCGCGGCGTGCACGCTGAAGCCGTCGATGTCAGCGGTCCCCGCACAATCACAGGGCCACATTCCCGGAGCCTGTTGTGAATCTGCAAGTCTTCCCGCTAAGCCCTGAGGACAGGGACGCCTGGCAACCGCTCGCAGAGGGTTACAAGGCCTTCTACAGGACGCCAACGTCCGCATCGGAGTACGACCAGGCCTGGGCCAAGCTCATGGCCGGGTCTGAGGTGTCTGGGTTGGGAGCTGGCGTGAACGGTCGCCTCGTTGGCATGGCGCACTACCTGTTTCATGCCAGCACCTGGGCACCGAAGGTCTGCTACCTCCAGGATCTGTACACCTCCGAGGAAGCGCGAGGCGTCGGCGTGGCACGAGCACTCATCCAGGAAGTGGCCTCACGTGCACGCAAGGCAGGCGCATCGCGGTGCTACTGGCTCACTCAGGAGAGCAACGCGGTCGCGCGAGTGCTGTACGAAAAGGTTGCCAAGTACAACGGGTTCATCCGATATGACTTCCCGCTGCGCAGCGACGCCTGACTCGTACGTCAGACCTTGAAATCGACCATGCGCATCTCATTCGAAACCCCCAACCAGCCTGAGGTCATCGCGCTCATTGCCGACTTGGACGCCTATCAGGACTCGCTGTATCCAGCCGAGGCGCGGTACGCCCTCGATCTGGCCTCACTGACCAGACCCCATGTGCTGTTTGCGGTTGCTCGCAATGCCGATGACACTGCCATTGGATGTGGGGCCGTCGTACTCAACCATGCCTACGGCGAAGTCAAGCGCATGTATGTCCGGCCAGAGGCAAGAGGCCTTGGCATCGCTCGGCAAATCATCGATGCGCTGGAGTCTGCTGCCCAAGTGCGCGGCTGCCGGACGCTCATGCTCGAAACAGGTCCCTATCAAGCCGAAGCTCTGGCGTTCTACGCAAGGCAAGGCTATGTGCGGTGCGGTCCGTTTGGAGAGTATCCAGAGCACCCACTGAGCGTATTCATGTCCAAGAACGCCACCCCAGAGTCAGCCTGCGCCCGCACTGAGGCCTGACCCTTGGCTCGAGCCTGAACCGCTCCGGGTTCTGCAACAGTGGCTGAAACACCGGTCCAGCCCTCCAGCGCTCACCCCGCCCCAGTCTCGAAAACCGGCCGCAGCAGGGACAGCACGTCTTTGGCCACGGCCGAGCCCTTGCGCCAGAAAAGGCCCGCGGGGATGGGATCCGGGCGCAGCGGGGTCCCGAGCATGGTGACGGACTGCGGGTGGGCGGCGCCGGCTGAGCGGGCGCAGCACGAGAGCATGTCCGAGCCCTGTGACCTGGACCCGACCCAGGTCGTAGAAGAAGGACGGTGCTTCGACGGTCGCCCCCAGCGCGCAGCTCAGGATAGTTGACGCCGGGCATGGTGTGCCTGGCCAAGCTCTTTCCCGACCACGGCATCCATCTCGCGGAGATGGTCTTCGGGCTGCAGCGCAGGCTGCTGGGCAGCAAGGCGGCGCCCAAGACCCATGCGCCGGTGTCACCCGGCTCGTGCAACGCAGCGACCATCACCCTCCTGAGTGACGGCCGGCGCACCACGCGCGCGGACGCATTGCGCCACGTCTACCAGCAGATCGGCAGCACGATCCAGACGCAGAACCGCGAGACAGAGCTCACGGCCCTGCCGGCCCTGCTGGCCGCGGGCCTGGTGGTGGCGGGAGCGGCGCTGTCGCTGCTGTGGTTCGGCCGCGTGGCTTGAGCGTGCCGCGCACGGCGGCAGACCTCAGCCGGCACGCGCCAGCATCGCCAGCAATTCACCTACCATCGCCAGCCGCTGCGCGACCGTCGCCTCGGCCGGGCGGATGGCGATCTTGGCCCCGATGAAGTCGAGCGCAGTGCCCCGGGCCGCGGCCAGCGTACGCCCGATCTCGGCCTCGGTCATCAGAGACCCGGCTGCGCCCGGGCGCCCAGCGGCCGCCGGCGCGTGCGGCATGTGCGTGTCCTGCCACACGCCATAGGGCGTGGCAGCACCCGAAGCGCCCGAGAACATGATCCCGCTGAGGGCGCCCGCCCGCTTGGCGGTTTCCACATGCGTGAGCGCGGTGTCGGCATCGTGCGTTTCCAGCACCGAGCGGCCCCAGTTGATGTTGACCCCGATCGGGGGCCGCGCCGTGCTGTGGGCCTGCGCGATCGCCGACAGCTCGTCATCCAGCGACAGGAAGCCCTTGTGCTGCGGATGGCCCGGGCGGTGGGCGTCGCAATGCTCGACGACGATGCGCGCGCCGAACCAGTCCCAGGAGGCGAGCTCGGCCAGCGACCGCGCGAAGGCCTCGACCTGCCCCACGCCGCCGGCCGGCCCGCGGCTGGGGCCGGACTGCACCTCGACGGCGAAGACCGCCGTACGGCCGATTGCTTCATTCAGCCGCGCGACGGCCGCCAGCGCCTCGCGCGCCATCGCCAGCGCGGCCTGCCGTCCGCTCTCATCGGCAGAGGCCAGACCGAAGTGCGGATGGGCCTGCAGGCGGCCCATGGTGCCGGGGATCAGCGTGACCACATGGTCCCAGTCCCGGCGCAGCCGCGCGAACAGCCAGGCCTCGTCGTTGCGGTGCAAGGCCCCTGTGAAGGGCAGCTCCAGCCCGCGGACATCGGTGCGCGCCGCCAGGCCGGCCAGCAGCTTTTCCTCGTCTTCAAGCGAGGCGGGGGCGATGGCGTAGGCGCCGACGAGATAGGACACGGTGTTCTCCTGAAGCGGGGCTTCAGCTTAGCGGACTTCCGTGGCTCCACAGGGCCCCATGGACCGTCTGGATTGGAAGGGCTGTCGAGGTGGCGGCCCTTCGTAGGTCGGCAGCCAGTCCCGCGGCAGGGGGCTCTTGATCCGGCCGCCCTGGTGCATTTGCTCCCCGGCGTGGGCCAGCAGGCCCACGGCTCGCGAGAGGCAGAACAGGCCCCGGGCCAGAGGCGCGTCAAAGCCGAGCTCGCCGTAGATGACGGCGGTCGCGCCATCGATGTGCATCGGCACCGGCTTCTTCCGGCCTCGTGACAGCGCCGTCTCGATCGCGCGGGCGATCGTGGCGTAGGGCCCAGTCACCACGCCCTGCGAGGCCACCTCGTCCACACGCTCAAGCAGTGGCGTCGTGCGGGGGTCGACCGGGTGGAAGCGATGTCCGAAATCGAGGATGGCCATGCCGTGTCGAGCCACATGACCTGCCAGCGCCGACTCCACCGCCTGCTGGACAGGCACTTCGCTGCAAAGCCGTTTCGCCACGATGTCGTACAAGGCCAACGCCTGCTCTCCGGCCCCGCCGTGCACGTCGCCCAGTGCATTCAGACCTGACGCGATGGCTCCGTTCAAGCCCACGCGGCACGTGGCGGCCATGCGAGCGATGGCGATGCTGGGGGCCTGCGGACCGTGGTCGACGGCCGACATCCGTGCGGCCTCCAGCAACTCGGCCTGGCCCGCCGAGGGCAGATCACCCCGGGTCATCCGCCAGACCATTTCGGTCAGAACCATCCCTTGGCGGATCAGGTCTTCGACGGCGTATCCGCGACAGCGGATCACACCCGGCCCCATGTCGATGATCGCCGTGCGCCACCAATCGCGACCGAGTTGTTCGGAGCCGTCTTTGCTGGCGGTCATGTCGCGCCCTCCTGTCGGAGTCGGGCGATCTCGTCATCGTCAAACCCCAACTCCATGAGGATCTCGAACGTGTGCTGTCCGAGCGTGGGAGGCGGGTTCTCGACCGCGGGAGCCGCACCGTCCAGCTTGATACCCGTGCGCAGAACGCGGACGTCTCGACCAACGCCTGTGGCGTTTGAAAACGTTGCCACCATGCCACGGACCGAGACCTGCGGGTACTCAAGTCATCTCGCAGCTAAAGCGCGCTTGAGCAGCCGCATGGCCGCGCCCAGCTGATGCGGTGCGGCCGGGCCTGAACCGTATCGGCCTCGCTTTCGCTGGCAGCTGCGACTTCGGTGGTCTGCTCACGCACCTCGGATCCCTGCGGCACCACCAGAGACCGCAGCTTGGCGCTCGGAGCCACCTGCCCTGCCGCGTTGAGCCGCACCCGCTCGTCCGAAAACGCTGAGCCCGGACACAAACTGTCCAATGGATTGTTTGTGCCTGTTGAAGGGCCTGGCCACTAGCCAGGCGCGGCCTGCAAGGTGATGGCTGCCGCCTGCAGTGGCCGCAGTGCGCGCGCCTCCTCGCCGTCGACATCAGGCTCGGCCAGCCAGGTCTGGCCCATGTCTTCGACGAGTACGCTCCGGCGCGTGAGCATCTTCATCAGCCGGGCCATGATGGTGTGCAGCAGCGCATCCAGCTCGTCGTGGGTCGGCGCCCCCTTTTGGCGCCGTCTTGCTGAAAGCGGCCGTTTGAAGCAGATGGCGCGGCCTGCAGCCCTGCCTCCACTGGTCTTGACGCTGTCGCTTAGCGTCGCAGCGACGTGCGCGGCCGCTGTGGAAGTTGTCGCGCGGCGACTGGACCGCAGGCCTGGGTGCTGGCGTTGGCGCAGCAGCCGTGGCGGGCGTCGGCGCGGGGCTGGCCCCATCGGTGGATGGCTCGATCGCTGCGCAGGACAGGGTCCATGGCTTGTTCGCCCCTTCTTCCAGCACCGAGGCGTGGTCCTTGGCCAGCGCCCCCACCTTGGCTGAGCGTAGCGGCATCTGGAAGCAGCGCCAGTCCAGGAAGCGCACCGCCTGTCCCAGGTGCAGGCGCTGCGCTGTCGCTCAGCGGGCGACTCCGATTCGCAGTCAAGGTAAACCGCTGGCGGAGTCATCCACCTCGGGTAGCACTCGAATGTGTAGGCCCTGGCCCCCCGTGGAGAACCGCACCCACTGGCCCGCGCGGATCTTGGCGGTCTTGCGCAGTTCCTGTTGACCATCCACATTCACCAAACCGCCTGCGACGCTTTGCTTGGCTGTGGCTCCGCTGGAGGTTGCTCCAGTGGCCTTGAGCAAGTTGTCGAGCGTGATGTATTCGCCGCGCAGGTGAAAGTCAATCTGTTGCATCGGCCGGATTGTCTCCACCACCCGCGGCACCCAGGCTGTCGTCGGATTTGATGTTCCTTGATCGGCGTCGCCGCTCTGGGCTTGCGGTGGTCGTCGATGGATCTGCTGCGCTGAGGCGCGGCCGCTGGGCAGGATGGTTGCCCAACGGCAACGCGTGCTGGAAAGACGTTTCTACGATCGACTGGTCGCCACGTTGATGGGTACAGACCATGTCGATTGCAACAGCGTCTCGATTTCGGGCGTGGCCCGCGGTGGTTGGGTTGATCGGCGGCGCGGCTGCAATGGTTGCGCATGCCGATGGCGACAGGGCTGATTCAGCCCTGGGCGGTGAAGGTCGTTGGTGGCCGCACATGGAGTCGATGCACGGCGGGTCGATGGGCTGGTGGCACGGCCTGGGGGGACTGCTCGTTTTGGCGCTGCTGATCGGGTTTGCGGTCGTCGCGGCAGCGCTGTTGATCCGGGGCGTCTCCCGCGGGCACGGCGATCTTGAATGGGGCCGTCGCTGGGGCTCGCGTCCCGAGCGCCGCGATCCGACCCACAGCGCACTGCAAATCCTGGGCGAGCGCTTTGCGCGCGGGGAGATCGATCAAAAGGAATTTGAGGAGCGGCGCAGCGCCCTGCAATCCTCGAGGACGTCTGGCTGATCGTTGAGGGCTCTATGGTCGAGCCATGGCTCGAGGGCCAGGGGTCGGGCCAGCCCAGCAATTCAGCCCATCGACGCCCGGCCCGGTGGCCTTCCTCAGGTGACGGCACCGAGCCGGCCTGGACCAAGCCACGACGGATGCGGTCGAGCACGTCAGACTCCGTGATGCCCAGATCGAGGTGACGCGTCCGCGCCGTCTGCGTCAGCATCTGCGCCATGTCCTCGCACAGTTCGTAGCGCTGCGCGATGTGCTCCCGCGACTCGGTGGGCCGGGCGCTTCCCGGCGGCACGAACAGGGCGATGAAGAATGGGGGGACGACGATCTGGTTGTCATCGCCGGCGTCGGTGCTCATGGGGTATCGATACGGGTCACTGGCCTCGCGCCGGCATCATCCGGGCGGTGGCCGTGGGGCCGCTGACTGTGAAGACGCCGCCACCCAGGTGATGGGTGGGCCGCAAGGCTTCAGGCGCCTGGTCCAAATGCCAGCGGCCGTCACGGAACGCTCGCTCATCGGCCCAGACGGCGACTACCGCGATGAAGAAGGTGTCGTAGGCCTGCTGGGTATGGGTCTCCGGCAGCACCCGGCAGTCCAGCCACGCAACGCTCCCGCCTACCGGTGGCATGCCCAGCGACGGGCTGTCCGTGAATCCGATGCCGTACCGGGCGAATCTGCCGCCAGCCGCATCGACCGCTTCATCTATGCCGCTGACAGGCTGCGGCCATCAGGTTGCGGCGTCCGCCGTGGGCGCTAGAGACCAAGCCCGCCTGGCGGAGCACATTACCGACCCGGTCAAGGTGGCCCAGGAGATCACGGCGTCGAGTGGACGTGCGGTGGCCCTGCAGGGGGATGTGTCGCTTCAGGCGGACATCGAGCGCACTTTGGCGAGACCGAGGCCGCACTCGGTCCCTCGTCGGCGCTGGTGAACTGTGCCCGCGTCTTCAGCGAGGCCCGGGTCGAGAATCTGGATTTCGACACCGTGACCCACAGGGTCGCCGTCAACGTCATCGGCGTCATGTACTGCTGCCGGGAAGCCACGCGACGCATGTCCTTGCGCCACGGCGGCGCGAGAGGTGCCATCGTCAATGTCTCGTCGATGGCGGCCAGGATCGGCGACCGACCCGGCGCCAGCTCCTACGCCGGATCAAAGGCAGCCATCGACACATTCACCACCGGTTTTGCGCTTGAGGTGGCAGCCGAGGGTATTCGCGTGAATACGGTGCGCACCGGCGTCACGGCCACCGCAATGACGGCCGACCTGCTGCCTGACCCGCCGCGCCTCAAGCGGGCTTCGTGGCCGGACTCTCCTGAAACGCCGCGGGCCTGCCGAGAATTTGCGCCCGCGGGGCACCCCCTGCCGGACGATCACCGCGGAGCAGGTTCAAAGCTCCGGTGGCGTGAGGCGCAGCGCGAGTTCGCGCTTCACCACCTTGCCGCCGCTGTTGCGAGGCAACTCATCGATGACGAACACGGCACGTGGCCATTTCGGCCGCGGCAAGAGCGTGCGCGCATGAGCCAGCAGCGCCTCGGGCTCGCAGGCTGCGGTCAGGCGCACAAAGGCCGCGATCTCCTCGCCGAATTCCCGCGATGGCCAGCCCAGCACGGCACTTTCGGCGACCGCGGGGTGCGCGTTCAAGGCGGCCTCGATGTCGGGCGGGTAGATGTTGATGCCGGCGCGGATGATCATGTCCTTCTGGCGTCCGCGGAGCGTCACGAAGCCATCGGCATCCAAGGAAGCGAGATCACCGGGATAGAACCAGCCCTGTCGAAAGGCCTCGGCCGACGCCTCGGGATCACGATGATAGGCCGTGGCGCAGGCGGGGCCGCGATAGCGCAGCAGGCCGGTGTCACCCGGCGGCAAGGGCTGGTCCTGCGCATCCACCACCTCGACCTCCACGGCGAAGACGGGGCGGCCCACCGTCTGCCCATGGGTGGCAATATCGTCTGGCGTGAGCAGCGAGACTCCGCCCCCCTCGGTCGAAGCGTAGTACTCGAAAAAACGCGGGCAGAGCCGATCACGGATCGCCACGCGCTCGTCGGGTGAAAGCGGTGCACCAGAGGAAAACAGCAGGTTCAACCCCCGCAGCGGTGCGAGCGCGGCGTCATCCAGCGCCAACAGGCGGCGGAACTGCGTGGGCACAAGGAACAGGCTTGTCGCCTGCTCGGACGCGACACAAGCGATGAGGTCCTCCGGCGCGCAGGGCGGCGGCTTGAGGATCAGCGTGCCGCCGGAAAACAGCACCGACATCGCAAAAGTGCGGCCACCGCCAAAGTACAGCGGTGTGGCACAGATGAAGCGATCGCGCCCGTTCAGGCCGAGATTGATCCAGTGGGTGCGAAACCGCGCCAGGAAGTGCCGATGCGCGATCAGCGGCCCCTTGGGCCGCCCCGTGGTGCCGGACGACAGCGACAGCACGAACGGCGCTTCAGCATCGGAGGCAAAGACGATACCCGCCTCGTCGGCCTCCTCAGGCTGCACGCAGCGCAGGCCAGGCAAAAGCGCCATGTCCGGCTCGATCAGCACAAGACAGGCGCCGAAATGCGTCGCCACATTGCGCTGCTCCTCGGCCGTCCAGCGCACATCCATCGGCAGGATCGCGATGCCGGCCCGGGCCACGGCATACAGCGCCACGACGTGCTGCGCCGTGTCGCGCAGGCAGATGCCCACCGGCTGGTCGGCCGGCAGCGCGAGCCCCCGCAGCCACGCCGCCATGCAACGCACACGGTGCGCGAATTGCGCATGCGTCAGTACCCGATCGCCCTCGATCAGCGCCGGGTGGCTCGGCCGCGCCCTGGCGTGGATGTCGAGCGCGTCGGCGAGGTTCATGTCTGGCCGGTGAGCTTGTAGATGCGTTCGACATTGGTGCGCAGGAACTTCGTGCGCACCTCCTCCGACAGCCCAAGCTCGTCGATCTCTGCCATGGTGCGCGCGAAATCGAGCACCGGGAAATCTGTGCCGAAGATGACCTTGTCCTGCCCGTAGCTGCGGATGTAGTGCTTGAACGAATCTGGCCAATAACGCGGGCTGTGAGCGTCCGAGCCGATGAAGACGTTGCTGTGTTTCCAGGCCATCGCGATCATCTCCTCGGTCCAGGGAATGCCGACATGGATGCCGACGATCTTGAGCTCGGGAAAGTCGCAGGCCACAGCGTCGAGCGCGATGGGGCGACCGACGGAGCGCAACGGGTAGGAGGGGTCGTAGACCATCGATTGCCCGACCTGCAGTTGCACCGGCACGTCGAGCTCCACGCATTTCGCATAGAAGGGATACCACTTCGCATGGTCGGGCGCCAACTCGAACCAATGCGGGTAGAAATGCGCGCCGATGAATCCGTACTCGGTGACGGCTCGCGAGAGCTCACGCACACCCTTCATGCCCTCGGTCGGATCGAGGCCGGCAAGCCCGTAGAAGCGATCCGGATGCGCCTGCACCGCATCCGCCACCAGACGATAGTCGACGTGGTAACAGGCGGGGTGTCCCAGCCGGCCGACCTTGGCGGCGATGAGGAAAGCCTTCTCGATCCCGGCTGCATCCATGCGCGCGATCATGTCCTGCAGGCTCATGCCCTCGAAGATCTCGCGCTTGACGCGCATCTTCGAGGTGTAGAAGCCGGTGCGGTCAGGCCGGCCGGCCAGGGCCTGCGGCGTCCAGATATTCACCACCGCGTCGATCGCACCGATTCTGTTCACGTCCCTGCTCCCAATCCAAGTTCGCGCGCGATGGCATCGCGCAGCACTTCGTTCGCCCCTTCGCCGAAGGTGTAGAGGCGCGAATCCCGCCACAGCCGCTGCATGTCGCTCTCGGCCGAGTAACCCGCGCTGGCCAGGACCTGCATGCCGACATCGGCGACGTCGCGCAGCGTCTCGGTGGCGATGATCTTGGCCTGTGCAGCCTCACGCCGACAAGGTGCGCCCTGGCTGATCAACCCGGCCAGATGCAGCACCATCAGCCGCGACACATCGACGCGCATGCGCATGTCGGCGAGGCGATGGGCGACGGACTGGTTCTGGCCGATAGGCCGGCCGAATTGCACGCGTTCGCGCGCATGGCTCAGCGCGATCTGCAACGCCGCCTCCGCCGCGCCGGTTACCGTGGCTGCCATCGAGGCGCGTGAGTAATGCAGCGTGGACATCAGCTGCGCGAAGCCGCGCCCTTCCTCGCCGAGCAGCGCATCCGCTGGCAGATCGACATCCTGCAGGCCGATGTCGAAGCTCGGCATGCAGTGGTTGCCGATCTTGGGCAGCGCAGTCATCGCGATGCCGGGCGAGTCGGTCGGCACCAGGAACAGCGAAATGCCGCGATGGCCCTCGTGCGCCGGCCCCGTACGCGCCGGCAGGATCAGCCAGCGCGCCTGGCGGGCATCGCTGATCCAGCTCTTGCGGCCATTGATCCGCCAGCCGTCACCGTGCCGCACCGCGCGCGTGCGGATGGCGGCCGCATCGCTGCCCGCCTGCGGTTCGGACAGCGCCAGGGCGCAGAAGGCCTCGCCGGACATCAGCGGCGGCACGAGCAAGCGGCGCTGTGCAGCGCTGCCATAGCCCAGCACCGACATCAACCCGAAGCCAACGACACGGTTGAAGATCGACGCGACCATGTAGGCGTGCTGCCCGAGCTTCAGCTGCACTTGCGCGATGGTGCTCCAGGCCGCGCCGAGCCCGCCCTCTTCCTCTGGCACGGCGAGCGCAAAAAGGCCCAGCGTGCCCATGCCGGGCATCAAGTCATAGGGAGGCACATGGGCCGCATCGCGGCGCCTGATTTCCGCTGGCGGGAGATGGCGATGGAGGAAAGCCCCGACGCTGTCGAGGATCTCGCCATCGCTCATACCCGCAGCCGCGCCGAAGCGTGCCAGGGCACCAGCATCTTCCTGAGGGCCCCGATGGCGAAGTAGAACAAGAAGCCGAGGATCGACATGTGGATCAGCACGGCGAACATCTGGTCGGTCTCGAAGGCGTTGAGGCGCGCGATCAGCAGATGGCCGAGCCCCGCGTTGCCACCGAGATACTCGCCCACGACCGCACCGATGATCGCCAGCACGATCCCGATCTCGAGCCCCGTCAGCATGTAGGGCAAGGCCGAGGGGAATTCGAGGCGGCGGAACACCTGCCAGCGCGTGGCGTTCAAGGACACCATGACATCGCGGTGTCCCTCGTCGATGGATTTCACGCCCATCGCCGTATTGGTCAGGATGGGGAAGAAGGCAAGCACCGCGGCAACAATCACCTTCGAGGTGATGCCGAAGCCGAACCACAACACGAACAACGGCACCAGCGCCACTTTCGGGATCACCTGCGTGGCGACGATGAAGGGATTGAGTGTGAGTTCGAGCCAGCGCAGCCGTGCGATCAGCACGCCCAGCCCCACGCCGATCACGCTGGCGTAAGCGAAGCCTGTGAGCGTGGCGTAGACCGTCATCCAGGTGTGGTGCCAGGCGCGCGGGTCCTGCAGCAATCCGAACCAGGCCTGCGCCACTGCACCCGGACGCGGCAGGATCATCGGCGAGACGCCCGCAGCGCGCACATAGCCCTCCCAGATCAGAATCAGAACGCCGAGCAGGATGGGCGTGGTGATCCAGGGCAGCGCGCCCTCACGCGTGACGCGGCGCTTGGTGAATTGCGCGGGCGCCGGGGGGGCTTTTGGCGCTGCGGGGCGGGGAGCGTCGTTCATCGCTAGCTGATCTCGTTCAGGCGATGGCGAAGCTGGCGCACGATGGCCTGGAACTCCGGCGTCGATTGCAGGTCGGGCTCGCGCGGCCGCGCGAAGGGCACGTGCACCTCCATGTCCACCCGCCCGGGGCGCGGCGAAAGCAGCAGGATGCGGTCGCCCAGGAACACCGCCTCGGAGATGGAGTGCGTGACCAGCACGATGGTCTTGCGCGTGGCGAGCCAGATACGCTGCAGCTCGAGGTTCATCGCCTCGCGCGTCATGGCGTCGAGCGCGCCGAAGGGTTCATCCATCAGCAGGATGCGCGGGTCGTAGGACAGCGCGCGTGCGATGGCCGCGCGCTGACGCATGCCGCCCGAGAGTTCGCGCGGCCAGCGTTTCTCGAACCCCTCGATGCCCACGAGCTTGGCCAGTGCGCGTGCGCGCTCCTGCCTTGCGGCCTTCGGCGCGCCCTTGAGCTCGAGCGGCAGGGCGATGTTTTCCTCGATGCTGAGCCAGGGAAACAGATTGGCCTCCTGGAACACCATGCCGAGATCGGCCAGCGCCGGCGCCTGCCGCTCATCGCGATGCCACAGGTTCTGCCCTTCGATCTCGATCTCGCCGGAAGTGGGTGCGATGAGCCCGCCGATCATGCGCAGCATCGTTGTCTTGCCACAGCCCGAGGGACCGAGCAGCACGACGAGCTCGGCCTGCGCCACGGAGAGGTCGGTCGCTGCCAGCGCATATACCGGCTCATCGCGCGTGCCGTACCATTTTTCGACGTCGCGAAAACGAATGGCTGGATGCGCAGCGTCAGCCATACGGAAACACCGCCTCGCCGGCAGCGATGGCCTCCACGGCCTGTTTGGCGCCGATGATCCGCGCAAAACCGAACTGCATGGCCGAGAGCGAAGCCTCATGGCGCGCGAGATCGAAATCTGCCACCGCATCGCGCACCACGAAGGTACGGATGTCACGCTGCGCCGCGTCGCGCACGCTGGTCTCGACGCACATCGAGGTCGTCACGCCACCCACCACCAGCGCGCGAATGCCGCGCGCACCCAGCAGCATGTCGAGCGAGGTGCCGAAAAAGGCCGAGTAGCGCGGCTTGTCGATCACCGCATCCTGCGGCGCGACACCGGCCTCCTGCGGGATCTCGATGTCCGCACTGCCGCAGGCCAGCGCGCCGATCTCGCCCAGGCGCGGGCGCAACTCGGTGGTCAGCAAGCCGCCATCGGCATGGTCTGCGCGCAGCACATGACGCGTCCAGATCACCAGCATGCCTGCGGCGTGCGCCGCTCGGGCCAGCGCGTAGCCGTGGCGCGCTGCATCGGCGCAGGGCGAGACATCACGCCCCTGCGCCGCCACGAAACCCTCGGGATGCAGGAACCCGCGCTGGTAATCCACCAGCAGCAGCGCGGCTTCAGCGCGACGGAAGCGCATCACGCCCGGGCGCGATCGACGAATTCGTTCGTGAACAAGGTCTCGGCCCGCACGCCAGGAGGCGCGAAGCCCGCGGCTGCCATCAGGTCGTAGCCACGCTGCCAATGCTCGGGCACGTTGCGCAGCAGATTCTCCCTGCCGGACGTCAGCCAGAACTGCATCTCGTTGCGCAGGATCAGCGGCGCGAGCGCCGCGTTGCCCATCTCCGCGATCTCGAAGCTGCGCAGATT
This sequence comes from uncultured beta proteobacterium, assembly GCA_903876715.1. GTDB lineage: Bacteria > Pseudomonadota > Gammaproteobacteria > Burkholderiales > Burkholderiaceae_C > Rubrivivax. The sequence continues at coordinate 45,094 of CAIRBF010000243.1, forward strand.
GGCGAGAGTCTTCGTCAAGGTCGTATCGGCCAGCATGTCGTCCAGCGAGCGCTTGACCGCACGCAGGAAGCGCAC